>NZ_JARBDB010000035.1:0-271201 GCF_036577605.1 Paenibacillus sp. GYB004
GCAGGCTGCTCACCGGCACGCGCCCCAGAAGGGCCGGCGTCGTCACGATCGCGGCAGCTTCCGCGTCCTCCAGCCGGTCTCGGACCGCCTGCTCCATGAACGCTTCGAACAAAGGTCCGGCGATCGCCCCGATCTTGATCGTGCCGAGCAAGGCGTAATAGAGTTCCGGCGTGCGCGGCATAAAGATAAAGACGCGGTCCCCTTTGCCGATACCGAGCTTCCGCAGCACGTTGCCGAATTTGTTCGAATTCGCTTTCATCTGCCCGTAAGTAACAGCTTCATCGCGGGTGGCATCGCTGTAATAAAGCGCTACCTTATCCTGCAGTCCGGCTTCGACATGACGGTCGATCGCCTCGTAGGCCATATTGACTTTACCGGTCGTATACCAGGAGAACTGCTTTTCTACGTCGGCCCAATCGAACGACACACGGGCTTCCTCGTAGTTTTTCAGGTTCCCGTCGGTAGCGATAGCTTTTAAAATTTCCGTCTGCATGTTACCCATAATTCTCCTCCTATAGCGGCTGGCATTTAACCGTTTTCATTAAGTATGCGGACAAAACGTCCATATAGCCTGTCTGAGTTGTGAAGGGAGTGTGTAAGTTTTGTGACGATCTTATTATATCATAGTCGGAATTAATAGCCTATTCCTTTTCAACCGCTCTATAATCTGCTATAAGTAGCATATGGGGAACAATGTCGTGATACAACCGCAGCACGAAAGGAGTGATTTCATACGTGGAGCACCGCAAAATCTATCATTCATTCGAGGTCGACTTCCAGGGCAGAAAGCTTATTGTCGAAGGTCCCGTACCTACCGATCATTTGCGCGGCTTAACCATGCATCCGGATCTGGACGCATTCCGGCGGCCTAACGAGCAGCATGAAGCGCTTGTGGAAATAACCGAGCTGCCCGAAGGCCGAATCATCCTAACCCGCGACGGACAGACGGTCGTAGGTTACGTAACCTTTCACTACCCGGATGAGATGGAGCGCTGGTCCGAAGGCAATATGATCGACCTGGTCGAGCTTGGTGCGATCGAGGTCGCGGACGACTATCGTTCGATCGGTCTCGGCAAAAAAATGATCAAGCTCGCCTTTATGGAAGATCAGCTGGAAAATATGATCGTATTCACGACTGAATATTACTGGCACTGGGATTTGAAAGGCAGCTTATCGAACGTCTGGGACTACCGCAATATGATGGAAAAGCTGATGAAATCGGTGGACATGGTCTGGTTCGCGACTGACGATCCGGAAATATGCTCTCACCCGGCTAACTGCCTCATGGTGCGTATCGGCAAAGAAGTTCCGCTATCCTCAGTGGAAAAATTCGATACGATTCGGTTTCGTCAACGGTTCATGTATTGACAATCGGAGGAAAAGTATGAAAAGCTCAAACGCGGTGTACGTTTATCATCAAGACGAAACGAAGTACCGCTTTAACGATACCCATCCGTTCGATCAGGAACGTCTGCTGCTCACCCGGGATTTGCTGGACGAGCTCGGAGCCCTCGATCCTTCGGACATCGTGACGCCGCGCATCGCCGAGGAAGACGAGCTGCTGTTCACACATACGCCGGAATACATCGAAGCCGTCAAACAGTTAAGCTGTCCGCATCCGGCCGAGCAGGCAATCCAAGAAGCGGACCGTTTCGGCCTGAGTACCGAAGATACGCCCTATTTCGAAAATATGCACGACGTTACCCGGCAAATCGTCGGCGGCTCCATCGAAGCGGCCGACGCGGTCATGTCGGGACGGACGGCGCACGCCCTTCATTTGGGCGGCGGGCTTCACCATGCTATGCCGAATAAAGGCGCCGGTTTTTGCGTGTATAACGACGCCTCGATCGCAATCGCTTACATCCGCCAAAAGTATAATGCCAGAGTGCTGTATGTAGATACGGACGTTCATCACGGCGACGGGGTGCAGTGGTCGTTTTACCACGACCCGAATGTGTGCACGCTTTCGTTTCACGAGACCGGCAAATATTTGTTTCCGGGCACCGGAGCCGCTAATGAACGCGGCGAAGGCGAAGGCTACGGGATGAGCATTAACATTCCGGTGGAGCCCTATACGGAGGACGACTCCTGGCTGGAAGGATTCAACGAGGCGATGGACCGGGTCGTCCGTTCGTTCAAACCGGATCTGATCGTCAGCCAGCACGGCTGCGACGCCCACGCCCTGGACCCTCTCGCCCACGTTCATTGCAGCATGCGCATCTTCGCCGAGATGCCGCAGACGATCCACCGGCTAGCGCATCAATACTGCGGCGGACGCTGGGTCGCCCTGGGCGGCGGCGGGTACGACATCTGGCGCATCGTGCCGCGCGCATGGAGCCTTCTGTGGCTTGTCATGACCGATCATCCGCTGCTGGACGAGCTGACCCGAAAACCGGATACTCCGCTGCCGGAAGCATGGGTAAAACGATGGGCGGACAAAAGTCCGCTCGAACTGCCGGATACGTGGCTTGATCCGGTCCATACGTGGACGCCGATTCCCCGCCGCAAGGAGATTACCGAGAATAACCGGCGCACCCGGGAGATCGCTTTGATGTATGTGCCGGAATGAACACAAACCCATATTGGATACGTTGGCAGACAGACCGCAGCAATCGCCTCATTGCGGCCGCCGCCACGCGCAACCGTCTTCGCAAACCGGCAAAAAGCTCAGTTCCTTAGCGGAACTGAGCTTTTTTAGGCTGTAGCGTTTATAAAGAGCTGACCATCCGCTCCACGATCGAGTAGGAACGATCGGCCGCCTTGACGGTAAACTCTGCAAAATTGACATGAGCCGAGCCGTCGGCCTTGTCCGACATCGAGCGAATAACGACATACGGAATTCCGTTCATCGCGCATACTTGCGCAACCGCCGAACCTTCCATCTCCGTACACGTTCCGCCTAACTGCTCGTGAAGCAGCTTGACCGTGCCCCGGTCCGCGATAAACTGGTCGCCCGACAACACCCGGCCGCAGACGATCCTGCCGCTCTCCTGGCGCTCTCCGGCTTGTACGGCCAGCTTAACAAGAGCCTGATCCGCCGGGAAAACCGATGTGTCCGCGAACGGGATCGTTCCTCTCGGGAAGCCGAGCGCGGACGCGTCCATATCGTGCTGCATGCAATCGCTCGAGATGACGATATCGCCGATATCCAGCGCCGGGTCCAAAGCTCCTGCAACGCCGGTAAAAATGATCGCGTCGACGCCGAATTGATCGATCAGCAGCTGCGTACATACGGCCGCATTCACTTTGCCTACGCCCGACCGGCAAAGCACAACGCTTTTCCCGCAAAACACGCCTTCCATAAAGCGGATTCCCGCCTTTTCGGTCACCTTCTCGTTCGTCAGACGTTCTTTGATCCGTTCAATCTCTTCGGCCATCGCGCCGATCAATCCGATCTTATTCCATGTCACGAGTTGCCGCCCCTCCCGGTTCCTTTAGTTAAGTACAATAAAAAGAAAAGGGGCTCATTATACATGAGCCACCGATTTGCGCTGAATAATTTCGTGCGAAAGCAGCACTTTGGACATTTCTACATTTTCTTTGTTCATCAGCTTGGTCAGAAGACGCATCGATACCGCTCCGATGTCGTACATCGGTTGTGCAACGGTAGTGAGCAATGGACGCACCATCGACGCCATACGGATGTTGTCTACGCTGATAACCGATATATCTTCCGGAACGCGCAGCCCTTCGTCCTGGATCGCATGGATGGCACCAATCGCCATCTCATCGGTCGCTGCGAAGATGGCTGTTGGCCGGTCGGACAGATGGAGGAAATATTTCATCACATCGTAACCCGATTCGTACCGGTAGTTGCCGATGCGAACCAGATCCTCGGATACGCTCAAACCGGCTTGCTCCAAAGCTTTTTTGTACCCTTGGTACCGGGAATAGCCGTTGGCCGGGTCCTGCAGCGTTCCGCTGATCATCCCGATCTTGCTGTGTCCTTGTCCGATCAGCAGCTTGACTGCGTCAAAAGCGGCCGCCTCGTGATCGATATCGACCGAAGGGAACTGGTCCTTATCGTCTCTTGTTCCGCACAACACGATCGGAACGGTCGAAGTCCGGAATGCCTGGACATGTTCCTCGGTGACTGTACCGCCCATGAACAGAAGTCCGTCCACCTGCTTCTCCAGCAGGGTGTTAATGACCCGGATCTCCTTTTCTTTCCTCTTGTCGGCGTTACACAGAATGATATTGTAATGGTACATATTCGCAATATCTTCGATGCCGCGAGCCACTTCGGAAAAAATCGAATTCGAAATATCCGGAATGACGACGCCGACGGTCGTCGTTTTTTTGCTCGCCAGTCCTCTTGCTACCGCGTTGGGGCGATAGCCGAGTCTTTCAATCGCTTCAAATACTTTTTTACGCGTTTGCGGTTTTACGTTCGGATTGTTGTTGACGACACGCGATACGGTCGCCATCGATACGCCTGCTTCGCGGGCTACGTCATAAATCGTTACGGTCACTAGTATCTACTCCAGTTATTCAGTGTGAAAAACGAAAGGAAACGTTTTCTCGTCATTTGCATACATCATACGACAAAACGTCTGACTTCGCAATGAAAACACGGTTACATTTCAGTTACAGGCTATTATTCAGCGCTTCGCGCAGAGCCGATTCGGTAATTCTCCCATGGGACGTATGCCATACCGCCTTACGCCCTTTTACAAGCAGCACTTGCGGAGATTCGTGCTTCACGTTAATCGTCTCGGCGATCCGGTTCGATACGTCGCGCGATTCGACAACCAGCACCAGCGCATATTCGCAGTCCGGATTCGGCTCCTTGCCTAGAAAAGACTGCCACTGCTCATAAGCTTCGCTGCTAATCGGACAACGCGTGCTGTGCTTGAATACGAGCACCGGAGTCTCTGAGCTGGACTCGAGCAAGTTCAGCCATTGCCTCTCCGATTCCAGTTCGATGATGTCCATCTATTCCACCCTCTCGCATCCGAATCGTGCCTACTTATTAAATACTACCAAAAACAAGGCAAAAAAGCCAACTTGCGTTGGCTCAGCGTCTATTATCGCGGGAATGATGCCGCTGACGGGCGTCCGCCCTCAATAGCGGGAGCGCGCTGCCCCTCTCATCCCCATACGTTCAGGAGAGACGATATGTAGTCGTCAAATGGCTCGTAATCTGCTTCAGCCGGTGGCGTACGTCTTCCACCCAGGCGTCGTCGCCGAGCGACTTGGCAAGCAGAAGCGTATCCAGCAGCTCGTTGACGCGTTCTTGGATAATGGATTCTACGGTATACATCTGATTGTCCTTATGAGTCACCTTGTGCATCAGGCCGGCCAGCTCAGACATCTCGTCGAATAAAACCGTCGCGACTTCCGGCTTCGAGCCTAATGTACGGATGTAACCGGTCAGCTCCTGCTTGATCGGAGGGAACAGTTCCGATCGCTGGCAATCGTCGCACGAATAAATCGGCACGTTTTCGATTTCCACTTTGTTTTGAAATATGACGGTGCGCAAACGAATACTCATCGTCTCGCCGCAGCTGCATTGCTTTTGCACGAACAAAAGCACTCCTTCCGGTATATGCGATACAACTTTTATTCGCTTTTCCCGGCAAAACTCCTTCCCGCAGCCGTATAGTATTTTTTGCTAGCGGCGGATCAGCTTGCGCAGCAGGCGGTCTACAGGAGGCAGCGATACGACTGCCATGGCGATAGCGGCTCCGATCGTATCGTTGCGCAGATCCATCAGGTCAGGAGTCCGGTCTTCGACGAACCGCTGGTGAAATTCGTCCGTCACGCCGTACAGCAGACAGAGGACGACGACCAGAGCTTTCCCGCCCCAGCCGGCCCAGCGCGGAAACATCGCTCCGTAGTAAGTAAGCGCAAGCACGAAGTAAGCGATAAAATGTCCCCAGTCAAAGCTGGCCATCCAAGGAAACCAGTTCTGAAAAAAAGGCAGCAGCGTTCCGAGATCGTCCCCCGTCTGATGCGACATATAAAAAATGAGGGCCATCCACACCACGGCCGGGAGCCATCGGATTATCCGGTTCAAACGTGTCTCTCCTATCTCATCATATAACTCTACCGGCGCTGGCAAATCTCGCAGACAGAGCTTCTCTCATTATGACGGATCGTTTCAAAAATGCAATCCTTTTATGGTACAATGTCGCAAGGAGGGATGTTGAGATGAGATTAGACGGTAAGCAGGTCATCTGCTTGGTTGACGAGGAATTCGAAGATCTGGAGCTTTGGTACCCGATCTACCGGGCTCGCGAAGAGGGCGCGGTCGTCGTGCTGGCCGGTCCGGAGAAAGGGAAAACGTATTACGGCAAATACGGAGTGCCCGCGGTGAGTGACATCTCCTTCGACGAGATGGACGCTATCGCCTGCGACGGCCTGCTTGTGCCTGGCGGCTGGGCTCCGGACAAGCTGCGCCGTTATCCGAAGGTGCTGCAGCTCGTCCGGCAGATGGATGAAGCCGGCAAGCCGATCGGGCAAATCTGCCATGCGGGCTGGGTGCTCATCTCGGCCAAAATATTGCAGGGCCGCAAAGTGACCTCGACTCCGGGCATTCGCGACGATATGGAAAACGCGGGTGCGGAATGGATCGACGAAGCGGTCGTCGTGGACAACAACATCGTGTCCTCGCGCCGTCCGCCCGACTTGCCGCCTTATGCGAAAGCGTTCTGCGACGTACTGGCGAAAGGGTAGAGGAAAGAGGCTCCCCGTATACGTCAGATCGCGTATACCGGTGCGCTCGCGTGCAGCGAACAGCCCCCAGACCGACAACCGGCAACCGTTGTCAGTCGGGGGCTTTATTTGTCGTCTCGGTTCAGCCGCGGGCGGCCAACTCCATATCCAGCTTCACCAGCTGGCCGACGATAATATCTTCGATCTCTGGTACGAACGGGCCTCGCATGTCGAAGAAGAAATTGCAATCCGATTCGTACCCGCCCTCTCCGATCATTTTCCGCGTCGGGATATAGCAGTATACCCCGTTCGTATAACCCAGCGCCAGCGTCGTATCGCCTGCGAACAGCTTCTTGATCAGCAGCGAATATTCGGTCGACACTTCGCCCTCCATCGATACGATTCGATGACGATCGTCCAGCTTCCAGACCGAGATATAGTGCGGGATCCGGTCCTTGATCGTCCCGTCCTTGATCGCTTGTATCGTGCGGATGGCCGCATTCCGGTAAAAGGAGTTGTAGTCCGGATTGCTTGCAATCGGCTCATAAAAAGCGGCCGGGGTCTGCTCCGTATACAGCAGCGGATCGGCCAGCGCCGTACGGAACGAGCAATGAACCGTCTCGAAAGGCCCCTGTTCCATAATCCGGATCACATCCTGGGCTAAGTCCGTGCCGGCCTCCTCCATCTCAGCGATCGTCATGCTTTTGAATCGGGCGCCGTCCGCACCTTTTCGCGGCTTCAGCTCTCCCGCGCAGCCTTGCAAAAACAAAACGGCGGCTCCCGGATACGTTTCCTCCAGCACGCGGGACGTCCGGCCGGCGAAGTCGTTGGACAGCAGCATGTTGTCGGAGCCCATCGAAGTCGTATGACAGCCGTAATTGTACAAAATGCCCTTCACCGCGCCCGCCGCATCCGTCAGCTTCATCACCAGCAGCTCCTTGTCGATCGGCCCGTCCACATACGGGCTCCACGAGACGCCGCCCTTCCCGTCCGGCTTGCGCCGGCTGACCGCAAAATCGGAGAAGCCCCGCCCGATGCTGAGCTCTCCCGGGACGAGATGGTTCCGGCAATACTCCGTCATCCGCAGGATCGTATCCCGCATGAAGCGGAACAAAGCCTCGTCCTCCGTGTAGTCAAGCTCCTCGTCGTTGTCGGTCCAGCCTTCCTGGGCGATGCTGTACGCGCCCCGGCGGTGTTCCGTATCCAGTCCGGTCAAAAAGACCGAGTGATGCGTATGCGAGAAATTGATCAGCACCTCGTCATGCTCCAGGCCGAACTTCTCCTTTAACGCCTCCTTAACGCCAAGCACAAAGCTCCGGTCTGCGCCCAAAGCGTCGATCGTCAGCAGGAGCAGCGTCTTGTTCGCCTCCAGCATCGCGGCCTTCACGTAGAGCTGGTCGAGCACGCCTTCGCTTTTACTCGTTCTGGCCCCGAATCCGTGCATAAAGACCGGCCGATCCGGTGTCATAACCTCGCTCACGCAGCAAAACTTCATCGTTATCGCACTCCTCATATACGGAATAAGTCCCCGATCGTTGGCAGTCTTCACAGGTAGGACGGCGACCTCATCTTCATACTAGCACGAATGGATAAAGAGGTAAATAACTTGTAAATAACTTGCATCAATTTGTTTACACTTTTATGCCCATTAGCACAAAAACACCTCCCCGGGCACCAGGGAGGTGTTCTGATTTCTGACACGATCTGCATCACGTTAACTGTGCCGGACTGCCGCGGACGGAATGCGGCCCTCTATACCGCGGCGGGCGGTTCGCCGTCCTCCGCCTTCGTCGCGTGAATAAGCGACTTCATCTCCGTACAGGTCCGGCAGGCGAGCAATTTGTCCAGCAGCTCCGCGCCTTCCTTCTCCGAACTGTCGATCAATCTCCGCTTCACATCCAGTACCGAGTGGGAGGACATGCTCAAATCGTAAACGCCCAAACCGAGCCACATCGGCAGCGCATCCGCGTCGCCGGCCAGTTCACCGCATACGCTGACCGAAATGCCGTTGCGGCGCGCCGCTTCGACCGTCGCCTTCAGCATCCGCAGCACAGCCGGGTGGTAAGGCTCATACAAATGGGAGATCCTTTCGTTCATCCGGTCGACCGCTAGGACATATTGAACGAGATCGTTCGTGCCGATGCTGAAAAATTGAACTTCCTGCGCAAGCAAATCAGCGATCGCGACCGCCGCAGGCACTTCGATCATAATCCCGATCTCGATGTTCGCGTTATAAGGCTGCCCGGCCCTCTGCAGCTCCTGCATGGCAAGCTCCAGCACCTCGCGCGCGCGGCGCACTTCCTCGATCGAGGAAATCATCGGGAACAATATTTTCACATTGCCGAACGAACTCGCCCGCAAGATCGCCTTCAGCTGGGTCTTGAACAAGTCCCGCCGGTCGATGGAGATGCGGATGCCCCGGTAGCCGAGCACCGGATTGTCTTCTTCCGGCAGCGATATGTAGTCCAGCAGCTTGTCGCCGCCGATATCGAGCGTCCGGATCACGAGCGGTTGGCCGTCCAGCTTCTGCGCGGCCGCCTTATACACTTCGAACTGCTCATCCTCTTTGGGCCACGTGTGCCGGTCCATATACAACATCTCGGTCCGGAACAAACCTACGCCCTTCACCCCGTGCTTTAATGCCTGCTCCAGCTCGGCCAGCGACGTAATGTTCGCGTACAGGTTCACCTCTCTGCCGTCCCGCGTCTCGGAAGGGACGTTAACGACGGCACGCAGCCGTTCCCGCTCCTGATCGAGCTGGAGGCGGCGCTGCATATACGCTTCGACTACCGATTGTTCCGGGTTGACGTGAACTTCTCCGGTCTCCCCGTCGAGAATAAGCAAGTCGCCGGTCTGGGCTCCGCCTTCGACGTTGAATATGAACGGGATGCCCATAGCGCGCGCCATAATGGCCGTATGCGACGTCTTGCCGCCCGAAGCGGTTACGATGCCGAGCAGCTGGTTCGGGTCCAGATGCGCCAGTTGGGAAGGCGTCAGCTCGCGGGCTACGATAATAAACGGCTGATCGACCGGCGGTTTCGTTTCCTCGAACGAACCGAGCAGATGCTTGAGCAGCCTCGTTCCCACATCTTTGATATCGAGCGCCCGCTCCTTCATATATTCGTCGTCGAGAAGGTCGAACATGTTGACGAACTTATCTACGACTTCCTTTACCGCCACTTCCGCCGCCTTGTACTGACGCTGGATAATCCCCGCAACTTCATTCATGAACACCGGATCTTCCAGAATCGCCAGGTGAGCGTCAAAAATATTCGATTCCTCGACCCCAAGCACTTCTGCGATGTCGGTCTTAATCTGCTGAAGCTCCGACTTCGAAATTCGGACGCCCTCGTACAGTCTTTCGAACTCGAAAGCCATGTCGTTGACGTCGATCGGCTGCTCCGTCAGCTCCCATTCCCAATCCGGCAGGACAAACGCCTTGCCGATGGCGATGCCGACGGCCCCCCCGCTGCCTTTAACCATTCGATGCGTCACCTCCAGAAAGCTTGGCGTCTTGCGGGTCGCCGGCGTCCTTCATCACGACAGACATGACCGACGCCTGACCTTTTTTGACGTGTTTGAACGGGGCGAACGCCCACGATTTTACGATGTTCGGATTCGTGATGACCATGGGCGTAGCAAGCGATTTGGCATGTTTTTTAAGCTTTTGCACATCAAACCGGATCAGCAATTGACCGACCGTCACGTCGTCCCCTTCTTTCACTACCGCCTGGAATAACTTGCCCTGCAAGTGGGACGTATCGATGCCGATATGAAGCAGCACCTCGAGCCCCTCCTCGGTCCTCAACCCGATGGCATGCATCGTCGGGTAAATGTGCACCACCTTGCCCGTAACGGGCGAGAGCAGCTCCCCGCGTTCCGGGTAAAACGCCACCCCGTTGCCTACAAGCTTCTGGGCGAATATCGCGTCCGGCACTTCCTCGATCGGAATCATATTGCCCTGCACCGGCGCATGGAAATGCACTTGCCGGATCTCCTTATGCAGCACCTTCACGATCTCTTCGCGGATCAGCTCGGAGAATGTGCCGAATACGACCTGCACGTTGCCTCCCCCGAGGTGGATCACTCCGGCCGCCCCCAGATGCTTCAAAGCGTTAATATCCAGCAGCTTGTCGTTGCCGAGCGTCAGACGGAGACGGGTAATGCACGCTTCGATCTCGATGACGTTATTTTTGCCGCCGAGCGCCTGCAGGATAAGCGGCGCCCTGTAGCGCACATCCCCGGCCCATTCCTCGAGGGAGGAGCCTTCCTCCCGCCCAGGTGTAGGGAGTTGGAACTTCCGGATCGCCCAGCGGAACAGGAAGTAATAAATGCCGGCGAACAGCAGCCCGATCGGGATCAACAGCAGCCCGTTCGTAGCCAGATGCTCATTGATGACGAAATCGATCGCTCCGGCAGAGAACGAGAAGCCGTGATGAATATCCAGCTCGTATGCCAGCCACATCGCCGCTCCGGACAACAAGGCGTGCACGACGAACAAATACGGCGCCACAAATAAAAAAGCGAACTCGATCGGCTCCGTCACGCCGGTCAAAAACGAAGTGAGCGCGGCCGTCAAAAACGTCGCCTTCACTTTGGGCTTCAAGTCTTCCCGGGCTTCGTGAATGATGGCGAATGCAACCGCAGGAAGCGCGAACATCATAATCGGGTACAGCCCTGCCATAAAAATGCCCGCTTCCGGATCTCCGGCAAAAAAACGGGGCAAATCCCCGTACACGACATGACCGTCGTCCCGCATATACGGCCCGATCTGGAACCAGACGACGTTATTCAAAATATGGTGAAGCCCCGACGGAACGAGCAGCCGGTATGCGACTCCGTAGACGAACGTCCCAGCCGCCCCGTGCGTCAATATCCATTCGCCCAGGCGGTCCAGAATCAGCTTGACGGTCGGCCCCAGCTGAATGACGACAGCGGAGAATACGATCGAAGCGAAGCTCATAAACAGCGGAACAAATCTGGGACCGCCAAAAAACTGTATGTATTCGGGCAGCTTAATCGATTTGAACCGGTGATACGACAAGGCGGCTAGCAAGCCGATCATCACCCCGCCGGCAACCCCCAGCTCAAAAAACGTCCCCATGTAATATTTGGTTAACGCGAAAAAAATAAAATAGCCTAGCAATGCGGCGATTCCCGCAATACCGGCATTTTGCGTAAGCCCGAGCGCTACTCCGATGGAGAAGAGGAAAGGCAAATACGCAAAGATCGAATTTCCGGTGAAGCTGAGCAATTCTCCGAATCTTTCGATTCCGATCCATTCCCAAGGCAAATTGCCGAGGAACAGCAAAATCGCCGCCGCAGGCAGCGCTATCATCGGAATCATGAGCGAACGCCCGAATTGCTGCAAATTGCCCATCCAGTTCAAGCCCTGTCCCCCCTTCTGTACCATCGTAAAGCTTCGACCCCGTTTTGTCAAAAGCAATCGACCGGCGTAATTCCATGGACAAACAAAGAAGCGGACCTGCCGGTCCGCTTGACTTCATCTCGAATTAAAATCGGAAAGAGCTCGTGCCGCCAATGCTCGAATACGAAGAGGCGGGCTGATTCGAGTCCGAACGCAGGTAGGCGTCATGTCCCGGCTGATTGCCACGGTAACCGGCCGTATGGAACGACTGCGTGGAAGCGAACGATTGATTCTGGTTCTGAATTTGGTTTAGCTGCTGGTTCTGCATTTGATTTTGGAAATGGAATTGATTTTGCGGCTGATACGTGTTTTGTTGCTGCTGGTAGCTGCTTTGCTGCGGCTGGAATTGGCTTTGAGCCATTCCGAAGGATGCATAGCCGGTCTGTGCCTGACTCGGATGCTGCGAATCCGAACGCAGGTAGCTGTCATGCCCCGGCTGGTTGCCGCGATAGCCGGCCGTGTGGAACGAGCTCGTACTTTGAAAAGCTGCACCTGCCGCTTGTCCCGAGCCGCTTTGTCCCATCCCGAACGCCTGGTTCGATTGGCTCATCGTTCCGCTGCCATAACCGGACCCGATCCCGATCGCTCCGCTCTGCGACGGGGTGCGGGAATCCGAGCGCAAATAGCTGTCGTGGCCCGGCTGGTTGCCGCGGTAGTTCGCCGTATGGAACGAGCTCGTACTCTGGAAGCCGCCTGCTGAAGATTGCATGCCTCCGGCTGCCGCCGATTGAGTCTGGCCGCTCCCGTACTGGGATGCACGCTGCCCATACTGGGATTGAACCATTCCGATCGGCTGGAACGGCTTCTGGTTCTGGCTTCCGCGGTACTGGGACGTAGACGACTGGTTACCCATACTGCCTGCGGACGAACCATACAACGAGCTCGATTGTTGTTTATACACGGACGGGAATCCTCCTCGGAAAATAGAAAGTCTTCAGTAACCGAATGTCGCGTATGGAACTGGGCGGCATCCTTTCGCTGAAGCCTTTACTAGTTTCTTCGGTTTGCGTTTTTTTATAGATGGAAGTCGTTTACTTCTTAGGAAGCAGTATCGAATCCTCGACTTTGATGCAGCGGTCCATAATCACTTCGATGCCCGCTCCGGCGGCAAGAGCCGCAGCCTCGTCGTTCGCGATGCCGAGCTGAAGCCAGAATACCGCAGGCTTATGCTTCATCGAAAGCGCATCCTTCGCTACGGAAACCGTATCTTCGCTGCGGCGGAACACATTCACGATATCGACCGGTTCCTCAATATCGGTCAGCGAAGCATAACTTTTCTCGCCAAGCACAGTATCGGCGTTCGGATTAACCGGAATGATCCGGTAGCCTTTCGCCTGCATCGCCTGTGACACCATATACGAAGTACGGTCCGGCTTGTCCGACAAGCCGACGACGGCGATCGTTTTCGTCTGCTGCAGCAATTCCTTGATCCGGTCGCGCGAAGGATTTTCAAATGCCATCTCTAATTCCCTCCAATTCAGCTTGAAACTAATCGTTCGTATAAGACAATGCTTGCTTGCCTAATGCATTCCATGTTCCCAAAAACTGCTCTTTGTTCAGCTTCAACGACTTTTTGCCACTGTAAGGATCGTTGACGTATACGTTCTCTTCGTCATAACCGACGAGCAGGACGGCATGCTCCATAAACGTCGTCTTGATCGGTCCGATCGGCGTGTCCCATTCCACCCATTTCTGGGTTTCTTGAAAATTGATCGTCGTCCATATAACGACCGGCAGCCCTTCCGCGATCTGACGCTCGATGGCATCGAACTCCATTCCGGTCATATCGATCGCTGTCGGCACGTACTCCTTCAGGGTGGGAAGCAGCGCTCCGTGATAAATCCCGAACCCGCGCGATTTGCCGGTAGCATCGCCGACATACCCGGTGTTCGGGTTGCCCCAATAAGCGATAGCTCCTTTCTCCCAGCGAATCGGAGTCGGATCTTTAATCATCTCGCGGTACAGCTCCATCTTATCTTTGTCGACGCCATAGTAGTTGAGCAGCATCGTGAGGCTGACGATCTCGCAGCCGGCGGGCAGCTCGGGGAGCTGCCTGACGAGCGGAGCGTCCAGCATGGCGGAAGCGGGCTTCGGCTTTACCGGCTCGGGCTTCGCTTCGCTAACAGGAGGGGCCGGGGCGGCGCCCTCCGCCAATACCGCCGCGATCGGCTGCGCTTCCGTGAAAAAATCTTTTCCGGTCATTTTCGCATAAAGCAGCACGCTGAAAACACCGCTTGAAAACAGCAGCCCCACGATGAGAAATGTCGTGAACAAAACTTTGACCATATTCATGATGATCATCATTCGCTACCATCTCATTCGCTTCGTTGTAGGTGATTCGTTAGTTGGAACAGTGAGCCGGCCGCAGCGGGCCCGACTCAGTCGATCAATTGGACGTCGGCGCCGATCGATTTCAGATGCTCGAAGTAATGCGGATACGATTTGGCTACATGGTGAGCGTCCTTAATCGTCAAGCCGCCTTTGGAACGAAGTCCGACGACAGTAAGCGCCATAATGACCCGATGGTCGTAATGGGCGTCGATCTCGACTCCGCCTTCCACGCCTTCCGGCTTGCCGTGGACGATGATCTCGCTTTGGCGCTCCTCGATGTCCGCTCCGGCTTTGCGAAGCTCGTTCAAGTAATCGGTAATGCGGTCGCATTCTTTGTAGCGCAAATTTTCTACATTATAGAAACGCGACGTTCCTTTCGCAAATACGGCTGCCGCTACCATCGCAAGCACCGCGTCGGTAAAATGGTCCCCGTCGAATTCGACCGCCTGCAAGCTGCCGTCGCCTTTAATGTGAACGACGCCTCTCTCGTGTGTAAGCGGTACGTTCATCGCCCGCAGCACGTCGACCACCGCGCGCTCTCCCTGCTTGCTCTCTTCTTCAAGACGAAGTACGCGGACATCGGACTGCGTAACCGCAGCAGCAGCAAGAATCGCCGCCGAGCCGGGATAATCGCCCTGCACGACATATTCCTTCGCTTCATAGCGTTGCCTTCCGGGTATGCGATAATGCATCATATCGTCGCTCGCCTCGATCCGGATACCGGCTTGCCGGATCACCTCAAGCGTCTGGCCGACGACGACCTTTGATTTCAGATCGTGAAGCACTTCAATTTCGCTGTCCTCATCAAGCAGCGGCGTCATGAACAGCAGAGAGCTCAAAAATTGCGAGCTGACGTTGCCCGATACTTGAATCCGTCCGCCCTTCGGCTGGCCTCCGCGGATCGTGATCGGCAGCTTGCCGTTGTTGTGCTCGATACGAACGTTCATCTGCTCCAAAGCGGTGATCAGGTCGTCGTGCGGACGTTTGCCAAGCGAATCGGGATAGGTATTCACGAACGTAAGCTCCGGGCAAAACGCCGCGACCGACATGAGGAATCGCAGCACCGCACCCGCATTGCCGACATTCAGCTCGGAAACCTGCTTCGGATGGCGGCCGAAGCCGCGGATCGTCATCGTATCGCCTTCTTCGATCAGTTCCGCTCCGAGATCGCGAATACAGCGGCGCATCGCATCGCTGTCCTCGCTGTGCGCCGGATAACGGATCGTGCTTGTCCCTTCCGCCAGCGCCGCTACGAGCATATACCGGGTCGTGTAGTTTTTGGAGGAAAGGGCGTTGATTTCCCCGTTTAATACCGGGGTAGGTTTTACTATGGCTTTCATCTTACTGTCATCTCTCCCTCTGCGATGTGGGCGTCAGATCGCTCGACCGACGCAATAGCCGATATACGATAATCCAATTCCGAGTACGTAACTTGCCGTTATGTATCCGATAAGCGCGCGGTAGCGCGACTTCCTGGCTAGTCCCACGAGTTCCAACTGCAGCGTGGAAAAAGTGGTCAGCGCCCCCATAAATCCGGTTCCGGCAAGCAGCAGCAGATCAGGCTTGCCCCAGTCTCCGCCGATGAGCAGTCCGAGCAGAAAGCAGCCGGTCAAGTTTACTGTCAGTGTACCATACGGGACGCTGCTTTGGAATCGTTCCCCCATCTTTTTGGATATGTAATAGCGGGCTATGGCCCCGCAAAATCCGCCAGCCGCAACCAGAGCGACGTTCCCCCACATTAGACCGCTTCGCCTCCGCTCTTCCTTGCTTCCGCAAGACGGCCGCCCGCCCAGGCGAGCAGCAGCCCGCCCCACAGGCTGGTCATGACGTAAACCGCCGCCATCCACCCGTGTCCGCTGTCCAGAAAGTGAACCGTCTCTGCTCCGAATGTGGAAAACGTCGTATACGAGCCGACGAAGCCGGTCGTCACCGCCATACGTGTCCGTTCGGACCAGCCCAGCCGCAGCGCGCCTCCGCCGGACAGCCAGCCGAGCGCGAAGCTGCCTGAGAAGTTGCACAGCAGCGTAGCCAGCGGGAACAGAGGATAGACATACGGATCGACAGCCAGGCTGACCCCGTAACGCGCCAGTGCGCCAAGCACTCCGGCAAGTCCGATGAACAGAACCGTCATAACACCGTCTCCCTCGATCGTATCTTCCCTGACTGGAAAAAGAATCGCTTCCCGGGCCGCAAACCGCGATTAAACGAGTAACTTCCGGACATGCCCGACGATTTCGTCCGCGATGCTCTCCGGCGTTCTCCCGGTCGTATCGATACGCAGATGGGCGAAGTCGTAAGCTGTCTTGCGCTTTTCCAGAAGCTCCGGCACCGAGGCCGCAGCATTCCCCTTCAATAAAGGACGGTTCGGGTCGTTCTGCACGCGTTCCAGGATCGTCTCCACGCTGGCGGTAAGCGCGACCACGAGCCCGTTGCCGAGCATAATGGCGCGGTTCTGTTCGGCTAATACGGCGCCTCCGCCGGTCGCCACGACTTGTCCCTCGCGGCCTTCCAGTTCCCGGATGAGCGCATTGGTTTCCGCCTGGCGAAAATACGGCTCTCCTTGACCGGCAAATAATTGCGGGATGGTGGCGCGCTCCGCCGTTTCGATCGACGTATCCAGATCGACCTTGCTCCAGCCGAGCCGTTCCGCGATCAAGGACGCCACGGTCGATTTGCCCGTCCCCATAAACCCAACCAGCACTACGTTCCGGGCGTTCATATCCCGCTCCCCCTTCTTGTCATTTCCTATCCTATCATAACGGGTAAACCCCGGAAAGGGAAGACTCCCGGCCGTTCCGTCCCCCGCACCCTTACAGGCAAAACGGCCCCCGGCTTGGAACGCCGCTTCACTGTTTTATAGCGTTTCCGATAAACCGGGCGGTTTTATCCGGGTTCGCTACGATATAGATCGACTCGATCCGGCCCTCCCGTATATGGAATGTGACGATCCATACGGCATGCTGCCGGTGCTGAACGAACCCCGGCGCGCCGTTGACCATCCGCCATTCGCCGCGGAATTCGACGGCGTATTTTTGACGCAACCCTTCGAAAAAACGCCAGATCCGGTCCGGACCGAGAAGCGGATTCACCGCGGCGCGCACCTTGCCTCCGCCGTCGCTGAGCAATACCGCATCAGGTGCGAGCAGCTCCAGCATCCGGGCCACGTTGCCCGTGCTCATCGCTTCGACGAAACTTGTGACCAGTTCCTGCCGGGCGCTCGGATCGCTCTTCGTTTCGATTTCGGGATTTTCGCCGATCTTGTTCTTCGCACGCCGGAAAATCTGCCGGGAATTCGCCGACGATTTGCCGACGATATCGGCTATTTCCTCATACTCGTACCGGTACACTTCGCGGAGCAAAAAGACGGCACGTTCCGTCGCGGACAACTGCTCGAGCATAAGCAAGTACGCGGTCGATATCGATTCCTTCAGCATATACATATCGTAAGGATCTTCCGGCCGGGCGCTCGTATCGATCGGCTCCGGAAGCCACGGGCCGACGTACGTCTCCCTTTTGGCTGCCGCCGATTTTAACCGGTCCAGACACCGGTTCGTCGCCATCTTGCATAAATACGATTTGATATTCGTCACCTGCGACACATCGAGCCGCGCCACCGCCAGAAACGTATCCTGGACGATATCCTCGGCATCCGCAGCGCTGCCCAGCATCCGATACGCCAGCGAGAACAACAAAGGCTTGTAGGAGGTGTACCATTGTTCCGTTTCAATCCGCAAAATCGCCAGCTCCCTTTTATGGATCACCATTCACCCAGTTTTTTCCCATCTATACAAGACGAGCGAAAGCGGCCGGATGTGACACGGAAAACTGATCTTTCTTTAGAAAACCGCACCGCAACGCAAAAGATTTGTGAATAATTCCCAAGGAGAATAGTAATGATTATTAATACACTTTTTTTCATTTCAAAGGAGCTGAACGGTATCGATGCAATCGGCTGCGTTTCCTAGGCCGCCCGGCAACCGGCTGGAGCAAATTTTAAGTCCAAGCCATTCGTTATGCAAGGAAGATGTCATCTGGGTGCTCGAATATGTGAAAAAAAAGGTGGCCGAGCAAGATCCCCGGTTATTGGATCTCCCCCAGCCACGCTTGCTGAAAAACTTTCAAAACTATGCCGATGCCGCCACGATGCTTCTCCAGCGAAGACCGAGCTGCGTCAATGAAGCCGAACGGCTGCGGGCTTCGCTGATGGAAGCGACCTACGGGCTGTGGCAGGCGCCGGAACCGGCACCCGGCAAAGCTTCAAATTCCGATTAATTCATCCACTGGAAGTGGAACGAACCTTCCTTGTCCACTCTTTGGTACGTGTGCGCTCCAAAGTAATCCCGCTGCGCCTGCAGCAAGTTGGCCGGAAGCCGCTCGGAACGGTAGCTGTCGTAATAAGCCAGCGCGGACGCGAAGCAAGGCGCCGGAATTCCCCGCGATACGGCAACGGAAACGACTTGTCTCCACGCATCCTGGTAAGACTCCACGACATCTTTGAAATACGGGTCGAGAAGCAGGTTTTTGAGGCCCGGCTCAGCGTCATACGCTTCCTTGATGTTTTGCAGGAAGCGGGCGCGGATAATGCAGCCGCCGCGGAATATCATGGCGATATTGCCATAGTTCAAATTCCAGCCGTACTCGTCGGAGGCTGCGCGCATTTGAGCGAAACCTTGCGCGTACGAGCAAATTTTGCTGGCGTACAACGCTTTGCGAACCGCTTCGATGAAGGCGCCCTTCTCGGGAGCAGCCGGCAGCTGCTGAGGTCCTTTGAGCAGTTTGCTTGCTTGTACGCGCTCGTCTTTAATCGCCGACAGCATCCGTGCGAATACCGATTCGGTAATGATCGAGAGCGGAACGCCGAGGTCGAGGGCGCTTTGGCTTGTCCATTTGCCCGTCCCTTTTTGTCCGGCTTTGTCCAAAATAACGTCGACCATCGGTTTGCCCGTATCCGGGTCCGTCTTGGTGAAAATATCGGCGGTAATCTCGATCAGGTAGCTGTCCAGCTCGCCTTTGTTCCATTCCGAGAAAATTTCGTGAAGCTCCTGCGTGCTCAGTCCAAGCACGTCCCGAAGCAGCTGGTACGCTTCGCAGATCAGCTGCATGTCGCCGTACTCGATGCCGTTATGAACCATCTTGACGTAATGGCCGGCTCCGTCCGGTCCGATATACGTGCAGCAAGGATCGCCGTTCACTTTGGCGGAAATCGCGGTCAGAATCGGCTCCACGAGCCGGTATGCATCTTCCTGGCCGCCCGGCATAATGGCCGGTCCCTTCAGAGCGCCTTCTTCGCCGCCCGATACCCCTGTACCGATAAACCGGATGCCTTGAGCTTCGAGATCTTTGTTGCGGCGCTGCGTGTCCGGGAAATAAGCATTGCCGCCGTCGATCAAAATATCGCCTTCCTCAAGCAGTGGAACCAGCTGGGAGATCGTATCGTCCGTCGGTTTTCCCGCCATCACCATCAGCAAAATTTTGCGTGGGCGCTCCAGCGATTGGACAAACTCTTCCACGGAATAGGTCGGAACTAGATTTTTGCCTTTCGCTTCGTTGCTGATCAGATCGTCCGTCTTCTCACGGGAACGATTATAGACAGATACCGTAAAGCCGCGGCTTTCGATATTAAGCGCCAAGTTTTTGCCCATTACGGCCAAACCGACGACTCCGATTTGTTGTTTTGACATCGTTAATCACCCTTATCCGAAAGTATGTATGAAGCCCGCTTTCGATGCGGCACTTCATTATTCTATCCCATTTTCATCAAATTGTCATAGCCCCAAATCCGCCGTCGACCCGCAGCAGCGATCCCGTAACGAATCCGGACGCTTTTTCGGAGGCCAAATATACGGCGGCGCCTTGCAATTCGTGCGCTTCGCCGAACCGGTTCATCGGCGTATGGGTCATGATCGAGGCGATCCGTTCCGGCGACAAAATTTTGCGGTTTTGCTCGGCCGGGAAGAAACCCGGAATGATGGCGTTGACGCGGACGCGGCTCGGAGCGAATTCGCGCGCCAAGTTTTTGGTCAGGTTGTTGACGGCCGCTTTGGACGCCGAATAGGTGAATACGCGGGACAGCGGAGGCTCCGAGGAGACGGACGAGATGTTGATGATGCTGCCGCCTTCTCCGCTCTCCACCATATGTTTGCCGAATACTTGGCACGCCAGCATAACGCCTTTCAGGTTAACGTCCATGATAGAGTCCCATTCTTCTTCGGTAATCTCAAAAAACGGAGTGGCGCTGTTTTTGCCCGGACAGTTCATAAGCACGTCCACCCGACCCGTCCATGCCAGCACCTCGGCCAGTACGCCGCGAAGCTGCTCCGCATCGGTCGTATCGGCGCTGAAGCTTTTCGCTTTGGCACCGGTTTCTTGAACCTGCGCTACCACCTGCTCGCATTTCTCCAAATTCCGGCCGACGATCGCCACATCCGCTCCGTGACCTCCGAGCGCAATCGCCATAGAACCGCCAAGCGTGCTGTTTCCGCCGATAATGACTGCTGTTTTCCCCGTTAAATCGAATAAATTCATCCCGTTTCCCTCCCGATATGTAGATCCAATTGGTTTATAGAGGATGTCCAACAAGCCCGCTCCTCAATTTCCTCGCTTCATCCCGTCTTCTCGGTGCAGAAAACCCGACGAACTCGCGCTTAGGAGCGCAACTCGCCGCCCACATGCCTTTTCTGAAAAGCGGCGATCGCGTCGAACGACCCTTTCAACTGCTGGTAAACGTCGGCGTATAGTGACGTCAGCTCGCGGTAAACCGCATGGTTGACCGCATTCGGCTCGTGGCGGATACTGGAGCGCACCCAGCCGTGAATTGACGAGAAATCGCGAATTTCCCCGAGCGCGAGCAGTCCGAGCTGGGCAGCCCCGAGACCGGAGCTTTCGATCGAGTCGGGAACCGTCACCGGCGTATCGAGGACGTCCGCCATCATCTGTCTCCAAAAAGCGGAACGGGCGAAACCGCCGGAAGCGCGAATTTCTTGGGTCGGTCCCCCGACTTCCTCGAGCGCCATGGCGACCGAATGAATCCGGTAGACGACTCCTTCCAGCACGGATCGGATCATATGCTTCTTCTCATGGAAGAGCGACAGTCCGAAAAAGACGCCGCGCGCGTTGGCGTTCCAATAAGGGGCCCGCTCCCCGGCGAGCAGCGGCAGGAAAATAAGCCCGTCCGACCCGGGGGCGACCTGTTCGGCGATCGAAGTCAAATAATCGTACGGGTCCATCCCCCGGCGGCGGCCTTCTTCCGCTTCAAGCGTAGCGAGCTGGTCGCGCACCCAGCGGAACATGATGCCGCCGTTATTAATCGCGCCGCCTACGACCCAGAAGTCTTCTTTCAGCGCGTAACAGAACAGACGGCCCTGCGGATCGGTAAGCGGCTCGTTGACCGTGCCGCGCACGGCTCCGCTTGTCCCGATCGTAACCGCGTATACGCCCGGCTCGAAGGCGCCTACGCCGAGATTGGCGAGAACGCCGTCGGAAGCGCCGACCACGAAAGGCGTATCGGCGGGAAGTCCCATCTCCGCCGCGTAGGCCGAAGACAAGCCCGTCTCGATATGCGTCGTCGATACCGGCTCGGACAGCTGGTCCCGCGACACGCCGGCGACACGCAGCGCCTCCTCGTCCCATTCGAGCTGGCGCAGATTGAACAATCCGGTGCAACTGGCCAGCGAATAGTCGATCACGAATTTGCCGAACAGTTTGGCAAAGACGAATTCTTTGATCCCGATAAACTTATAAGTCCGGTCGACCAGCTCCGGCTCGTAACGGTTCATCCACATCAACTTCAGCAGCGGCGACATCGGATGAATCGGCGTCCCCGTATTCCGGTAGATGCCCATGCCGTTCATTTCGTTTTTGAGCGGCGCTACGAGATCGGCGCTGCGGTTATCCGCCCACGTAATACAGCGCGTAAGCGGTTGAAGCTCGCGGTCGACCGCGATCAGGCTGTGCATCGCCGAGCTGAACGAGACGCACAGGACGTCGGAGCCGGATATGGCGGCCTTGGCGATCACCTCGCGGATGCCGCGGACAACGGCTGCGAAAATCTCAAGCGGATCTTGCTCCGCCCGGTCCGGCGTCGGCGTATACAGCGGATATTCGATCGAATGGCCGGCAATCACCCGGCCGTCCCGGTCGATGACGAGCGTTTTGGTGCTCGTCGTGCCGATATCGGCGGCTACGACATATCGTTTGGAGCTGCGGTTAACGGTCATTTCGGCAAATACCCCTCATCGTCGAACTGCAAATCGTAAGGCTCCGTCAATATTTCGATATCCGGATGTTTTCTCGCTTCCTCGAGCAGGTTGACGGATATTTCAATCTCCCCGAGATGGAGCGTATCGCGAATCCGGACCATCTTGCATGTCGTGTAGTCGAGAATATTGCATGTTTTGACGGCCGCTTTGATCGCGTACAAATCGCTTTCGAACGTCGTCGCCTGCTTCGTCGGCGCACATACCGTCGAGGTTAACCCATTGGCGTAGGTGGCCGGCCAATCCGTTTTGTCCACCAGCCGCTGGGTCGTAAAGTCCGCCGTTCCGACCCCGTTGGCGTTGCCCTTGGTCTCCGGCGTCAGATCGAGCACGACCATCTTCGATACGTCAGGCCCGCCATGGGCGTAAGGGGTCGGGTACCGGCCCGTAATGTTCGGGTCCATCCCGTCGCCGCTAATGTTTTTGCCGATATAGTCGATCACGAGCACATCGATCTGGTCGAACAAGATTTTCGGCAGACGCGATTTCGCTTCCTCGAGCAGTTGCTCCTCGCGGTGTTCGATATCCGCGGCCGGTAGCACCTCGACGCGGCAAGTTTCGTCGTAAGCATTCTCCACAAGCGCTACGCCGAACAAGATCGGCAGCTTGTCGAGCATAATCTTCGCCATCGCAGGTACGTTTTCCGCCATATATTTAAACCCGAGCTGATGACACGCCTCGGCGCCCTTCTGCTTGCCGAGACCGATGGCGATCATCTTCATAATGCCGCTTTCGATCCGTCCGCGGAAGGCGGTATGCGGCTTCACCCGGTTAATGACGACGATCGCATCGGCTTCGTAGGCGTATTTATCGATATACACCGGCAAGCCGTTCGACAGCTCGTCGATCTTGACCACTTCCATCGAGGACAAGATGGGAGCGCCGGTCGATTCCTCGGTAACGCCGAGATGATGCAGCACCTCGATCTGGCCTTGGGCGGTGGCGCCGCCGTGACTGCCCATGCAAGGCACGATGAACGGCAAGCCGCCGGCTTCCTTGATCGCATCGATCGTAATCCGCGTAAATTCGGCGATATGCGCCACGCCCCGGCTGCCTACGGCAACGGCGACCCGCTGTCCGGGCTTGATCGTCTCGATCGCTCCCGGCTTCTTCAATTCTCCGCGCAGAGCCCCTTCAATATCGTCGACCTTAGTTGCATCAAACTTCTGACGAATCCGTACCATCTGGGGTATCGGAATATCGTCCAGCAATGTCCGTAAAATGCTCATCCCTGCTGCCTCCCTCTCATCCTACTATCTGTCAAATCCCCCTGACCGATTCACGCACGAGCAGTTCCGTCTCGACATACAGCGTCTCCTTCGACGGATACCCCTTCTCGATAACCCGCAGCAGCTTCTCCGCTCCGATCCGGCTGATCGTCTCGACCGGACGCTTCACGGTCGTAAGCGCGGGCGATAAAAACGCGGAAAATACATCGTCGTCGAATCCGGCGACGGAAATATCGCCCGGCACCGAAAGTCCGTGCTCGGCGATCGCCTTCATCGCCCCAACCGCCATCTCGTCGCTGGAGCAAAATACCGCCGTAGGCAAAGGCTTGCGCGTAAGCAGCTCCTGCATCGCCCGGTAGCCCCCCTCAAGCGTATAACCGCCTACGACGTCGTAATGGGGATCGGGTTCCAGACCGTATTGCCGAAGCGCTTGCAAATAGCCATCCTTACGGGCATGCGAAGATTTAAACGTGACCTTGCCTTCAATAACCGCAATACTTCGGTGGCCTTGCAAGATCATATGCTCCACGACGCGGAACACGCCGGCCCGGTCGTCGGCCAGAACGTTGACGGCGGATACAGGCTCGGCATTCCGGTTCAGAACGACAAGCGGAATGTTCTTCTCGGCCACATACGATATGAACGCTTCGTCCCGGTCGCTCTGGCTCATGACGATGACCCCGTCGAACGTCTTGCGGGTGACCCCGGCAAAGTTGCCGTCGTAATCGTCGATCGAGTTCACAATCAGATGATACTTCGATTGAACCGCGCCATGAACGCCCTTAACCGTCTCGTGAAAGAAGTTGGACGACGTTCCTTTCGACAACGTGGAAAAAAACAAGCCGATGTGGTAAGAACGGGCGAGCACCAGACTTTTGGCGCTGTAATTCGGAGAGTAGTCGAGCCGCTCCGCCAGTGCCCTGATTCTCCGCTTCGTTTCCTCGTGAATGAGCGGGCTGTCGTTCAGCGCCCGCGACACGGTCGTGTGCGACACGCCGGCCATACGCGCAATATCTTTGATCGTTACGGACATCCTACCACCTCTTGTTGCCTTGATTTTAGCACATCTATGCACACGTTAACAAGAGCGAATCCGCAGCCGCTTTTCCGGTCTAACGATCAATCGGGCCCCCTCGTTCCCCTGCTTTCGCGCGCAAGAAGCCGGACAGCGAAAACGACCATCTCCCCGGTGCTCTGGCACGGCTGAGACGGTCGTTACGTCATTGCTCTACTGTTCATTTACATCTCCAGCTGCAGCATTTCGCTGCGCATCTCCTTCAGACGTTCTTTACTTTCGGCGGCTTTTTCTTCATCGTTGTCTTGCAGCGCTTCGTGCAGGATCGCCAGCTCGTAATCGAGCTCCAGTCGCAGCACCGCCACCCGTTCTTCCGCCCGTTTCGATTTAAACGCCTGAACCATTTCGTCCAGCGTAACGACAGGCTCTTTCTGGAACAGAATTTTGTGCTCGACTCCCGATATCTCCACCATGCGGATAATTTCCCCAAACATGATGTTCTCGATTACAATCTGCCGCTCCCGGAACCGTTTGACGATAGCGTGGCCGCGTGTGTCTCCGATCATCTTCTCCATCAGCTCGGACAGCTTCTCGTCCTTGAACGAATAATCGCCGACGATTTTGTAGCGGTCCCCGATCCGCTGGAATTTCAGCTTGATCAGCTTGCGGCCCGTACGGATCGAGATGACGAACTGCTGATCGTTTTCGTTCCAGTACAAGGAGTAGCCTTCCTGAATGAGCGACTTGATAAAGTTGCGGATTTGCCGGCGGTCAAAACGCAACTCCAGGTTGCAGTACTCTACTTCATAACTTTTGTTCACGGCAATCCCTCCTACACAATGAACACCCTTGTCATTACTATAAACCGTCTTTCGGCGTCCGAACCGGACGTACGGGCTGTAGATTGAATCGTTGTCGCGCTGAAAGTCTGCTTTAGGCTTGCACCCCGTTGATCAATCGCTGCACTTTTTGACAGAATGTTCAGACAACTTTGCCGCTTACTTTTATCTTATTATGGATCATATGATTTAGCAACTTGGATTATTGATTATTTTTAAAGCGGACGGGTAAAAAATTCGGAGCGCTTGCACTTGCCGCCGGACAGGGCAGACGGTTCAAAATACAAAAAAACCCCTCCCCTGCGTACTGCAAGGAGGAGGGTTCCCGGGATCAGCTCTCGTTTGGCCGCAGCACGACGGAGCCGAATCCGAGCAAAATAACCGCAAACAGCACAAGAATGCCAAGCTGCAAAGAAACCCCGGCCAGAGACTCTCCGGCCGCGAGCTGCCTCAGCGCATCGATCGCCCACCGCTGCGGCACGATATTGGACAGCTTCTGCATAAACTCCGGAGTCAGCTCGACCGGCCAGAAGCAACCGCCCAGCATGCACGTCGGCGTGATGATCAGCGAATTAATCGCGCCAAGATGATTCGGATTCCGGACCAGGCCGGCGATCGTACAGCCGAGTCCCATAGCGGCGAGCAGGAAAAACTCGATCACCAGGAAATGAAGCCAGAATCCGACCCCGTAATCGAACCCGAGGGCGTACCGGGAAAACACAAGCACGATCACCGTCTGGATCGTACCGATCGCGAAGCTGCCGATAAAGTTGCCGGCTGCAATCTCCCAGGCACGAACCGGCGCGGTGTACATCCGGGTCATCGTCCGGTTTCTCTTATCTTCCACGATCGACGCCACGGAGCTGGTCACCAGACTTAACATAAATACGAGTAAAATCCCCGTAGCCATATCCACTGCCGGGCTCACTTCCAGACCGAGATCGGTCTTCGTTACGCCGACCTGCTTGTTTTGCTGCTGAATCCAGATACGCTCGACCGTCTGCAGCAGGTCCGGGCCGGCCGATCCCGCTTCCTTCGCAAATGCAACCGCCTGGTTCATGCCGCGGATCGTCTGCTCGACAGCCAGCTCCAGCCCGAACGTCTGCTCGTCGACCCGCATCTGAATCATCTCGACTTCGGCTCCCGCTCCCTGCAGCAGCCGAACTCCGAACGTACCCGGGATCAAAATCGCGGCAGCCGCCTTATTTTCCGATACGGATTGCCTGGCAGCCTCGGCAGACGGCGCGGGTACGAGCCTGTATTCCCCAGAATCGGCCAGGGCGGAGATCACATAACCGCCGAGTCCTTCCCGATCCCCGTTCACGTAGGCCACGGTGGGTTGCGACGAGCCGGAGCCGAGGAAGCTGATGACGAGCGCTACGACCAAGGAAGGAGCGAGAAGGAAGGTCAGGATGCCTTTCTTGTTCCCGAACGTACGACGTATGAGATTAATTGCGATCGCTATGCTATTCATATGATTAAAATCCCGCCTTCCGGTATACAGCGAACGAAACGGCGAGCAGCCCGCCTGCGATCGCCGCGAGTACGGTCAGATGTCCGGCTACAATATCGGGGCCGAAGCCCTGCATAATCCGGGTAATACTGTCCGAAGCCCAGTAGCTGACCGTGAAAAAACCGAGTTTTTGTAGCATTCCGTCAACCGGCATAAACCCTCCACTTAGCAGCGTCATCCCGATAATTACCGCCTGGAACAGGCCGACCGCCGCTTTGTACGTTTTGGCGATGATGGCGATCAAGAGGGCGAGGCTCATCGAAGCGGCTATGGTCAACAAAATGATAGCCGCCAGCATCCCCCAGTTGTCGCCCCAATCGACCCCGTACAGCAGCGACGTGCCCGCAACGATGACCGCCGCCTGTACGACCGCAAGAAATCCTTGTCCCGCCATTTTACCGGCCAGCACGGTCGCAGGCTTGACAGGCAGCGTTCCGAGCCGGGCCAGCGTATGCTGCTCTTTCTCCGTAGTCAGGCTGATCGCCGCCATCATCCCCGCATAAAGCAGAAACATAACCAGCTCCGCCGCAGCGTAATATTGCAAGGCGGATACGGCGGTATTCGCCTTGTTCAGCGAACCGGTCAGCACAAAACTTTCGCCTCCGGCAGGAATGGAAGCTGGCGGGCGCGCTGCAGAAGCCGCAGCGGACGGAATCGTCATATGAACGGATTGAATCATATTGGTCTGGTCGATAAACGTTTGCAGCACATGCTCGGCCGTCGTATTATGGGTGCGGTTGGGTCCGTATAGAAACTCCCAGTTCGCCCGCTCCCCCCGCAGGACCGACTCGCTGAACCGCTCCGGAATGACCAGACCGAAATCGGCCTCCCCCGACTTTACAGCGTCCACGGCCGCTTCCCGTGAAACGACCGGCGAAGGCTGCAAATACTTGGACAGGTCCGGACTTCCCAGAAACGCTTGAACGCCTTCCTGCAGCGCTCCCTGATCCAGACTTGCGACCGCCAGCCGGACAGGAGCGATCGTACGGTCGTCTTGACTGAATATATCTTTCAACGCGCTGCCGAGAATCAGAATGAGCAGAAACGGCAGGGCGAACAGTACGAAATAAAAAGACCGGCTTCGGAGCATCCGCCGGATCTCGCAGAGGACCACCGTCCACAGCTGCATAACGGTCCCTCCCCCTAGTCGCGCAGTGTACGCCCGGTCAAAGCCAGGAACACTGTCTCCAAATTCGGCTCGATCCGGTTTAACGTCTGAATCGCCACTTCATGTTTCGATAAAATAAACAAAATGTCTTGCAAGTAAGATGAAGAGGAAGGCAAATAAACGGCCAGCTCATCCCCTTCGACCACAACTTTCTCTACACGGCTGTGCCCGCGCAGCTCATCGACGGCAGCAGTGTTCACTCCGCCGGTCCCGATCACCACCTTCTCCTCGCGCGCCAGTTGCCGGATTAACTGCTCCTTCGTGCCGCTTGCGATCAGCCTGCCGTGATCCATAATGCCGACTCTGCTGCAGATCGCCTCGACTTCCTCCATATAATGAGTCGTGTAAATGATCGTGGAGCCCATCTTGTTCAGCGTCTTCACCGACTCAAGAATATGATTGCGCGACTGCGGATCGATGCCGACGGTCGGTTCGTCCATAATGATCAGCTTCGGGCGGTGCGTAATGGCGCAAGCGATATTAAGTCTCCGCTTCATCCCCCCGGAATAAGCGCTGGGTTTGTCCTTTTGCCGGTCCAGCAGCCCGACGAAGCCAAGCGCCTCCTCGACCCGCTCCTCCAGCACCTTCCCCTTCAATCCGTACAGCTTGGCGAAAAACATTACATTTTCCCGGGCGCTCAAATCTTCGTAGATCGCCAACTCCTGAGGAACGACCCCGATCCGCCTCTTGATCTCGAGCGGACTGCGCCGAACCGACTCCCCTCCGATCCGGATCTCACCCTGATCGGGCGCGAGCAGGCCGCACATCATTTTGATCGTCGTGCTCTTGCCGGCTCCGTTCGGGCCGAGAAGCCCGAAAATTTCTCCCTCGTTTACGTCCAGATTCAGATGATCCACCGATACCTGGCTACCGTATCGTTTCACCAGATCGCGAATTTGTATATATTCCATCGCTCCGCTCCCGTCTCTTGGTCTGCTTCGGTTTGCTTATGGTTCCATTGTATCCCTCCGCGGCCGAAACGGCAGGTAGAAAAAGTCATGAAACCGGGTGACGAAAGTCATATCCTCTCCACCGGCTTCGTTTTTCCGTAGCGTTGCGCCCGAACGCCCGGGTATAATGAGGAAAGAAACAGATCGGAGGAAGTCGTTTTGCCATTGCCAGCCGTCCGCTACATGCTTATGCTCATCCCGTCGATCGCCGGGCTGTATGGAGCCGATATTTCCTCCTACACGGTATACGTCATTCATGCCCTCCTGCTTATATGGCTGGCCCAGGTGCGCGTCAAGCGGCACGCCCACACGGCCGGACAGCTCCTGCTGTGGGGCGAGATCGGATATTCCGGCTGGCTCGCCTGGACTTATGGCGGACTGTTCTACATGCTGCCCTTCTCCACGCTCGTCTCCGTATACGCCGAACGGGGGCGGCAAGGACATGGGCTGATCGCAAGCGCGCTGTTCGTTTTATTGAACGTTTCCGTGTTAACGCTGCCCGCAAGCACCCGGATTGCCGTATGTCTCGCTTTTGCCGCTTTGGCGGCCGTGCTGCACCTTCTTCGCATCGCTTCCTCGGAGACGAGCAAAGCCGAGACCTACAACGATGAGCTCCGCCGCAAACATTACGAGCTGCAAGAAGCCCGCAACCGGATCGCCGATTATGCGGCGAAGGTGGAACATCTGGCGCAAACCGAAGAGCGCAACCGGATCGCCCGGGACATTCACGACGAGCTGGGGCACCGTCTCGTTCGCCTAAAGATGATGATGGACGCCGCTTGCGCGGTCATTCCGACCCGGCCGGAGAAAGGCTTCGAGCTTGTTGCCGAAGTGCGCGACCAGCTTGCGGACAGCATGGATATTTTGAGAAAGACGGTCCGGAATATGAAGCCCGGTGAGGCGAAAAGCCCGTATTCGCTCGCCGCTCTGATTGAGGAGCTGGGCAAGACGAACGGAATCGAGCTGTCGTTCGATACGGAAGGGATGCCGTATCCCCTCTATCCGAGCGAAGAAATCGTCCTTTACCGCAACGCCCAGGAAGCGGTCACGAATGCGATCCGCCATGGGGGCGCAGACCGTTTTCGCATTGCGATCCGCTACGGGCGGCAGAAGGTGGCGATGACTGTCTCCAACAATGGCGTCGTCCCCGCTTCGATCTCGCGCAAGGGACTCGGGCTGAGCGGCATGGAAGAACGAATCAAGCTGCTGGGAGGGTCGCTCGAAATCGGCCTGGAGCCCGAATTTGCCGTCACTACGGTCATTCCCAGATCCCATAGAGCCGAGCCTCCGGCGGCGCATAAGGAGTAACAACCGATGAGCGACATTCGCCTGCTGATCGTCGACGACGATCCGTTTATTCGAGAAAGCTTGAAAATGATTTTGGAGCTGGACCCGGAAATTACGGTGGAAGGGGTATGCACGAACGGGGAGGAAGCGCTGCAATTCGTACAAAAGCACGGTGGTATAAACGTAGTGCTAATGGATATTCGCATGCCAGTCTGCGACGGCGTCGAAGGCACGAGGCGAATCAAAGCTTATAATCCCGGCATCGCCGTGATCATTTTGACGACGTTCGACGACGACGAGTATATCATCGAAGCGCTCCGCAACGGAGCCGGCGGCTACTTGCTCAAAAACGTCGCCCCGGACCGAATCATCGACGGCATCAAAACCGTCGCCCGCGGAAACGTCCTGATCCACCCCGATATCGCCAAAAAACTGACCGTCTTCCTGAAGCCTTCCGACAAAACGCCGAATGCCAAAAAATCGTTGGCGGAATACGGACTGACCGTCTCCGAGCAGCAGATCGTGGAGAAGATTGCCGACGGGCTGAGCAACAAGGAAATCGCCCGGCAGCTGCACCTGAGCGAAGGAACGGTCAAAAATTATATTACGGACATTTTAAGTAAGCTGGTGCTGCGCGACCGTACCCAGATCGCGATTTTTTATTTGAAGCTGTAAAGCCGCCCTCGCCGGGCGGCTTTTTCGGTCAGCGCGGGGGCCACAGCGCGGGGTCGAGATTTTCGGTCGGGTACGATTTCCAGCCGAAGCTCGATACGAGCCAGCCTCCGTTGTATTTGGGAGAAAAGCGGATATTGTACTGGTAGTACGCTTTGTTGCTGCCTTGGGCGAGAACGGTATATTCGTTGTCCCCTTCCAGCGGCTTGATCGTGAACCCTTTCTCGAACCGGCCGAAATATTCGTCCAGCGCCTTCAGCTTGTCCTCCGCGATCGCATAACCGCCTTCGACAATCGCGTATTTGCTCAGGCCGCCTTTCACTTTATCTTTCCAGTACGGCTTGATCAAATCCATATGAACGTAAAGCTCCCCGGTATGCTTCTCCTTCGTCAGCTCCGGATTGCCGACGTTGATCGGAATATTCTTGATATCTTTCCAGCGGATATATTCTGTCCCTTTATACAAATTGATCAAGGCCGGGTAGTTGACTTTCTCGTACTCGAAATTGTAGCGGATCAGCGTGTCCAGCGTAATCTCTTCGGGTACTTCGACCACCGGCGGAACGATCGGAGTTTCCGTACCTGTCCCTGTCCCTGTCCCCGTCCCGGTTCCTGTGCCGGTTCCTGTACCGCTTCCCGTATTCGTACCGGAACCTGTCTGGGGCGCGGCCGGCCGCTTCAATTTGATCGTCGTCGTACTCTCGTCCCAGCTTACCTGGGCGCCCAGCAGCTCTCCGATCGCTTTGAAAGGCAAGTAGCTGCTGCCGTCATAGATGAGCGGAGTCATGCCGCCGACCTTGTTGCCGTCGATCTCCACTTTGAAATCCGGACGCAGATAAGCCTCGACCTTCTGCAGCGTGTCCTTAGCGTAGACGCCAGCCGTAAACATAAGCCCCATCGCCAACGTTAATCCGGCTATCCGTTTGAAACGAATATGGTTCATCATTCTCACTCCTGTCCCGAACTGTTCTCGCATCAGTTCCTTCTTTATCCAGTTCCTATTATAGCCTAGCCTCGTCCCTCCGCATAGAAGGAGTTGACTGTTTGCGTACAATCGGCCGATTGTTGTACTGTTAAGAGGAGCTGTTCGACGATCGATAAGCTATTTATTTAGGAGGTACTCATGACTGTCCTCGATGTTCCCGCGTTTGACGTTGCCGATTTTGAAGTGTTCGGAATTCCCGGGCTGGAGCCGCGTATGGAAGCTTTGATTGCGCGCGTCCGCCCGAAGCTGACGAAGCTTGGCGAGGAGCTAGCTCCTTACTTGTCCGCGTTGTGCGGCGAGCCGATGTACCCCCATGTGGCCAGACATGCCAGACGGACGATCAATCCTCCGGACGACACATGGGTGGCGTGGGCGAATAACAAAAAAGGGTACAAAGCCCATCCGCATTTTCAGGTCGGACTGTGGTCGACGCATTTGTTCGTGCAGTTCGCGGTTATTTACGAAAGCGGCAACAAAGAGATTTTCGCCCGCAATCTGGAGAAGAAACTGCCCGCCATCCGCAAGTCGATTCCCGGACATTTCCGCTGGTCGACCGATCATATGCAGCCCGACTCCTCCGTACATAAGAATATGAGCAAACAAGACTTTGAGCGGATGATCGACAAGCTGCAGCAGGTCAAAAAAACCGAAGCGCTGTGCGGCATCCGCATCGACCGCAAAGATCCGGTATTAACCGATCCGGCTCTGCTGACCGACATCATCAAAGACACGTTCGAACGCGTCATGCCGCTGTACCGGATCGCGTTCTGACATTCATCCCGTATCATTCTCCAAAGTTTGGAACAAACTAAACCGACCCGAACTTTGGAGAAGAAAGGTGATGAAGTACCATGAACGTTATTCCGACTGTCAAAAAGATCCCGCTGGGCCTCCTCGCCCTTGGCTTGACGGCTGCTCTGCTGGTCGTTCCCGGAGGCACCCCCGCTTCCGCGGCGCCATCGCCCGAGATCGCCGTCTTGAACGAAGCGGCTCCCGATACCGAGCTTCACTCGCCCTCCGCCGCCCAGGATGAGAAAAAGCGGCGCAAAGGCTTCTTCTTGTTCGAAGATGCCGCCGCCGTCATCGGCGTGGACAAAAAAGAGCTGAAAAAGCAGCTTGAAGCCGGCAAAAGCATAGCGGATATCGCCAAGGCGAAAGGCATCGGCGAAGAGGATCTGATCAACCGGATGATCGCCATCCGGAACCAGAAAATCGACGAAGCCGTCCAATCCGGCAAATGGCCGCAGGACAAAGCGGACCGCATCAAACAAAAGCTGCCGGAGCACCTGAAAGCGATGGTCAACAAAAAAGATTGGAAAGAATGGAAAAAGGACAAGGAACGCCACCACAACAAAGGGAAAGAGATGCAGTCCCATTCCGGCATTCCAAGTCATGAATCCATGATCTACTGATCGCTGCCATACCGAACAAAAGTCCAAACCGGCCCTGGGCCGGTTTTTTCTTTGGCCGGAGCTTCTTCGGCGGCTCCCCTCCCCCGGCTACCATACGAGGAACTGCCCGCGAAATGGTGTTAGTGGCGTACAGGCCGTCATAAGAATGTCATAAACTTGTGATACGCTGAAGAATGACACTTTTAACCCCACAAGCAAGGAGGCCGTTCACCATGCCGCTTATCACGGACCGTCAACGCAAATGGCTGATTGCCGCAGCGATCGGCACCGTCGCGTTGGCCGCTGCCGCCCTGCCCTTTCAGCAGCCCGCCACGTCCGCTCAGACGAACGCCGGCTCCGCCTCCGAGACCCTGTCTTCCGGCGAAGAGCTGTACAAGCAGCACTGCTTGTCGTGCCATGCCGCAGACGGCGCAGGACGGGGCTCGAATCCGGCGCTGACGACAGAACGCTTCAAGAAAAAATACGGCACCTTCGAAGAGGCTTACGGCTATATCAGCACCGAGATGCCACAAAACGCGCCGGCCACGCTCCGGGACGAAGACTACGAAGCGATCGTCAACTATGTATTGTCGCTTAACGGCATTCCGACGGAATTGTCCGATATCGAAGCGCATTGGGCCCGGGATTCGATCTTGTCGCTTCATCGCAAGCGGGCCGTCGACGGTTATATCGAAAATGGCAAGCTGCTGTATAAGCCGGAGCAGAACATTACGAGAGCGGAATTTATAACGTATCTGGTCAAAGCCAAACAGCTGTTCCTCTCAAACGGCAGCGGTCCGGACATAACCGACATCGCCAAGTCCCCCTACAAAACCTACATCGCAACAGCAATCGAATACGGCATCGTCGACGGCTACCCGGACTCCACGTTCCGGCCGGACCAGGAAATTACACGCTCGGAGATTGCGGCGATCCTGACCCGAAGCGAAGCGCTGGACAAGACGGGACAAGACGGCGGGACGGCTGCGGCCTTTGGCGATGTCGAAGGTCATTGGGCGGAAGGCCTCATCTATGCGGCCGTTCGAGCTGAGCTGTTCGACGGTTATGATGACGGCACGTTCCGGCCGGCCCGGCCGATTACGCGCGCGGAAGCCGCCGCCGTGATCGCGAGGGTGAGTCCGTAGCCGTTTACCGCACTCCCGGAGGCGATGGCGCAAAGCGGCCCCTCCCTGTTTGCATCGGATGTCCCGGGATGGTATTTTGGAAGAGGATCGCGAATCCTAGGATGATATTCATTTCTGCAGGTGAGAAGGAGGAGGCTGCACTTGGCTTCACATTTGACGGACACGACTGTACTTGGCAACGGCGTTCGGATGCCCTGGCTCGGGCTTGGCGTATGGAAAGTGACGGAAGGCCAGGAGGTCGAGCATGCGGTCCGGACTGCGATCGAAACCGGCTACCGCAGCATCGACACGGCGGCCGTATACGGCAACGAGGAAGGCGTCGGCCGGGCTATTCGCGATAGCGGCGTCTCCCGCGATGAATTGTTCGTTACGACGAAAGTGTGGAACGCCGATCAAGGCTACGACTCGACGCTGGCTGCTTATGAGCAAAGCCTCGGCAAGCTCGGTCTGGAGTACGCGGACCTGTACCTGATTCATTGGCCGGTTAAAGGCAAGTATAAGGACACTTGGAAAGCGCTGGAGCATCTGTATGAGCAAGGCCGCGTGCGCGCCATCGGCGTCAGCAACTTTCACGTTCATCATCTAGACGATCTGCTGCAAGATGCGGTGGTCAAGCCGATGGTCAATCAGGTCGAGTATCATCCCCGGCTCTCTCAGCGCCCGCTGCTTGCCTATTGCCAAAAGAACGGAATCCAGATGGAAGCATGGAGTCCGCTGATGCAGGGCAAAGAGCTGATCTCGCATGAGCTGCTTGTCGGCCTCGGCCAAAAATACGGGAAGTCTCCCGCTCAGATCATTCTTCGCTGGGACTTGCAAAACGGCGTCGTTACGATTCCGAAATCGGTTACGCCGTCGCGTATTCGCGAAAACGCCGATATTTTCGATTTTCAGCTGTCCGCGGAGGACATGGCATTAATCGACGGTTTAAATCTCGATACCCGCGTCGGTGCGGACCCCGACAACTTTAATTTCTAAAAAACGAAGCGGAATGACGAAGGGGAATCAGCATGTTAAGCTTTGAACAGAAACTGGCGATCATCGAATCGTTCGCCGAGCTGGAGCGCAAAGACGTCTCGCTCGGGCGCGTCAACTTCCAGTATCCCGGAAGCGTGCACGATAAGAAAAACGTCGTATATCATCTCCATCCGAACGGCAACGGCTTCGCATACGCCGGACTGCTTCCCGACTGCCCTGCGGACGACAAAGGGTTCGTCAACATCCGGGATCTGCCCGAGCATGAGCTTCGTTCCCTGATCGCGGACTCGATCCGTTCGCTGTCGACGGCGGCCGAACCAGCCCAAGCCAGCGGCCAGCCGCGCAGCGAACGATGGACCGGCACCGGCAACCAGTCGCTGACGCTGAAGTTCGAGGACGACTTCTGGTACATATTCGCCGGGCTGAACCTGGATTCGGTGTTCGAAACGTATGAGGAAGCGGTCGAATATTTGCAGGAGGAAGGGTTTTCCCGCTCCTGAACTTGCCCGCCGCTGTGGATGCATGAAGCCTAAGCCGGCCCTTACGACGGGCCGGCTTTTCGTGCGGCAAATACGACGAATTCGTTAAATTTGTACACACAGTCTGCATCGGCGAACCCGGCCTCCCTCAGCCAGTCGAGCTGAGCGTGCAGCGGAGCGTTGCGATCCAGCTTTCTTCTCTCGATCGCCGATTCGATCGCCTCCGCCGGCAAGCCGCTGCCGTGAACGTGCATTTCCCAGCGTCTGTTGTACTCGGCGTCGAGCTGCGGCGTCGAACCCGAAGCCTGGTCCGCATTTACGAAGACGCCTCCCTCATGCAGCAGTTCGTAGACGGTGCGAAACAACGCTCTCTTCTGTTCATGGGACAAATGATGGATTGACAGCGAAGAGATGACAGCGTCGTATTGTCCCCGGTACGAATAACTAGTATAATCAGCTACAATGCATTCGACCCGGGTGTCTCCTGCAAATCGGGTGCGCGCCTGCCCGATCATTTTATCGCTCAGATCGATCAGGGTCAGCCATGCTTCCGGAAACTTCCGTCTGGCGAATCCGGCGAACAGGCCCGTGCCTGCGCCAAGATCCAATATGCGCGGAGCCGGCTCGCCGGTCTCGATCCAGGAGGCGGCCGTGTCGTAAAAGTCGTCGAAGCAAGGAATCAACCGTTCTCTCTGGCTGTCGAAACGGTCCGCCGCACTATCAAACTGGTTTTTCACAATGTCGGACATCCGGACACCTCCCTGTATTTTGTATTTGTTGAACGATGTGCTTGTCAATTTCAGTATATAAAACCGAATTTCCATCAGGAAATATATAAATCGTATTAACGTTATAGGAATTGTCTATACGGCTCTGCCAAGCTGCGATCAAGGCTCCGCAATCATTCCTATGTATTTTATTGGAAAGCTTCGCATTCAGAGCTTTCTCTTACCCCAAAAAGCAGCGGCGTACGCGAACAATATGGGTATAGACATATAGGGGGGATTCCAAATGAAGCCATTTTCAAACCGTTATATTCCGGAGAGGCTCGTAACGCCGCTCCAGCAAGGTACCTTATATATCGGCAAAGACACGGCCTTAAAACGGCTCGTATTCATATACGAAATTCCGTATCAGGGAGAAACCGGCAAGTCCGGAGCGATCGCCGGGCTGAGCAAAGCTTCTCACGGCCTTCACCAGCCGGAATTTATGCACGTTCTGGATGTCGAGGTCGGAGAGGAGCAACTGCGCGCCGTCCTGAATTATAAGGAAGGCCGCCCGCTGCGCGAATTCATTCAGGAGCATCCGTTGTCCTTTAAGGAAGCCGCTTCGATGGTCGGTGATTTCGGTGCGGCTCTGCTGGATGCGGCGGAGCAGAGACCGCTCGATTTCTCGCTCGAAGCCGGCAATCTATGGGTTACCGAGGAGATGCGGATCAACGTCATCGATACGTGGAACGCCCCTTCCTTCAAGGATCGGCTCGTCAAACATTTAAGCGGGCTCTTGTACCAGCTCGTTGTCGGCTCGCTTGTCGTGCCTGCGGAAGCGGGCACGTTCTCCGCCCAGCTCCGGCAGGCGATGCGCCACGTTCCTTCCCCAGTGAAGGAAACGGCGATTACGGCTCTAACGGAAGGATGGCAGGAAAACATTACGGCTGCCGATCTCGTCCGTACCGTCTCGGATATGCGCCCGGGAATCGTTCATGGAGACAACCGGCCGGGCGATCCGCTCGCTCCCCCGCTGCCTTCGCGTAAAGAACCGCGCTCCCCGTCCGACGTTCATGAACGCCGTTATGAAGCGGTGCCCGATGAAGATGCGAACGACGACTTGCAGGCGGAAGCCGATGAAGCGGAGGCGGATGAGGCTGTTTCGGACGGCCGGAAAGGCCGGTTGTTCCGGATCAGCAAGACGATTTGGATCGGCGGGGCGTTCGCGCTGGTAGGGGTTGCCGTTTTCGTCGGAGTCTTTACACTGCTGCTGGGAATAACGGGCAATAAAGGGAAGGAAGCGCCCTCCGTCGCTGCGCCCGATCAGCCGGCCCAGCAGAAGCAGGGGCCGGCCGAGGTGACCAAAAAAGACCAGCCCGCGCCTGACCCGGTAAAACCGCCGGTCCCCCCTACTCCCACTCCCGGATCAGGGGATGTGGTGGAAATCCCGACGTTAACCGGTCTGGCCCGGGAGGAAGCCGAGAAACAAGCGCTCGCTTACGGACTCAAGTACGATTACTTTATCGAATTCGCCACTCAGGCGGCGGGCACCGTCATCCGGCAGGACCCGGCTCCGGGCAAAAAAGTGGATAAAGGGAGCAAAGTAATGTTTTGGGTCAGCAAAGGTCCTCCGTCGCCGTAACGGGACAGACATAAAAAGAAAAGCTTCTTAACGAAGCCTTAGCCACGATGAATGACCCAGCGTTAGTTTTGGTAATTTTACTGGAAATTTTGGTTCATTTCACCATATCGAGCGCCTTACGCCTAAGTAAACTTATACATTCTGGCGTTAAAAACAAAGGGCTTCTCCGGCAATGCGTCATCGTAACATGCGCCCGGGAAGCCCTTTTTGTGTTACTCTCTTTGTTTTTTTTGCGGAAAGGTAATATGGAACGTCGTCCCCTTGGTCAGCTCGGACTGGACGCGGATGTCGCCGTCATGCGCCTCTACGATCCACTTGGCGATCGACAAGCCGAGCCCGGTCCCGCCCTCCGTCCGCGAACGCGAAATATTGACCCGGTAGAACCGTTCGAATATCCGGGAGATGTGCTCCTGACCGATGCCGCAGCCGCTGTCCTTGACGACCAGATGAACGGCGCTGGAGCTTTTGCGGCAGTGCAGCTCGATCGTTCCGTCCGCCGGCGTATACTTCAAGGAGTTGTCCAGCAAAATGACGATCAGTTGGCGGATTCGGCCCTCGTCCCCGCGGAATACCGTTCCATCCTGGATATCGGTGTTGATTGTAATGCTTTTCGTTTCGGCCAAGTACCGGAACTGCTGGGCAATATCCTCCAGGAGCGGACCGAGCGGAAACGTGTTCGATTGAATCTGCAACTGGTCCGAATCGGAGCGCGCGAGGGTCAGCAGATCGTCGATCAGCTTGCCCATCCGCTTGCTCTCCTTCAGCACATTGGCGATGTTTTCGCTTTCCTGCTCGATCGTATGGCCGGGATGACGGAACAGCAGCTCCGTCTGCGCCTGAATGACCGTAGTCGGCGTCCTGAGCTCGTGCGAAGCGTCGGCCACGAACTGCTGCTGCTTGTCCCATGAACGCCGGATCGGAATAAGCGATCGTCCTGCCAAAAAAAAGCCGGCAATTACGGATAACACGATACCTGCCGCGATTCCGATAAAAATGACGAACCGGAGCGCTTTCAGCATCCGTTTCTCGTCGCCCAAATCTTTCAGCAGCGTCACCGCCGCTATGACGGGAACGGACGGATCGTCGGACGGCCGCTTGATTTTGCCTTCATTCGGGAACTGCAGCAGCCTGTAGCTTTGCCCGTTATACGTCATGTCTTTCATCGTGCGCTCAGTCAGCTCCTGGCGGAACCCGTACTGGTGCTCGACGGGGATGAAGCGTTTCGGCAGCGGATTCAGCAGCTCTCCCTGGGTGTTCCAGAACAAATAAAACGTGCCGATGTCCAGCTCCGGATGGATGTCCTGAAAGCCGAGCCGGACGATCTTCCGTTCCGTCTGCTGGAGCCCCGTGTCGACCTGCTCAAACAGCTTGTAACGGACATATGCATATAATAACGCGCTGAAGCTGGTCAAAATCAGAAGGATTACGATCGAGTATAACAGGACCAGGCGTATCCTGGTTTTATGGAACATGCTGCTCCCCCTTGAACATATACCCCGCGCCTCGGATCGTCTGCAGAAACGATTCGACGCCGCAGGCGGCCAGCTTTTTGCGCAGCAGGTGGACGTACACATCGACGGCGCTGGAAGCAGTATCGGAGTCGAACCCCCAGATCCGGTGCAGAATTTGCTCCCGGGTCAGAATCTGCTCTTTGTTGCACATAAAAAATTCAAGCAGATCGTACTCCTTGGTCGTCAGCTTTAATGCCTGCTCCCCCGTAAAAGCGTCCCGGAGCGCCGGAACGAGCCGGATCGGGCCGCATACGAGCAAGCCGTCGGCATGAATCGTTCCCTGCCTGCGAAGCACCGCTCTCGTCCGGGCCAGCAGCTCCGATACGGCAAAAGGTTTGACGAGATAGTCATCCGCCCCGGCGTCCAGTCCGGCTACCCGGTCCTCCAGACTATCTTTGGCCGTCAGCAGTATGATCGGCGTCATGATCGACCTCTCGCGAAGCTTTTTGACGATATCGATCCCGCTCATCCCGGGCAGCATAATGTCAAGCACGATCAAATCGTAAATCGCCTGCTCCGCCAAAAAATATCCGTCGTCCCCGGTAGCTGCGCAATCGGTCTGGAACGACTCGCTTTCGAATACGTCCTGTATCACTTTTTGCAGAGACGGCTCGTCCTCAACAACCAGAACTCTCATTAGGCCCCCATCCTTTTCATCCGGATACCGTATAATTTCATTCGAATTGATTGTAGCAGATTAGACCGTTTTAAGAAAATTTAAATAGTCCGGGACTATACTAAACGTGTAGAATCATTCGATAAAGGAGGCAACTGGGATGAACGTCGATCTCATCTACCGTCTTATCGACGACGCGGGGTACTGGGCGTTGTTCATTCAGCTCGGTCTCGGTCTGTTCGGGCTTCCGCTGCCGCACGAGATTGTCGTGATGACCGGAGGCGCCGCCGCTTCCAGCGGGCTGTTTCATCCGATCGCTGCCTTTGCCACGATATATATGGGTCTTGCCGTCGCACTGACTGTCGGTTATTCGATCGGCCGGTGGATCGGTGTCAAGCTGCTTGCCCGTCTGCGGAATAAGAAATATAACCGATATATCCGTTTCACCGAAAGGCTGATGGGGAAGTACGGCAGCTTCGCATTGTGCATCAGCAGTTTTTTCCCTGTCGTGCGCCATCTGATGCCCATCCTCGCGGGAACGAACCGGATGAGGTTCAAGCGATTTGCCCTTTTTGCCTATGCACCGGCCTTGGTCTGGACTTCCATTTATTTCACCATCGGATTTCAAACGGGTGATCAGGTCCAGGATTTGTGGAGCTACATCTCCACCACCGGGCTCAAATGGGTATGGCTGCCCTGCGTACTTGCCGCGATCTACGTTATCGCCCTGCTGTCCCGCAAAATAAAAGCGGCCCGGCTATGGAAGCCGAACCGGATGGAGCGTCATTCGTTCAAACGATAAACGGTGCGCGGATCGACTCCATTTCCTGTGAAGTTGCAATTGGTTTAGCAGCCTATAAAAGAGGGGCTGTGCCAACGGCGTTCGCATGAGAGCGAAATAGGCCACTTTCCAAACGAAAGGACCTCGACTTCCACGGTAAAGTAGAGATTGAGGTCCTTATTATTTGCAAGGGGAAAATCGGTTGTAAGCGGGGCTCGAACATCGCAACAGGACGGCTGAGACGTTGAGACAGACAGCCCAAATCCATAATATATGAGTCTCTGGCATCCTCTATTTCCGCCATATTGGGAAAACAGCGACGAATAGAAGCGGTTTGTTTTGCACCCCTTATTTCAGCCAACGGATGGGCTGTGCACCCTTTTTGCCGATTTTAGCGGCTTCAAACCGCTCTTACTTTGTGTCCAAGCCGGTTTTCGAGCAATTTAGAGGGTACAAACCGCTCTTATTTGGTTCGCTCCTCCCCATAAGAGGGGCACTGATCAACGATCAACGTATGATCTGTCTCCTGCCTGTTAGGCTTGCCACGATGAACGGTCTGGTCTGCGGCACTCGGGTCCATTTATTCGCCGGAAGCGAACCGGTCCGGAACGCCGCGGAGCAGGCGCAGTCCGTTTAAGATGACGAGAATCGTGCTTCCCTCATGCCCCACAACGCCCAGCGGAAGCGCGATCCCTTGCAGGAAGTTGGCCGCGATCAGCAGAACGATGACCGAAATCGAGAAGACGAGATTTTGTTTAATGATCTTTTTCGTTTTTTGCCCGAGCGCGATCGCCGTGGCGATATTGCGCGTATCGTCGTTCATCAGAACGATATCGGCCGTCTCGAGCGCGGAGTCGCTGCCCGCTCCTCCCATGGCGATGCCCGTCGTAGCCGCCGCAAGCGCGGGCGCGTCGTTGACGCCGTCCCCGACCATCGCGACTTTGCCGTACGTCTGTCTCAGCTCTTTAATACGCGCTACCTTCTCCTCCGGCAGCAGCCGGGCGTAGACGAGATCGATGCCGGCTTCGCGAGCTACCGCCTGAGCCGTCCGCTCCTGGTCGCCGGTCAACATCGCTACCTTTATGCCCATCTGCTTCAGACGGGCGACTACGGCAGCCGCCTGCGGCCGGATGCGGTCCTGCATCGCGATCAGGCCGGCCGGACCTTCGCTTCCCCGCAGGACGACGACCGTCTTGCCCTGCTGCTCCAGTTCATGAACGGCGGCGGTCACCTCGGCCTCCCGCGTCTCCGCATCCGTCCATTCCGGCTTGCCTACCGTCCATGTCCCACCCTTGTAGTCCGCTTCTACCCCGAAACCGGTCAGCGACGTGAACCGTTCCGGACGGCCTACTTCCAGCTTGCGCTCAGCCGCATGCTGAACGACGGCTTTGGCCAGAGGATGCTCCGAGAAGCTTTCGATCGAAGCGGCGATCTCCAGCACCTGCTCCTCCGTGTAAGACCGGAATGCGACTACATCCGTCACCGCGGGTTTGCCCTCGGTTAAGGTGCCTGTTTTGTCAAACGCCACAACCGCGGTATTCGCCAAATGCTCCAGATGGGCGCCGCCTTTGACGAGCAGTCCTTGACGGGCGCCGTTCGAGACGGCCGACAGCACGGCAGGCATGATCGAAGCGACGAGGGCGCAAGGAGAAGCAACGACGAGAAATACCATCGCTTTATAAAACGCATCGCTCCAGCTTACCGCCGACAATACCGGCGGCACTAGGACAAGCAGCAGCGTACTGGCTATAATCGCTCGGGCGTAAATTCGTTCAAACCGTTCGATAAACCGCTGCGACGCCGGCTTCTCGCTTTGTGCTTCCTGAACGAGACGGATAATTTTGGCGAACAGCGACGATTCGCTCGTCTGCGTGACTTCGACGAACAAGATGCCCTGACCGTTTAATGTTCCTGCATATACTCCGTCGCCCGCAGCTTTGTCCACAGGAACGGATTCGCCTGTGATCGAAGCCTGGTTCACCGCCGAAGCGCCGCCTTTCACCACGCCGTCGGACGGAATGCGCTCGCCCGGCTTCACGATCACCGTATCGCCTACGGAGAGCTGCTCAATCGGCACTACTGTTTCCTGGCCATCCGTATACAAAACGGCCGTCTCCGGCTTCAGCTCCATCAGCGACGAAATATCGCGGTGGCTGCGCGCCATCGTGTAGCTCTCAAGCGCACCGCTCAGAGAGAAGATGAAGATGAGAACGGCGCCTTCCGCCCAATACCCGATACAAGCCGCACCGATGGCGGCGACGATCATGAGCAGGTTTACGTCTAGATCGCGCTCCTGAATTAACGTCTCCAGCCCTTCCTTCGCTTTGGCGAAGCCGCCGACAACGAAGGCGAGCAAGTAGACGATTACGGAAGCCGTGTCCGAGACGTTCCCGAGCACCCAGGCGACGGCAATCAGCAAGCCGCTTAGAAGCGCAGCCACTCCTTCGCCGTATTGAGCGATCCACGATTTGACGCTGTGGATGGTCGGCTTCACGATGGGGGAATGGACGTTGCGGTCCACGTTATTAAGGGATGAGTTCATGTTCGATCGCTCCATTCTATTTGAGATTGAGAACCATTGTTAGTGCCTTTAAAATGACTCATGCTGCTCCCGATTGGGAACAGCATGATAAGAAAGCTCGTTTTTTATTTAGCATTCACTCTTATTTATACTTATTATAAATAAATAACCGAATAACGTCAACACAAAAAAAGCGCCGATAATTACGCCGCTTTTCTCAGTCCACGATTAAGTTATAACGACGAACGGAGTCACGCCTTGATTAACTGTTACTTCATCTCCCGGGCTTCCGAACCGCTCCAGTCCAACCGGACCGCTCTGCCGGTACGGACCGGCTGCGCTTTCCAAGCTTTCGTCTGGCGAATGTTCTCCCATCCGGTAAATACGGCCATCCCGCCAACCGCAAGCAATATGACAAATAAGATCGGGACCATGAAAGTCATCAATGGGCACTCCTCGTCAAATCGTAATGACGTACTAGAATGATAATCATTATCATAATCATACCGCATTTAAAAAACATTTCAAGCTTTTTTTTGAGCGGCAGCCACAGAGATCCTCTACATTTCGTTTAATAATTCAAATTTACTCATGATTTCTGTATTTAACTCGATATACCGAATTATTTTTGCATTCAGGAAAATATTTGTTGCAAGGGAAACTTTTATGTTGTACGATAAAAATCATCCGGAAGCCTGATCGGCGCCCGTCTTTTTTTCGGGCATTTTGTTTACCTAAGGAAACATTTTAAACCATGGTAAAATTATATGCCCAAGGGAAAGAAATGTTCAGTGAACGGTGTGGCGCAGCGGATCGGCAGGAAGAAACCATCACAGGAGGGCAAACGTGGAAACTGTCAACACTCCCCATCGGCAGCGCAATACCGGGAATTCCCCTACTACCGTAACTTTGTTTGACGGCTCTCTCCGCCTAAAACGGTATGCGATTACCTTCTCCGTTATGGCGTCCAGACAGGGAACCTCAAAACGATGACGGTCAAGTTGATGCTGTATCCGAATCGTTATAACGTCGATACGGTTGCGGAACTGGCCGAATGGTTTCATCCCGGGCAATTCGGGAAATAAGGAGATTCGACTATGAAAAAAGCCGTTCTTCTGATGGGTTACTGTTCGATTGCTTCGATAGACGAGCCGCCTGCCTTTTACTCGCACTTGTTCCACGGCCGCCTGCCGGCGGAATCGGTTCCTGGAAGATGGGCTACCGCAGCGGCGGGCCCGCTCCGCAAACATGGCTCGCTCCCGACGTTACCGGGATGATCGAAGAAGCCGCCGCAGACGGAGCGGCCGCCGTCGTCGTATGCGACCTGCTCACCGTGACGGAGAATGTCGAGGTCGTCTATGATTGCGGCCACGATTGCAGCGTGAAGCCAGAGAACTCGGCATGGAATTCGTATCGGTTCAATATCCGAACGATTCGGACGATTTCATGATCGCACTGGAGCGCATCGTCGCCGGTTTCATCGACGCCTCCGAGTTTCAAGGCTGGCCTTTCCCCCCGCCCTCGTCGCAATACCACCGTGCTTGCGCCCGAAACATCGCCGCATAGCAGGAATCCGCAGCCATCAGCGCTTCATGGGTTCCTTCTTCGGCGATCGCGCCGTCCCGAAGCACGACGATCCGGTCGGCGTACCGCGCCCAGCCCAGCCGGTGCGAGACGAACAGCACGGTCCGGTCCCGGGACAACTCGCGGAACGAGCGGTACAGCTCCTGTTCGTGCTGCGGGTCCAGCGCGGCGGTCGGCTCGTCGAGCACCAGCAGGCGGGCCGGCCGGATCGCGGCGCGGGAGATTGCGAGACGCTGCCATTGTCCGCCGCTCAGCTCGCGGGCGCCTTCCGTCACAAGCCCGACCCGCGAATCGAGATAACCGCCCCCGATCCGTTCGGCCCCGCCCGCCCGCATCGCGAGCCGGACCGAATCGTCGTCGTTCAGCAGGTCCGGCCGGCCGAAACCGACGTTGTCGCGAACCGTCGTTTCATAGCGGACGTAGTCCTGGAACGCGGCGGATACCGATTCGCGGAACAGCTTCGGGTCCAATTCCCGGTAGTCGGTACCGTCCCACGTCACTTGGCCCGATGTCGGCTCGTACAGACCGAGCAGCAGCCGGACGAGCGTCGATTTGCCCGCACCGTTTTCCCCTACAAGCGCTACGGTCTCGCCGGGCTTCAGCTCCAGCCGGATATTACGCAGCACCGGCTGCGAAGCGCCGGGATAACGAAACTCCACTTGATCGAACACGATGCGCCCCTCTTCGCCCGGCACTTGGGAAGACCGGCTCTCTGCGGCGGACGCTCCGTCCGGACCATAACGCTCCCGGCGCTCCGCTGCCCCAATCCTCTCTCTTGCTCCCGCCTCCGTCTCCGGCGGTTCATGCAAATACCGGACCAGGTCTGTGATTTTCGCACTTTGCAAATACAGCTTCCCTACCGGCCACGCCATTCTTCCGGATATTCCGTAAGCTTGCCTCATCGCCTGGAAGACGACGACCAGCGTTCCCGCCGTAAACGTTCCCGCCTTCATCTGCAAAACGAGCCATACGATCGAAGCGAACAGGCCGGCGATCTGAACGGCCGATACGACGATGCCGTGACGGATCTCTCTCCGGTTCGCATCGCCGCGAAGCGTAACCGCCTGGTCCGTGACCGCATGCCATTTTCCGATCAGGTAGCTCATCGATCCGAATAAACGAAGCTCCTTCACCGTCGCCGGCTGGACCGCAGCGCTGCGCAAATAGTCGGAGTATCTGCCGGAAAACGTCAGCTCCCGGTTCAACCTGCGCTTCACCATATCCGCTTCCAGACGGATCGCGAATGACACCGCAAACACGAAGGCAAGAATAACGCCGACGACCGGATCGGCCAGCCAGCATACGACCAGCAGCCCGGCGAACTCGAATAACAGGCGGAGCAGCGTAATCCCGTTTTGCAAAATGTCGAACAGCTCCGACCTGGCGGCCTGATTGGCTCGGTCCAACCGGTCATAGTAGCCGGCCTGCTCCATCCGCTCGAGCGGAACGCCGACCGCCTTGGCATGCACCTCGGCCTGCAGAAGCATCGACGCCCGGTCCTTTAACCCCGAATCCGTCATCTGGTGCAGGGCGGATAACGACGAGCGGAGCATCGCGACGGCCGCAATCACGACGACAGGTTGCCAGGCCAACGCGAGCATCTCGGTCCAGCTTTTGCCGCCGATTCCTCCTGTAAATAGATCGATCAGCTCCCGCTGCGCCGCGAAGCCCGGAACGAGCAGCAGCCCGAGCAGCAGCGGAACGGCGAGCCATACCGATGCAAGCACGGGCATAGCCCTCCATATCCGGTATACGAGCAGCATCATGCAGCGCCCTAACGAATAGCGGCTAGATCTTTTCATTTCCCCTCCTATGGATGAAGCGAAATCCCGGACAGCGGACGGACGCCGGCCCCCTCCCTCCGTCTATCCGCGTCCCGCATGCGCGGTCCGGTCACCCTCTGCTTTGAATAAATTCCGGTATTGCATCGGCGTGACGCCGAACTTGCTTTTAAACCTTGCACAAAAATATTGAGCGTTGCTGTATCCGACAGCAGAGGCGATCTCCGTTACGGACGAGCGGCTGTTCTGCAAAAGTCCGCCGGCCCGCTCCATCCGCACATTCGTCAAATATTCGATAAAGGAAATCCCTGCGATCTCCTTGAACTGTCTGGACAAATATTGGGTCGACAGCCCGGCCATTCCCGCCAGCTGGTCCAGCGATATATCTTCGTGCAGATGGGCATCCATATACCGCATCAGTCCGGCTATGACTTCGTGCTGCGCATGCGGCAGCAAATGCCGCCCGATATGACCGGCAATCTGCATGCTCTGCTCGCAAATCGAGCCGACCGTTTCGGCAAACGTCCCCTGACTCGCCCGCTGATACGGCAAAACGTCGGGAAAGATACGTTCCTTCGTATTGATATCGATCATTACCTTGGACATGATCATCGTCAGCTGCGCAAGCGAAAGCTCCGCCGTTTCCAGCGGAACGGGCCGGCCCTTGATCTTCTCCGAAAAATCGGCGATAAACTGCTTCGCCGCCTCGCTGTTCCCCGCACGAAGCGCGCGCTCGAACGGCTCGTAATCGATCTGAGGAATATCACAGCGCAACCCGAGTTCCTCAGAGTCAAACACGCGGTTCATCCCGAGCAGAAACGTGTATTTCAAAGCGCTGGCCGCTTGTTCGTTCGACTTGGCGATATCCTCGCGCGTCTGAACCAGACCGCCCATGCCGGCCGCATAACCGCGATCCCCGGCAATCGAAGGCAGCAAGCGCTCCAGCTCCTCCCGGATGCGCTCCCGGAGGGTCCCCGTCTCATCGCTGAAATACAGGATCGTGATCTCATGCGCATCTTTCTCGGCGACTAACTGCGCAATCGGACTGCCGCTCTGAAGGGCCGGGACGAGCTCGCGCGCGCCGCCGTTCTCCATTCTGACAGCCGCCACGACGTAACCGGCTTTGACCGGCACCTGCTTCGGCATTTCGTCCTCGGACAATCGGCCGTTCAGCAAGGCGTGCAGCATATTCCCGTCCACTTGCTGGGACAGCTGCTGGATCGTGCTGTACAGCCCGTTCAGCACGAGATCGAGAGCCAGAAATTCATTGCGCTGCTGATTCGGAAGCAGCCCGTTGTCGCGTTCCTTCAGCCGCAGCAGCATCGTTTGCACAGGTTTATACGATTTGAGCGACAAATAATAAGCGATCAGCACGCCTAATGCGATCACGCCCAGACAAACGAAAACGACGTTGCGCTGCATCTGGGCGGAAGCCGGAGCCACCATCCCTTTCGGCCGGATCGAGGCATATGCCCAATCTCCGTTCCCTTCGGACGCCGGAAGCAGGCTCACTCCTTTGTCGCTGCTCCCCGCCCCCCGCTCCCGGGCGTTCAGCACCCGGGTGAAATCCGTTTCCGTAACGTGATCCGAGCCGGTCATATAGCCGTCCTTGACGCTCAGCATCACAAATTTCTCTCCGGAATCGCCGGCAAGCCCGCTGAGGATGTCGCGGAACCGGTCGGCGCGAATGTCGATCAGCATATACCCTTGGATCTCGCCGCCCTTCGCCCGTTCGGGAAACGAATATACGAACGTCATGAGCCGGTCGTACACGCCTTCGCCGTAATACACGTTGCGCTGCAGCCAGCGGTTTGTCGGGATTTCGTCCTTTTGCAGCCGCTGGATCAGTTCGGCGCCCGGCGTATGCTCTTCCATCGGGAAGAAGGCGTGCTTGTCGACCATAAAATTCGTATTTTTGAAATAAACCGTTACATTTTCCGCTTCGGGCCGGCCGGAAACGATCGTTTTCAAGTGAGCGGCCAAATGATACATTTGATATACATTTTGTCCGTACTCTTCGTAATAGACGGAAAACGCGTCCCGCCCCGGCTTATCGACCGCCGACAGCAAATTGCTGACGAACGCGTTTTTGAATACGTTCGGGTACGTATTCTCCAGATGCTCCTGAACGCCCAGCAGCTTGCTGCGGCTTTGCCGCTCCAGCTCCTCATGGGCGGCTCTTCCGGCCCTGTCGTACAGGACGGCGCCGCATAAGCAGGCGATCAGAGCGGTTGTCACCGCATACGATACGAACAACCGCCGAAAGTAAGCGTTTTCGAATAAAGCGCTGAATCGGTGTACCCTCTCTTTTCTCATCCGAATGCCCCCATTCCACGTCGCCTTCCCGTTCCGTTCTCTCCCTTATGTAACTTGAATCGTAACATGCGGTATACGAGTTGTAAACCGGGGGCCGCATCCGTTCTCCCTCCCTCACTCCAAGCCGAATCACCCGCCCTGCCGCGCAAAAAAACGAACTCCGCAGAAAAACTGTAATGCCGCTGCGCAAACAAATGTAATGAATCTTAAAAATTTAATATAGGCCCGCCGGCCGGAATATCGGACAATAAGAATGCAGTCACCACAACAAATGAAGGGGTGTACCGAACATGTCACGATCCAGCAATAACCGGGAACAGGAGGTCGAGTACAGGAGAGGCCGGAAACGCCGCCAGGCGCGAAGCGGAACGGTTGTCCTGACAAGTCTGATGATCGCTCCGCTGCTGCTGACCTCCTGCGGGAGCCGAAGCGGAAGCTCCGGAGAAGCGCCACAGACCGGGGCTCGTCCTGAAGCGCCCAAGCCGCCGGAGCCGGTGGAGCTCGTCTTTAAGGATGCGACGTTCGGCTGGTCGGCGGAATCGTTCATGAAAGACTACGGCAATGCAATTCAGAACAAATACCCGCACATGAAAATTACGTTCGTGCCGAAAAGCGCCGCTCCGATCAAGGAGATGCTGACGACCAAAGCGCAGCTCGATGTCGTTATTGTAGCGCTGTCGGGCTTCTACGGAAATATCGAAGACAACAAGCTGCAGTTCGACATGACGCCTTATATTAAAAAACACGGCTTCGATATGGAGCGCATCGACCCGACGACGGTCGCGCTCGCCAAGCAGCTCGCCGGCGGCGGCATCTACGGCATGCCCGTTAACGGTGCCGCTTCGCCGATCGTCTACAACAAGGACCTGTTCGACAAGTTCGGGGTCGCCTATCCGACGGACAAGATGACCTGGGACGATCTGTACGAGATGACGAAAAAGCTGTCCCGAAGCGAAGGGGGCGTATCGTATTACGGAGCTGTCATCTCGCCGGCCGATGCGCTGCTGCGCAATTCGTTTTCGCTCGGCTTCATCAATCCGACGACGCAAAAAGCCGATTTTTCAAGCAGCAAGTGGAGGGACTACGTTCATAACCTGCTCCGCTTTTACCAGATTCCCGGCAATCAGCTGTCGCCCGCCCAACTCGCGGGAGGCGAGACGAGAACGCTGTTCCACAAGGAGCAGCGGCTTGCCATGTGGCTTCCGGTGTCCGGTACCGGCGTTCACGATTTGTCGTTCGAAGGGATCAATTACGATTTCGCGAAAATCCCGTCGTTTAAAGAGGCGCCCGGCATCGGACCGCAGTCGTGGCCACTGTTCTTTTACTTGACGAGCACGAGCGCGCACAAGGAGGAAGCGTTTCAGGCTCTCGCCTTTCTGGCGTCGGACGAATTCCAGATGCAGAAGTCGCGCAGCGGCATCCTGACCGTGCTGAGAAACAAAGAGATCCGGCAAGCGTTCGCCCAGGATGCGCCCGAATATAAAGGGAAAAATTTGCAGGCGTTCCTGCCGGAATCGTTCGCGCCGCCCGCGTACATGTCTAAATATAACGGCTATGGCGTCGCGGAACTGAACAAAGCGTTTACCGAGCTGATGGCCGGAGGTAAAGATTACAATACGGCGATCCGGGAAGCGGAAGAACGGACCAATCAAAAAATTGCGGAATTGGAATCCGCCAACAAGTAGCCGGCGGCGCAAGACGGATTCAGGCACGACGGCTGCGGAGCCCGCGCGGTCCCGCAGTCTGACAATAACCATGGGGAATGGGGTGACCGTTGATGACTTCCGATCCGAAACAATTAAGCCGCAGACAGCTGCTGGCAACCGCCGGCCTTGCCGGCGCCGCGTTGACCGCAGGCGGCCTCGTCCAGACCAGCCTCGCTACGCGAACATTTGCGCAAAGTTCCGTTACTTCATCGGTTTACGGCCTGACAGCGGCTACAGACGTTTGCGTCGTTGCGACGACGGTATCCAGCTTGCGCGCCATGACGCTGCCGGACGCGGATACGGCGTATTATGTAACGGACCCGGGCCAGGAAGGCCACTACTATTACGACCCCGCCGATACGACATCCGCGGATAATACGGGGACGGTGCTCGTATCCGCCGCCGGCGCGAGGTTCAAGCGCTCGTATGAAGACGTCCTGAACGCCAAATGGTTCGGCGCCAAAGGCGATGGCGTTACCGACGATACGGCGGCGCTGCAAAGCGCGATCGACGCCACCTACGACGCGGGCGGCGGCACCGTAGTAATCCCGGACGGAACGTATGTCGTCCAGGGAAGCCATCTCTCGATCCAGCGGAGCAACGTGTTTCTGTGCGGCACCGGCCATACCCGGCTGCTGTTTCAGTCCCCCGGAACGGGCGACAGCTGCATCCATGTCTGGGACAGCCGGGGAGGGTTCGGCGGAACGAATCCGAGCAACCTGCCTTATTACGCGGACATGGATACGTTCGACCCTGCGCAATACGGCGGCGACGACTATCGTCTCAGCAATGTCGGCATCTCCGATCTGGAGCTGTGCCTGACCCGGAATACAGGCACCGTCATTACGATGCGGAAGGTCGACGGCTTCCGCAACGCCAACCTTCACTTTACGTTTGCCAGCCCTTCCGCCGGACCGCTTCCTTCCGCAGGCAACGTCATCCGGACGTTTTATTGCTCCGAAGGAAGCTGGGAGAACGTCCGGATCGACGACAACGCGAACATTACATACGGCGTGTTTATTTTTTGGAGCTATGCCATTCACGACCGCCGCATCCGCGTCGGCAAAACGAATACGATGGGCTACGAGTACAAGCACGGCATCAAGTGCAGCGTGTCCGACATTCAAGTGGTCAGCGACGGTACGATCGGAGCACGCGGCATTAACGTCGGCTATGGCAGCAAACATATCAGCGTCGAACGGGCGGACGTCCGCGGTTACATTACCGCAATCTGGCTGCGGAGCAGCGACGAGTTCGATTACAGCGAACATTTGCAGGTGAGGGACAGCTATTTCCACGGGACGGTGAACGGGTTCGTCTTTAACCGGGTGCGGCACGTTCTGGTCGACGGCTGCCATATCGTCTCCAAGCTGCCAGTCGTCTTCCAGAGCGGCAAAAAATATGTCGCTTACCGGGCCAATGCCGACGATCCGGCGCTCGTGCCGAACTCCGCAGGCTGGACGTACGACGGCCATTACGACTCCAAGGAAAATGTCGTGTTCGGGGGAATCAATCAGTGGCGCTACTACGAGCATTCTTATTTGCCTCAAGCGGTTCATGTCACGTTCCGCCGCTCGACGCTGGAGATCCCGGCCGGATCGGCTGCGCAGCAGTCGTGCGTCAAAATCATTATTCCGCCCGATATGAATGCCCGTCACCTGTTTAACGCCGGCAACCGGATCAAAACGTTTACGCATACGGACGGAGCGGTTTATTACCCGGCTTCCCTGGTCAACTGCTCTTTCCGGGATCTTGTCCTGAAGGCGGACGCTTCCGTCATTCATTTCGGAATCGACTCGCTGTCGCACGTTCTGCAAGGCTGCGAATGGAGCAATATTACGTTCGACGGCATCCGTTCCTTTCACGCCCGCGTCTTGAAATTCCATAACTCCGTTCTGGACCGGATCAACGTTCAACCTACCATTGCCTCGTCCAACATCTTTGAAATCAATTCCATCGACGGACTGGAGGTGCGCGGGTGCAGCATTCGCCATAATGGCGTGATGTTTTACTGCGATCCGGCCAAAAACTTGCCGCTGACGACAAGCGAAGGTTATATGAACATCCGGCTGTGCAACAACAACATCGCGGGCAAAAGCGGGGTCGGCATTACTTGGCGGTGGGCCTGGACGACGGCCTACGCCGGAACGGCGGCGAAGCCGGTGCTGATCGGCAACCGCTTTTACGATATCCCCTTCCCTACTGTTTACGGAAACGGCTCCGACCCGAACGGCCTGAGCAACGCTTATTTCGCGGACGATACGAACCGCTATAACGACCGCCAGCTGCTCTCCGTCGACTATACGTGGAACGTTCCGTCGATCGCCGGAGGAGGCGGAGAAGCAACCGTCAACATCGCCCATCCGGAGGCGGTAGTCGGCGATGCGGTAACGGTCGGTACCAATGTCGCGCTGCAAAAGCTCGTGGCATCCGCCTATGTGGCGGCAAAAGGAACGGTGTCCCTCCGTCTTCTCAACCCGTCGGGAACAGCCGTTACCCAAGGCAGCACCTTATTTTCGATCACGCTGCTGAAACGGTAACGGGTGGCGCTGAAACGGTCGCTCCGCACGATCATTCTAAAAGGTGGCGCAAACTCCGGCTTCGGCCGGAGTTTCTTTATGGAACAAATGCCCTTGCTGCCTAATCCCTGCTATACCAGGACGCCTGCGTCCGGTACATCCGGCAGTATTCGCCGTTCATCCGCATCAGCTCCTCGTGCGTCCCTTGCTCGACCAGCTTGCCTTGCCTGAGGACGAACACGAGGTCCGCCTGCTTCGCCGCTCCGAGCCGGTGGGTGACGAGCAGCGCCGACTTGCCTTCCGTCACTTTCATAAACAGCTCGAACGCCTCCCGCTCCGCTTGCGGATCAAGCGCGGCCGTCGGTTCGTCGAAAAAGACGAAATCCGCGTCGCGCATCAGCGCCCGGGCTGTGGCGATTTTTTGCCATTCGCCCCCGGAAGGCTCGATTCCGCCAAACGCGGCGCCGAGCTGCGTGTCCAGTCCGCTTTTTCGGTATCCGGCGGACCGGAGCGCCGCTTCGATCGCCGGATCGTTATGCAGCTCCGCCAGTTGACCGAGTGCGACGTTTTCCCGAAGCCGCACATGCAGCTGCGAGAAGTCTTGAAAGACGGCGGCCAGCTTCACGTTCCGCTCTCTCTCCGGCTCCCGGTCCAACTCCAGCCCGCTGGCTGGTAAACCGCCCCAATCGATACCACCTTCCGACGGCTGATAAAACCCGGCGAGCAGCTTCACCAGCGTCGATTTGCCGGAGCCGTTCTCGCCGACGAGCGCGGCCCGGCAGCCCGGCGGTATCGTCATCCGGATTCCATCCAGCGCTTTGCGGTCCATCCCGGGATAACGAAACGAAACATCAGATAACCGCAATCCTCCGCCGGCTGCGCTCCTGCCACATGTTTCCGCCCTCCCCGCGTTTCCCGCCGAGGCGTCCTCCTCCAGTTCCAGATAAGTCCGGAAGTCTTCCCACCTCATATAAAGTTTCTGGAAGGAACCTCCGGTCCGAACGATTTCCGGCAACTTCGCGAGCAGCATCGTCATCGTCATGAACAATACCGCAAAGTCTCCTGCGGTAAACGTCCGCGCTCCCGGCAGCAGCACCAGCAACGCCAGCAGCAGTCCCGACAGCAGAGCGAGCAGAAGCTCCGGCCCCAGCTTGCGCAATTCGGAGACGCGGACGGCGGTCCGTCTGTCACGGGATTGCCGCTCATACAGGCCGCGCCAACGTTTCTCCAGCTCAGGCGCATGACCGAACAGCCGGATCTCCTTCGCCGCCTCTTTTCCGGTCATCAGCCCCGCATAATGATCCATTAATCTCTGATCCGGCGTCTGGCTCCGGGACAGTTTCTCGAGGGAACGCACCGACTTGCCGGTAACGATTGACAGCAAGACCGTAGCGCCGATTATGGCAGCAAGAGGTATCCATTGCCCGAAGGCGAGTAGGATTGAGACGAGCAGGGCGGCCTGGATCAGCTGCTGTATCCATTGAAGGCCCGTATTGTAGATCTCGTGCAGGGAAACTCGCAAGGCCCGTTCCCGGATATCTTTGACGGAAGGAGATTCTACGGATTGGAGAGGAAGGCGGGACGTTTTCTCAAGCACCAGCCGCTGCTGCTCCAGCGCTCCGATCTCGTTAATCCGGGTTAGCGCCATCGGGATCGGTACGCCCAGCCCGATATTGTTCACCAGCATCAGAGCGGCCAGCCAAGCGGCGGAGGTCAGAATCGGGTAACTACTTAGGGAGGGGTTCCAGCCTTGGATACGATCAATCAACTCTTTCATCAGCCATAGCTCAGCCGGCAATACCGGGACGATTGCCAGCATAGCAGCGGCGAGTACGACTACCGGCCGCTTTTCTACCTTGTGAAGAATGGAAGCAGCTTGGAGAAAACAACGGATCATCCGATTAACGGCGGCCCCTCCTGTTCAGATGGTCTTCTCTTGCAGAGCTTATCTATTATACCGTTACACAGCTGGAATCGCACCCGGATAAAACGGTTCTAATCATTCGCTCCTGCCTGACTGGACTGGGCTTTCCGGCACATTTGTTGTCCGGAAGCGCAACCTTCGGTGTCTTGAACTCGTCTGGACTAGGAAAGAGAACACCAATATTTGGGGGTTGGGGCGTTATGAAGAAAAAAACTGTTGCGGCGGGTGTTCTGCTTCTCCTGCTGACCGCCTGTGCAGGCGCCGGACCTGCCGGACCGAAGTTGTCGGCGGACGAACGAAAAGCGGCCGCGGCGGCGATCGATCCGCGTATTGCCGAAGCGAGCCGGTCGTTCGGACTCAAGCTGCACAAGCAGATGAGCGGTACCGGAAAAGGGGAAAATGTCGTAATCTCGCCGGCAAGCATATCGGCCGCGCTTGCTCTGGCCTTTACGGGAAGCTCCGGGGAGACGGCGGTGGAAATCGCGGCTGCGCTGGACTGGAACGGAATGAGTGAGAACGAGCTGAACGAGGCGAACCGCAAGATGACAGAGCTGCTAACCGCATCCGGGGGCGGCGTCAAGCTAACGATCGCGAATTCGGTATGGACCGCTGCACATATGGCCATCCATAAGCCTTATCTTCAAACCGTCAAAGATTATTATCAAGCGGAGGTTCGCGCTGCAGATTTCGCCTCCCCGAAGACGACGGACGTCATCAACAGCTGGGTGTCGAAGCGGACGGAAGGCAAAATCCGCAAGCTGCTCGAGGAAAGGCTCCCCGCCGATAGCGCAGCGGTTCTGCTGAATGCGGTCTACTTCAACGCTTCATGGACGGACCCGTTCCAGAAGGGGAATACACATGATGATGACTTCACGCTGCTGGACGGTGCCGTCAAAAAAGTTCCCATGATGCGGCAAACCCGCACCTATGCCTATTCCGAACACGAAGCTTGGCAAGCCGTCAAGCTTCCCTACGGCGACGGGCGGATGAATATGCTGCTCGTCCTGCCGAAGGAGACGTCCTCCCTGGACGAATTAAACCGCCAGCTGTGGTCCGATTGTCTCCCCTGCCGGCAGACGTTCGAACCTGTCCGGGTCGATCTCCGTCTCCCTAAGTTCAAGGTGGAGTATACAGCGCAGCTGAAAGACGCGCTAACCGGTATCGGCATGTCCCAGGCTTTCGATCCGAGCCGGGCGGATTTCCGTAAAATGGCCGACGTTCATCCTCTTTACATTAGCGGCGTCACGCACAAGACGTATCTGGACGTAAATGAAGAAGGCACCGAAGCCGCCGCCGCTACTGGCGCCATGATGGCAGGCTCTGCTCCGCCTTCCAAGCCGGTCGACATGATCGTGAACCGTCCCTTTTTCTTCGCCATCGAGGACAGTCACACCGGCTCCTGGCTGTTCCTCGGAACGATCACGAATCCGTAACCGCCAGACAAATATCGACTACCCGCAGCTTGCCTCTGATAGTGCGACTGCGGGAGTTCTTTTTGAAAACGACGAATCACTTCCCCGTTACTATATGACCGGCTTGGCGGAAGTTCGTGTAGCTTGTTCAATTTCCGCTAATAACCCTCCGCCCGGCAAGGAGAACGGGATAACCTGAGAAAATAAATTGGTGAATTTTATGGTCAGTTATTTAACTCATTCTTGGAGGCATGTGATGGAGCACCATATACTTAATTTTCATTATTTGATTCAAAGCTCTTGACTATGACGTTAGGTCATAGTACATAATTCTCTCTATGAATACGATACCTGGAGTGAAAGATATGAATATAAAAACATTGCATTCAGACCAGATTTATCAAAAAATTACCCAAGCTTCGCCCGAGGAAAAGCTTGAATTATTCAGAAACGAAATGATGGCTCCCTTTATGAAACAATGACAAATTCAACAGATCCCTTTTAGAGCTGAAGAGACGAATGGTTTTGACGTTATTACGTTTAATAGTATGATACATCGATCCCCTGATCAAATTACCCCGCAGATTTCACCTGAGGTAGAGTTGATTTCGAGGGAATCCGGAAAGCCGTGCCTTAGCAATAAACGAAAGATATAGCGGCTTTGGGGGCATCCCGGGTTTATCTGGGGTACTCTCTTGCCAAATGAGTACACGATTCCTCGAATGAAGGCTGCGCTGGCGCACGAATGCAACCATAATGTGCGATATCAATTTATTCAGTGGGACCACACCGATAATTTGGGCGAGCTAATTGTAAGTGAAGGGCTACGATAACGCCCGCTGCTCAAATACTAGACGAAGTAAAAGGATTTTGGGATGAAGAAACCATTATTAGCTGTTAAAGATATTGTTCAGATTACAGGCATTACAGGTCGGACCCTGCATTATTACGATAGAATTCATTTATTTAAACCGACGCATCTGACGGAAAAAGGTAGAAAACAAAGACTAGAAACAATCATGGCAGCTCTCGATGAATACGTTTCGGGGAATGATATTAGTAATTTGCAAATCTTCAATAGTTCTTTGCCATTGAAAGAACAATATGCAAATGAGGCAAGATTCATTTATGGTGAAACAGAAGCGTATAAAGAGTTTAATGAAACATTGGAAAAATTATCACTAGATGATAAAGAGGAACGTTTTCAATCCATGGAGGAACTATTCAAACAAATTGCGTCTTGTGTCGATCAGGGTCCTTCCTCCGGTAAAGTTCAGCAATTAATCGAGGTGGAAAAAAAATCTAATGCAATTCATGACATGTGATGCAGAGTTACTGGCTTGCATTGCCAATACCTACAAATTCGATGCACGATTCAAAAACTATTTTAATGCATACGGCAATGAGGATTTAGCAGATTTTCTTTACCGTGCAATCATGCATAATATCAATCGGAAAACATCTCAATGAATAGAGATGACGCCCATGCTGGACGTGCAACGCAAACGGGACAGCAGGCCGCCGCCTATCTGTCCCGTTTTCCTTTTCCCCTGTCGGGTAGCCCGCGTTACTTGTTCTTCGCCTCGGCGATCGCTTTAACCGCCGCCTCTTCGGCGTTGCGGAATGCCGTGTTAATATCGATCTCGCCCTTCGCTATTAGACCGATATCTTTCGTATACGTCTTTTCGACTGCCACGTCATAGATCGTTTTGGGTGATATAGGAGCGAATTTGTTATAAAACACGGAAGCAAAGTTTTTATTCTTATACTCCGTATCCTGGGCATACGCTTTCTGGACGGCTTCGTTTTTAAGAACGGGCATCGTTCCTTTACGCGAAATCTCCATCTGATATTCGTCGGAGATCAAGTATTTCAGCACTTCCATCGCCGCCTCTTTCGATTTGGACAGCGAAGTGATCGTGAAGTACGAAGGATACGACTGCGAGCCGACGTTCGGAAGCTCCTTGAAAGTAGGCAGGGAGACCATTTCCCAGTTCATCGTTTTCATCTCCGGCACGGTAAACGGCATCTGGGACAAAAAGACGAACATGCCGAGATTCTGATCCTTCGTCAGCGCGTCGCGATACGGCAGCGCATTTTTCAATTCGGTAATTTTCGCTTTATAGCCGGCATCCTGGGCCGGATCGATTATCGTCGCCTGATACAACCGTCTCCACTTCTCGTTTTGGATCGTCGGCTTGTCGGTCTGCATATCGACATACGGAAGCGAGAACTGATTCATCCGGAGCATATGCGAGCCCGATACGGCCAGCCCGATATATTGCTTATCGCCGTCGGTCCGGTTCAGCTTGCGGGCGATCTCCAGCGTCTCGTCCCACGTCATGCCGTCCTTCGGATACGGCACCCCGAACTTATCGAATACCGCCTTGTTATAAAATAAGGCCAGGTTGTTCGTGTACACAGGCAAACCGTACATTTTGCCGCCGGATATTTGCTTCATCGCATCGACGACCGTCGGCTCGAACCGGTTCAGATCGACCGAATTTTTCTTGATCAGCTCGGACAGATCGTACTCCAGCTTGTTGACCAGCAGCCCTTCGCTGAAATTGCCGATCGAATCGTAATAAATATCGATCGTCGTCCCCGCTGCCAGCAGCTCCGGCAAAGTGCTCCCTTTTTGGGCGCGGATATAATTGATTTTATAATTAGGAAATTTTTTGCGGATCGAATTGCCGAACCTTTCGTTAAATACTTCATCCGTATCTCCGGCCATCGTGAAAAAATTAAGTTCCGCCGGCGTCTTCGTAATATCCGGTGCGGACGGCTGGCCTTTCTCTCCATTCTCTGTCTGGCCGGCCGATTTTCCGCCGCCTCCGCAAGCGGTTGCAAGCAGCATCGCAGCCATAACGGTCGAAGCGACCAAAGCGCGTTTAACAGACATGCTGAACCCTCCCTTTAGTAGATGCTTCCCAATGGTTCCGTTCTTATCCTTCCATGTGTCGAGCCTGCTTATAAGCTGTACGGATTCGCTATCAACTTATACGTATGTGTTACCTATTGCCGCTGCTTGCCCTATGCCCGATGGCCCTGCCTAATCGGAGCAAGATCCGCCTTATGACGCTCGATCATCCAGTAAAACCGTACTTTCCATATACCTCCTTTTTTTGACCCCGATTTAATAGAAATCGATTTCTCGGTTTCAATATATCATGTATGCGGTTACTTTTCAATCATAAAGAATGCGTATTCTTAAAATATTTCGCAGCCGTTTTTCACCCCCTCGCCTTTTTTATTTACAATAGCCGAAGTCCGTTTTATACTAAAAATGAGTGATTACTCACTTTCGTGAGGAGGGCGATTATTTATGCAAAGTGCGACTTGTATTCGGCTCGATCAGGTCTGCCGAACATTCGGAAGCAAGGAAGTGATCAAGGAGATTTCGCTTCAAGTCGGCCGCTCGGACATATTCGGATTGCTGGGACCGTCCGGCTCCGGCAAAACGACGCTTGTGAAAATGATCGCCGGAATCGACGAGGCGACAAGCGGCGACGTGTATGTGCTGGGCGAACGCATGCCCAAACTGTCGCATCTGCAGCAGATTGGGTACATGGGTCAATCCGATGCGTTGTATGCGGAATTAACCGCACAGGAAAATCTCGAATTTTTCTGCGCTTTGTACGGTCTCGGCGGAGCCGATAAAAAGCGCCGCATGCAGGAGGTTATGGAACTGGTCAATCTCGGCGCTCATATGAAGCAACAGGTCGCCCGTTATTCCGGCGGGATGAAACGAAGGCTGTCGCTGGCCGTCGCGCTGCTCCACCAGCCGCCGGTGCTTATCCTGGACGAACCGACGGTCGGCATCGATCCCGTCCTGCGCCAATCGATATGGAGCGAGCTGGAGCAGTTAAGCCGTTCCGGCACGACGATCGTCCTCACCACCCACGTGATGGATGAAGCCGAACGGTGCGGGCAGCTCGGGATGATTCGCGACGGCACGCTTATCGCCGCAGGTACTCCCGAAGCGCTCAAGAAGGATACCGGTTCCGCTACGCTGGAACAAGCATTTTTGCATTTCGGAGGTGCCGCCTCATGAGAATCCGCGCACTGGTCATCCGGATTTTGCGCCAGTTTTGGCATGACAAACGGACGCTCGCGCTTATGATTGTCGCGCCGATGCTTGTGCTTACTTTGATGTCGCTCGTCTTTAATGGCGATACGTTCCGACCGGCCCTTTCGGTCGGCGGGCTGCCCGAGCCGCTCGTTCAGAAACTGGAGCAGCACGGCGCGGACATCTACCGCTATACTCCGGAAGAAGCGGAGACGGCTTTGGCGGACGCGCGAATCGATGCCATCGTCACCTTGCAAGGCTCGTCACCTGTCGTGAAGCTGGAAGGCAGCGACCCGACGGCCAACCGAGCGGTGCTTCTGCTGCTCCAAAACGTGCTCCAGGACCTGAATCCGGCAGCGGCCGCTCCCAAGCCTGCCGTCACTTATTTGCACGGATCGGCGGAGATGGCGGCTTTTGATCATTTCGGCCCTGTGCTTATCGGGTTTTTCGTCTTTTTTTTCGTCTTCCTTATATCCGGCGTATCGTTTTTGCGCGAAAGGATGGGCGGGACTTTGGAACGGCTGCTCGCCACTCCGATCCGGCGCTGGGAGATCGTGGCCGGTTACATTTTAGGATTCGGCCTGTTTACGATGATTCAGTCCGCCCTGATCGCCTGGTATGCGATCCACGTGCTGGGCATGATGATGGCCGGCTCGTTCTGGTACGTGCTGCTCGTTACGCTGCTGCTCGCGGTTACCGCTTTGGCGCTCGGCACGTTTTTGTCGGCATTTGCCAGCAACGAGTTTCAGATGATACAATTTATACCGCTGGTTATCGTTCCGCAAGTGTTTTTCTCCGGTTTGTTTAATATGGACACGATGTCCGTCTGGCTGCGCTGGCTGGGCAAGTGCATGCCGCTTACCTACGGAGCCGATGCACTGCGGAATATTATGGTCCGGGGCCAGGGGTGGTCCGATATTGCGGCTGACGTCTACGTGCTGCTCGCCTTCTCGGCCGTGATCATGTTCTTGAACGTGCTGGCGCTGAAAAAACACCGGCGGATCTGATTCATCCCAAAGTCCATAAGAATTACTTGTCCCCTATATCGCACCGGGAGGAGGCCCGCGCCCTATGTCGGACCAAATGGAGTTATGGCTGCAGGAGCAGTTGAAGTTTTACGACGAGGATGAGAAAAAAACGGAAAAGCAGCTGCGAATCTTATCGGCTGCCATCGAAGTATTTGCCGAGAAAGGGTATGCGGCGTCCTCCACGAGCGAAATCGCCCAAAAAGCAGCTGTCGCCGAAGGTACGATCTTCCGGCATTACAAGACGAAAAAAGAACTGCTGCTAAGCATCTTGGCACCGATGATGACCAAACTGCTGGCCCCGTTCGTGCTTCGCGATTTTACGAAAGTGCTTGACGCCGACTATGCTTCCTACGAACAATTTCTGCGTGCCGTAATCGTGAACCGCATCGAGTTCGTCAAAAAGCATTTGCCGGTCGTCAAAATATTGCTCCAGGAGATTCCGTTCCATCCCGAGCTGAAGGAACAATTTCTCGATGCTGTCGCTGGACAAGTGCTCGGACGTTTGACGCCGATTATCGAAAAGTTTCAAGCGAACGGGCAAATCGTCACGATTCCGTCCAAGACCGCGCTGCGATTGACAGGTTCGGCCATCCTCGGATTTTTGGCGATGCGCTATATGCTGCTGCCCCATCTGGAATGGGAGGACGAGCAGGAGATCGAGCACACGATCCAGTTTATTTTGTACGGGTTATCCACTTCGGGACGTCCCGGTTAACGAAAACCGTCCAGTAAAAGCGGCCGGATGGTCCTTTTGACGTGTAAACCCATACGTATGCGCGTGGAAGGGAATGGGTATCGGGCTCCATCCGCTCGCCCTCAATCGTGTTGTCTTTTTGAGGTTTTACGGTTACAACACGACTTCAAATGCGGACCGAATGTGAATTTGGCTAGCTTTATGCCCAATTCACACCCAAACTTTACGCTCCAATACCATTCCCTTGGATTTCTTACGAGCTGTCTTCTACTTCAACACTGAAGCACTTAACATTCTAGTAAATTATAAGCGTCCGGATGGTCTTTGGCATACAAACCCCCTACGTTTGTAAGTAGACAGGAATGTGTAGCTTCACGCCAGCTGCCACCACTGTCGTGTTTGTCAATTGGAGTTGATGTGACAACAACCGGCTTCAACTAAAGCCAGTGAGATTTCTTCCGGAAGTATCACTTCCGTTATTTGTTTCTTACAGCAGGAAATCGGCGCATAACGGAACTATTTGTTCCGCTATTTTCAGTTAAATCGCTTTTATCCCCCTAAAAAGCCAAAATAGCGGAAATCAAATTTCCGCTATAGCAGGAAAGTTACACGTTATACGGAAATACCGGAAGTCAATCTTCCGCTACTCTTTGGATGACCGTTCAACCTCATGCACACAGTTGATAAGCTTCGGCGCAAGGAAGCGTAATTCCCTTCCCTGGCCGAAGCTTTTGTATGGTTATGGCGCCTTGACAGGAACCGGCGGCTTCTTGGTCTGGAACGACAGCGCCATATCGATGTACGGCTGCCCGTCGTCCAGCTCCGCGACGTCCTGGCGTCCGTCCCCGTTCATATCGCAGACGAGTAGTTCCCCGTCCGAATGCCCCCAAGGCCCCATTCGCGAGGACAGCTCGAATTGCAGCGGACCGGTCTGCCGGTATACGGCGAACGTTTTCTCCTCCCGGTTCCAGAACAAAATATCCGTCTTCCCGTCCCCGTTAAAATCCCCGATCTTCACCGTGCCGTCCTCTCCGGTCGGGATATCGAGCTGCAGCACGCGGCGTTTCCATTTCCATGACGTTTCGTCGGGACTCAGCTCGATCCATCTCGAAGAATGAGGGAACGGGATCAGCAGCGATTCGTTGCCGTCTCCGTCCAGGTCGCCGGCGACCAGCCGTACGGGAAGTCTCCGGTCCCAGGGACGGGGAGCCAGCGGCTGCAGCTCACCTTTTTTGAACGAGAAGCTCTCCAGCTGATTGTTATCCGCCGTCTCGCCCGCGATTATCCATTCGCCGCCGTTTTGTTTCAGGGCATACATCGAGCTCCACCCCGGCTTGCCCGTTTTCCAGGAACGGCCCGGCACGAAGCTGTCTCCGCGGGAACGGTACGACTCGAGGGTGCCGTCCGTGCGCATCACCCATAAGTCGGCTTTTCCGTCGCCGTTATCGTCCAGAAGCGTCCAGGAGTCCCCTTTTGTGTAGGGCAGCCGGCACCATATTTTCGGCGCACCGGAGCTTTCGTTCCGCAACCCCCGAAACTCGCCGCTCTTGACGGTCACTTGTCCGTTCTTGCGGTCCCAGACGACGACATCCGCCTGGCCGTCTCCCGTCACATCCGCGGCCGACACCGCCCCCTCCATCCCCGTGCCGACCTGGACGCTATGCGCCGGAACGAACGGGATATAATCCGTAATCGGGATGAAGCTGTAGCCTTTATCCCGAAGACGGCTCAGCAGCTTTTGCAGATTGCTCTTATCCGATGCCGGATAACGGTACAGCGGCAGGCCGTCCTGAACGACCGGCTCCCCCGACTCGTCGGTAACCGGAAGCAAATGACCAAATTCGAGAAAAGGATGATAGAAAAATGAGGGTAGCTTATCCGATTTGTCCAGCTGGTTCATGATGATGTCGGAATCCCGGTTATAAGGAATATAAGAGAACGGTGTCGGCACGTAGATTGCGCCAAGTGAGGACGAGCCGTAACCTTCGTTCCTCTCCGTCTTGTATTGCGTATATAACGTGTTGGCATTCTGATGAACGTCGGCTTGAAAATGAAGCCCGAAATAATTGCGAAACACGGCGTCCTGCTCGGGAAGCGTCCGGTAATGGGGAGCTTCCCAGAAATAAGGGAACAAGCCGGCGCGGCGGAACGTCTCCGCCCCCTCCTCTACTCTTCGGGAGGCGAACTGCGTCGTTAACGTCTCCGCGACGTCGGGGACGTAAAACTCGTCGCCGATTCCCGACTCCTGGTATCCGTCCGGGCGAACCGTGTCGCCAACCTGATGCGTATACCCGTGCATCCCGATCACGGCGCCCGATCTTGCCGCATTGTGCAGCAGAGCCGCAAACGACCGCGCGTATTCGTTATCCGTCTGGTCGATCGACACGTCGTATACCGTACCGTCCTTCAAGACGTTTTTCCAGCGCGGGATGACCGCAATCTGAAAGGGAACGTCCCGTTCTTTCAATAAAGTAAACACGGCCCGCAGCTTGCCGAGGTGTTCCGCACCTTCGTACTGTCCTCCCGGACCGACGTCCTCAAGCCGGATCATGATCTGCTTCGGCCTGTTGTCGTTGCCTACGGCGGACTCCAGGTGCAGCATGTACAACATAACGAATACGACCGCAGCGGCTATCAGAATACGCGAGCGGGGTCGAAGCGCGGTCAACGAACGTTTCACAGTTGGTCCCTCCAGATGCTTGAACAAAATCCCCCATGGAAACCGGTATAACTCCAAGTCCTATCTATAAACAAACGCACGGCAGGCAGTATGGTTGTATTATAGCTTAAACCGCTTACATAAATCATCAAAAAAATCCTCTTCGTCCGTTACTAAGGAAGAAAAGGATTTTCGGGTAACACGAATGTCCGTCCGGACCTCTTGATCGTAGGGTTCTATTCCGCTTTGAACGGTTTCAGGTTTCCGTTAGAATTCGACACCACAGGGATCATCTTTAAAGCGCGAGTCATCGGCGACAAACAAAGGCGGCAAGTGGGCGTGCTCTCGAAAGCAAAGTCGTCTCTCATCCATCCGTTGCAACCTTCTTTCGTACAGGACCAGATTTCCGTTTCCTCGAGCGGCAGCTCTTCCGTAAACCGTCTGCGTTTGTTCATCTCTCTCACGTACCCCTTCCGATTGTAGTGGACCCTTTCTGTATGAAAAAAAGCCGCCCATACAACGAGGCAGGGCAGCTTTTACTACTCTTGTCCGGTGTTACAGCTTCACAACGTTCTCAGCTTGCGGTCCGCGGTTGCCTTGTACCACATTGAATTGAACTTGTTGACCTTCGTCAAGCGACTTGTAGCCTTCGCCGACGATGGCGCTGAAATGAACGAAAACGTCATTTCCGCCTTCCACTTCGATAAAGCCGTACCCTTTTTCAGAGTTGAACCACTTTACAGTTCCCGTTTGCATGGAAATCGCTCCTTTCTGAATAAACTAACATGTTCTGTTTTTTACGACAGAAGCCTGGAATCCGGTTCAAAGCAGAAGCGATTGAACGATCAGGAACATCTGCAACGAAAAAAATTCACATATTGATAAAGGTACCATAATGACGGATGATAACAATTATCGATATGCGAATTTCAAAAAATTCCATTTCCATATCCCACTATACTACATTTACCAGTAAGTTGTCAATCCATACGATGCACCGGCCTGTCTGCTTTTCGCGGACAGTCCCCGGTTTCCGAATAGGCCCGGGCCTGCCTGCAACGGCCAAATAATGATGTCGACAATTTGAAGCAAATACGATAGAATCATTATAGATTTCATATTTATGAAATCTTTTCTATGGAGGGTGAATCCAATGGAACAACAAGCGCCAAAAGTTAAATCTGCCGATCGCGTCCTGGATATTTTCGAATTGTTCACCGGAGAGAAAGATTCGTACAATTTGACGGAAATATCCAAAAATCTGAACATGCCTTCCAGCAGCACGTATCTGATTTTGCAAAACATGCTCAGCCGCGGATATTTGGAGACAGACCGGTCCGGCAAGCAGTTTCGCATCGGCTACAAATTGTTTGCGATTCGTTCCGGCTATATGCGCAACGCCAGCTTAACCGGAGAATTCAACTACATCGCCGAGAAGATTATCCACAATCTGAACGAGACGGTCAGTTTATCGATAAGAACCGGCAATCAGCTTTTATATATCGGAGAAAAGGTGAGCACGCATTCGCTCCGGTTTAATCCGAGTCTCGGCGTAACGCTGCCCCTGCATGCCACCGCGTCGGGCAAAATTTTGCTGGCCGATCTGTCGGCGGAGGAACTGCGCGCCTTGTACCCGTCCGACGAATTGGAGAAAGTGACGAGCAAGACGATCTCCTCCTTCTCGGACTTGCTCAAGGAGCTGGACAAAGTCCGCAAGCAGGAATTCGGCTACAACATGGGCGAGACGGTTGACGGCGTACACTGTGTCGCCGGGGCGGTCAAAGATATGGACGACCGTGCGGTCGCCTCGATCAGCATCTCGATCCCGGTCGTGCGCATTACCGGCGAGGTGTGGGGGAACGTGCACGATTGGATCAGACGCTCGTGCGAGGAGCTTAGCAACAAGGTATACCGCCAAAATTAACAGGCGCGGAGGGGGCGACTCCGCTTCGCCGCCCTCACCCGCCCCGCTTCGGGGCTGTCCCGGAAATACTCGCATGTCAGGGAACATCCCCATTTCCCAATCGAAAGGACAAGGACCTCAAACTCCACTGTAATGTGGAGGCCGAGGTCCTTTTTCTCCAGTCAAACCGGTTCTAAGCGGGGCCCGAATCATCGCGGCCTGACTGTTGAGTTGAGCCCCCCTTTTGACGCAACGCGCCGTGCCGTCCTATTCGACCAGCCCCGTACGCTCGATTCCTTCCGTAAACCAGCGCTGTGCGATGAAATAAACGAGCAGCGGCGGCAAAATAATCAGAAACGCGGCGGCCATCTTGGGCCCTTCCGAGACCGGATCTTTTCCGACGGCTACGCTTAAGCTCAGCGACTTGTTCCCGAGCAGCTCGGTCGACAGCTCGTTCAGGCGCAGCGACAGCGGAATGAAGTCTTTGCTGAGAAACATCGACGGCTCGAAATGCATATTCCAATACCAGACGAACGAGAACAGAAACACGACAAGGCAGGCGGAGCCGGCGAGCGGCATCATGATCCGGAAAAACAACCGGAACACGGATGCCCCGTCCATCTTGGCCGCTTCCTCCAGCGCTTTCGGCTGGGACAGGAAAAACTGCCGGAAGATGATAATGAACAATGCCCCGCGCATCCCTTGGCCCAGTATAGCCGGCACCAGAAAAACGAGCGGCGTGTTCAGCCAGCCGAGCTTGTTGAAAATCATATACAGCGGGATAATCGTAATTTCCGGCGGAACGAGGAACGTTATCAAAATCAAGACGAAAAAGAGCGATTTCCCCGGAAACCGGAGGCGGGCCAGCGCATACCCGGTAAGAGCGCAGGAGAGCACCTGGAACAAGGAACCGAAAAAAGCGATAATAAATGTGTTGGTAAACGCTTCCGGGTATCGGAGCCCTCTCCACGCATCGATATAATTTTGGCTGTGCAGGCTCCGCGGAATCAGTCCGACTACGGGATCGATCAAGTCTTCCAAACTTTTCACGCTGGTGGATACCATGTAAATAATCGGTTTCAAGTAAAGGAAAGCGATGACCGACAACAGGACGATGATCACCGTTTTTGCCACGTATCCGTCATTCACGTTTGGACCGAGCAGCAGCTTGCCCACCCGCTGCGCCCGGCGGCTCTCCGTGAATCGCACCGCCTCCAGCCTCACTTGCCGGTATCGCTCCGTCAACCTCATCGCAGCTCGCCCCTTCCTTTCGTCGCCCGATACGTCAGCCCCACGGTCACGCCAAGCAGGATCAGGATTAGAAGGAAATACAACCACGCCTGAGCGCTCGCATATCCGTATCCCGTGGTCGGGGAGAACATATTGTTTTTGACAATTTGCAGCACGGGGTTAAACGGGAACGTGAACAGATCGACGATCGTAAATACGGCGTTTAACCCGATAAAGGGCAGCATGCCGGGAAACGTAATCTTCCAGAAGCTTTCCCACGGGGAAGCGCCGTCTACCCGAATCGCTTCATAGATCGATCTGGATATCGTCTGGAAACCGGCTAAGAAAATGAGAATTTGCACGCCCGAGTACCATAATATAATAACCGCCCGGCTCAGCACATTCATCACGGTAGCCGCCGTCCGTTCGCTGAAATACTGCTGGACGATCGCAGCCACGTTGTACTGCTCGAGAAACGGCATCTCCCCCGCGCCTTGCGCGAACAGCTCCAGCAGCACCTGCCCAGTCGCAAATAAGACCGGGAGAAAAAAGATCGCCCGCATCAGCCCCCGGCCGGGAAACTTCTGATTCAGCAGCAGCGATACGAAAAACGAAAAGATCAGGATGAGCGGAATGATCATCAGCATCTCCTGAAACAAAGAGAACAGAACGATCGGATAAGCGTTATCCGTCACCAGCATTCGCTTGTAATTGTCGAGTCCCACCCACTCGTACTTGAAGCTGCCGCTGGAAGGCGTTACTTTATTGAAGCTGTTGTAGAGCGACCAGCCGACCGGAAACGCGACGAACCATGCAAAACCGACCAGCCACGGCAGCATGAACAAATACCCGATTCCGTAATCTTTCAGGAGAAGCTTGATGTACCCCAGGCGCCGTTCCGTCTTGCCGACCATCTAGGCTCCTCCTCCTTTCGTTACGTCGAATCGTTTCGTATTGTAATTGACGGTCACGCTCGTTCCGTCGGCATAGGTCGTCTTGTAGACCCCTTCCGAGACCCGCTCGTGACCGGTCATCGGCTGATGGTAGACGGCAGCGAGCTGATTGAACTTCCGGTACTCCTCGATGATCCGGTCTTTCCAGACCGCATATTCCCCGCTGTATATATGGCTGTAATCGGTGTCCTTCAAGACGCGGCTTTCCGAGTAGGTCAGCCTGAAATACGGAACGGCACCGTATTCGATCGCTTTCAGCAGCTGCTCGTCATACACGTCCCGCAAATTGCCGGCCGCCGACGTATATTCTACCGACCCATGGAGCGCCATCGGATAAAAAGGCACCGTCTCGTCGATCATCAGGTCGTAGCTGGAGCTGAACGGCAGCTCTTCGATAAAGCTGACGCGCCCGAGCGAATAGTCGTTGCCCCGGACCACTCCGACCGCCCCCAGCCGGTCGCGGACATAATCAAGCAGCTCCCGGTAGTAGTAGGCGGTATCCTTTCTCGCCAGGGGAGAGGAAGGATTGAAGTCGCTGAACACTTGATCGCCGGGTCCCTCGACGTAATGGATACCGTCCGCGCCGAGCTCCTTCAACCGGTCGACGACGTCTTTTTGCCCGCGTACGGCCTTCACCGGATCGACGATAAACCGGCCATTGCGGTCTTGCAAGACGGCCGTATCGATCCCGCGGATGCCGTCCGACTTGACTTGGAAGCGGGTATAATCCGGAAGTTTCCACGTCATATAATCCTCGAACAGCACCTGGATTCCTTTCTCATGCATCGCCTGGATGAATCGCTTGGCTCCCTCGGTTCCTCCAATCTCCTGCACGACGGGGAAACGCTGATCGGACCGGGCGAACCCGCTATGCTGCCAGCCCTGATACGTCACGCGGATGTTGCCCGCACCCAGCCGCATCAGTTCGTCCACCATGCTCTCCGCTTGTGCGAACGTGGTCGCCGTCTCGTATCGGCTGCCGCCGAATCGGGGCTTCGTCGCTCCGCCTATAAACGACAGCTGCATCGGGATTTGATCGACCGGTTTCAGCCCGGCGGCGAGCACGCCATCTTCCTTCAGATAAGCGCGATACGCCTGCGCCATCCCGACGTAGCTTGCGGCATCGCCGGACAACAGCCGGTATTCCACGCGCCGGTCGTCCTCATTCCGGTTTTTTTGAATCGTGCCGACGACATCCTTCGTAATCCCGCTCACTTTGCGCCCGTACTCCTGCCTATAGCTGAAGTTGGCGCTCACCGTATTGTAGCTCGAAATGTTGCCGGGCAGGACCGCTTTGACCGAGGCGGTATACTGCCCCTCCTTGACGATCGCGGCGAACGCTTGCGTTCCTCGCTTCAGGCCGAATACCGGAAAACCGATCTGCTCGCGCGGCGTCTTCCTCTCCCGCTCTTTCAGATGCGACGGGTCTTCCCCGTAGATCGGGAACTCATAGACGGTTCCGATCGTCGGCCGCTTGCGGTCATAATAGACGAGCCCCCCGGGACCGTCCGGGACGAATAAATAACCGGTCTCTTCCGCCTTCGAAACGGCTCCGAAAAAAGGCAGCACATTAAGCGCAAACAATCGGGCTTCTCCCGTTTCGGCAATTCCCGAGCTGGGGACGGACACTTCGAACCCGCTGTCGGTTATCCGGTACTGCAGCACGAAAGAGATGTGCAGCTCAGTGTGGGTATAGGTTACCTGAATGCCGTCCGTTCCGATCCGGGTGTACCGGGTCGTCATTTTCGGATCGAGCGCATTCGTGACCGAACGTTTCGTCTCCGTTCCCGACGTGTATTCGAGAATATAGGGGGACTGCATATTTTCCAGCAGCGTCCCTTTTACCGTCTCCCCGGCAAGTTGGCCGGCCGGCGGGTTGCTTCGCCACAAGTAGCCGTTTGGTTTGTTCAGCACAGCGATTTGACTCGTCTTCGGATCGAGCCGCAGCGAGAATCGGCTGTTCTCCGCCACCGTCGCGTAGCCATCCGGATCGACCGCCGCCGGCTTCCAATCCTCCCCTTGCGCTACGGACAGCCTAGCGGCGGCAGGAATCTCGATGTTCATCGCTTCCAGCTTCGGCAGCGTATCCCGGTTTAACGCCCACAGCAGTACGATCGCCAGAACCGCCGCAGCTGCCGCGATCAGTTGGATGCGCCTTTTCGGATGCACAGACCATAACCGTCTAACCATTAAACGTCACCTCCCGGTAGATCTGTTCCAGAAAATCGTACAGGTTCATACCGAGCCCGGTCATGATGACCGCAAACACCCACATAACCCCGATCGTAAATACGGTGATGCCTGCATTTTTGATCGCTTCGGTAAAATCGAAATTATGAATGACCTGGGTCATAACGAACAGCAGCAGTACGATCCAGATCCACATGAGCTGATGAATCAGGTCGATCAATATCCATTCTTCGAGCACGGCGACGTTGGAGAGCGCAATCGCCGGGATCTGCATCACCATATAAGGAACGATCGCATAGGTGCTGGCCTGCAGCACTTCGCGAAACCGCCCTTCCCCGCCCTTCACGGAGCTGACCAGGTAGTTCGCGATTACCCACGTCGCCCACGGCACCAGGAGCAGGCCCAAAGACCATTTCAGGTTATAGCTGCCGAGATCGAACGGATACGCGATAAAACCGGAACCGAATATGGACAGCAGATGGACCCCGACGGCAAGAGAGCCGATCAGCAGCAGCACGAACCAGGAAATTTGCCGGTCCTTCAACCGGTAAAACCCTTCATACGGATGGAAAATCAAATAAATCGCATCCTTAAGCTCGGCCGTATAACGCTCCAACCCCCGGGGCCATGTCCGGCTGTGGACGAACGCCCTTCCCTTCCTCCCGAGAAAAACGAGCGCTCCGATCCCGGCAGCCGTTGCCAGAGCCGCTATGAAGAAGTGGTCCTGAATCCATTCGTACCGCAAATTCCAGAAGGCGTCCGAATATCCTTCGGGGTCGTACGATTGCTTGAAATAATACAGCGCGTCGTCATACCGTTTCTCGTGCAGGGCGATTTTGCCCAATCCGTTAAACGAGATGTTGAGCATCCCGTTCTGACGGACGACTTCTTCCCAGTACGCCTTGCTTTTGACATAATCGCCCTCGTAGTAATGATGGGCCGCCGTCATAAAAGCGTCGCCGAAGCTCGTTCGCTTAAAGACGTGAATCAGATTGGAGCGGCTGTCGGCCAGCCATATTTCGTTTCGTCCATTGATTGCGATACTGCTGGCAAAGCTCGTTACCCCGATCTGCCGGGCGTTTTTGTCACCCTCGCTGAAATAAAACAAAACGCCGCCCATCGGGTCGTAGATCGAGATTTCATTAAACTGCCGGTTCATCCCGTACAAAAAGCCGTGGCCGTCCACGGTCATATCGACCAGCTGCGTTTCCCCGAACTCTTTGTTTTTGAACGCGTCGGAGCCTCCGGCGTTCAGCTTTTTGATCTGCCCGTCGTTAAGTGCGGTTGCGGTCGTTGTGAACAAAAAGCCGTCTTCGGACAAGGTGACGTTTGCGATCGAGTCCGGGCGCTTCGCGACCTCCTGAGCCAGCTGCACCTGGTTGAGCACCGTCCGCTTCAGCCGGTCCATCCAACTCAGCTTCGCTTTGTTCGCCCCGAAAAACCCGGTAAACTCGCCTTCCGGATTCATCCGCAGCAAGCCCTGATAGGTGTCTTTTATGACGACATACAGAAACCCGCGGTTATCCACAACCAGTTTGGTCGGAATAAAAAAGTAGTCTTTCCCCAGCACGCTGGAGTCCGGCTTGGCGAACACCTTCAACAGGCTGCCGTCCGGCGCATATTGGACAATCGTCTCCCCGGCGGTATTGGCCGCGTAGATCGTACCGTCTGCAGCGACGAACACGCCCTCCGGACGGCTCAGCTTGCCCGGCCCCTCCTCCTCGCCGATCGTACGGATGAATTGTCCGGACGGACCGAGCTCGACGATGCGATCGTTCCCCGTGTCGGCGATGTAGACGTGGTCGTTGCCCGCTATGAACAGGTCGCTTGGCGCGGAGAACGGCTTCTTCATCGAGTTGCCGTCGATGATGCGGTCCGGTACATATAAAGGCTGAATCTGATTCATCCCGCCGGTGACCGGATCGACATAATAGGTGCTGTAGGGCAGCTTGGCCCATGCCGCCTGCGGGACCAGCAAGCCGAGCAGACATAAGACGGTGAGCATAGTCACAGTGGTTATCATCCAACCGGATGCGGCGCGTCGGATCATCGGAAGCCCTCTCTTTTTCCCCATATTACTTCACACCCGAATGCAGCATCGTTTCGATCATTTTCCGCTGGAACAGCAGGAACAGGATCAGATTCGGCAAAAACATCAGCAGTCCGACCGCCGCCGCCATGCTGGCCGCCGCAACGCCGGGGACGTTCGTCGTGAGGCTGGTCACATAAAAGGCCAGCGTCTTCATCGTTTCTTTTGTCGTGTACAGCGTCGAGGTTTCCACATCCAGATATACGGCCTGAAACGTAATGATAGTGACCGTTGCCACCGCAGGCGCCGTGAGCGGAATCACGATGCGCGAGAAGATGTACAGATCGCCGGCGCCGTCCAGCTTGGCCGCTTCCAGCAAGGAGTCCGGGATTTGGTCGATAAATTGCTTCATCAGGAACACCGCGACCGGCGAAGCGATAAACGGCAAAATATGAGCGAGATACGTATTTTTCAGCCCCAGACTGCTTACGACGAGATAGCGGGGGATCGCTACGGTCTCCGGAGCGAACATAAGCGCGATCATGATGAAGGCCATTATGGCCGTTTTAAAATGAAACCGGTGCTTCGCAAGCACATAACCGGCCATCGTGCTGACGAGGATGACGGACACGGTGGACACCGCCGAAACGAGTACGCTGTTGAACAAGTACCGCGTCGCCGGAACGAGTCCGGCCGACGTATGAAGCAGCAATTGTTCGAAATTGCGCATCGTCGGGTGCTTGACGAAGATCGTAGGCGGAAACAAAAACAGCTCGTTTAACGGCTTGAAGGCGTTATTAAACAAAAAAACAATCGGCACGAGCATAAACGCGGCCACAGCGGCAAGGAATCCGACCAGCACTACCCGGGAGAACGAGAGCTTGCGAATCGAAAGCAGCATTCCGCTATTCCCCCTTCGATCCGAACAGCTTGTAGCTAAGCTTCATCAGGCCATAGCTCATGATCAGCAGCACGACGGACAACGAGGAAGCGTAACCCCATTCATACCGCAAATAAGCATAGTCGTCGATATGGTTCGTGATGAGGTGTCCGGCATAGTCCGGCGTAATCGTCAGTCCCGTAAGCTGGGTCGAGATCGCCCCCGCCTTCAGCGTGCCGACGATCGCCATGACCGCGCTGAACAGCATCTGCGGCTTCATCGCCGGAATCGTGATATAGTACACTTCCTGCAAGCTGTTCTTGATCCCGTCGATTCTGCCCGCTTCGTACAGCTCCTTGTTCACGGTTTGCAGCCCGCCAAGCATGGCGAGAAACCCGACCCCCATACTGGTCCACAACGTCACGACAATCATGATGGTCATCAAATATCTCGGGTCCTGCAGCCATAGATGCGGCGATTCGATGAACCCGAGACGCATCAGCACATTGTTCAAATACCCGACCCGGTCGCCGCTGAACGTAGCCGCCCAGACGACCGACAGCGCCACTCCCCCGACCATGGACGGCGCATACAGCGCCAGCGTGAAGTAATCGCGGATGCCGGAGGGCAGCTGATGAATGAGCCAGGCGAACACGAACGACAGCACATAACCGCCGGGCCCGACGATGATCGCGAACTTCAGCGTATTCGGAAGCGTGTATTTCATAAATACGATGTCCTGCGTCAACATGTAGACGAAGTTGCTCGCCCCAATAAATCGCGGAAACTCGATTCCGTTAAAGGAAGTGACGCTAAGCAAAGCCGCCATCAGCACCGGAACGATAATAAAACAGGCAAAGCAAATGAGGAAGGGAGCCAGAAACAAATACGACAATCGGTCGCGCCAGCATTCCCGTAAAAATCGTTTGATTCTCGCTATCGTCTTAGGAGCCGGGGTTCTCGGCCCGCCCGGCGGCAGCGTAACGGCGTTGGACAGTTGTACGGGTTCCATAGGTTACTCCCTTCCGTAAGGCTGGTTGTATGGCGTTACTTGCAGATTGTCGTCCGGCGTGAGACCGAACTCCTCCTGCTTGCGCCTCATTTCCCGCTGCAGCGACATTTCGGATTTGCCGAGCGTCTCCCGGGCCGGTTTTCCTCCGATGACCGTATTGATCCAGGCAAAATCCATCTCGCGGGTCAGAAAATAATAACCCGGAACGTACGGCACGTTTTTGGCCCACCGGTCTTGTTCGTTCAGCGCCTTCAAGTCGTCTTCGGACCAGGGCAGCGTCTGCATCGCGGCCACGTTCGCCGTATACCAGCGGTACTCGATGCCGGCATACGATTCGATATCGTTGCCGTACCGGCTCTGGACGCTACCCGACGTCCACCACTCCAGAAACTTCCACGCCTCTTCCTTGCGCTTGCTCTGCTTCATCATAAAAGCCGACGTCGTTTCCTGCGGCGCCCATCGCACCACGGTGCCGTCCGGCTGCCGGGTGCCCGGGACGGGAACCATCTTCCAGTGTCCGGCGAGCTCGGGAGCGGCGACCGTCAGTTGAATGTTCAGCATAAAATCGCTGATCCCGATCGGCATATCCCCATACCGGAAATGGTTGATGAAGGCCGGAACTTCCTGCGGCAGGCTGTATTTGCTGAACCACTCCGTATATTGCTTGAACGCGGCCAGCCCCTCCGTGCTGGTCAGCTCCGTCTGCAAGCCGTCTTCCGTATAAAACTCCGCTCCCTGCTGATAAAAGGGCAGCGCATAGTGCAGGCTGTAGGCGCCCGACGTCGTCAAGTTGGAGTGGATCGTACCGTCGATTTTTCTCGGATATTTAAACGACATGCCTCTCTCCTGCAAGGTCGGCAGCAAACGCATCAGATCGTCCCACGTATCCGGCGGCTCGATGCCCAACTGCTCGAAGATGTCGGTCCGGTAAAACATCATGTTGTACGTCTGGGTCTCCGGCAGCCCGTATACGCCCCCTCCGTAGTTATACGATCGCATGATCCCGGGATTGAACCGTTTGAGCACTTCCTCGAACCCGTCATACTGCGACAAGTCTTCCGCCGCACCGCGCATGGCGAAGTCGACCGGCGTCTCCATCCCGACGCCAAGCGCCAGATCCGGCTGATCGCCTGCCGCATTGCCCATCAACAGCACGTTCTGATTCGGGATCAGATTCACATTCACTTTAATGCCCGTCTGCGGGGTAAATTCCTGCTCGATCAGCGATTGCAGCAAATCGACGTAGTCCCGTCCGCGCTGCACCCAGATCGTCAGGGCGTTCTCGTCGTTCAGCTCGTTCGTATCGTAATTCTCGAAGAAGGAGCGGGCGAAGTTCACCGCCGTATACCGCACCTTGTCCCAACCGTTCGGGATCTGGAACGGCGGGTTCGTCTGCGGGGTTCGCACGACGATATAATCGAGCTGCAGCGCCTGGCTTTCCACCGGTTTGATCCAGGTGCCGATGCCTGACACGATATCCGAGAAGGCAGTCACCTGATTCGGAATCTCGTTGACGTCTTGCTTCAGCGACCGGACCAGGTCGATCAGCGCGCTCAGAGCCGTAGTCGGATCGGTAACCGCCTGGTTCAGTCCGAGCAAGTAGTCGCGGACGACCTCCATCTCATCGTTGACGGATTGCAGCTTGTTTTCGATCTCCGGATCGAATTTCTTAATCTCCCATGTCCGCGCGGTGTCGATGTTCTGATCGGCGCCGAAGCCGTAGTTGCCGGAGATCGCCCGGATCTCCTTCTCGATCGACATGACCCGTTGTCTAATTTCATGCAACGCCTCGACCGCAGGACGGACGAGCGAATTATCCGCGACCAGCTTAAGCCGGTGCGTGCCCTCGGTCAGATGGAACAAGTACGGCTCTCCGTCCGGGTCCGCAAGCGGCTTGATCTCCAAAGCGCGGTTCGGGGCGAAGCGGTAATGCAGCATTTCCCGGAACGGTACCTGATCGTCGATCAGCACCGTCCGGTACACGGACGCATTCCCGTTATAGCCTTGAAAATATTTCAGATCGATCGCGTAATATCCGGTCTCCGGTACGGCAATCTCCCACTCGACCGACTGGCCCGCCTTCTCCCACGAAGTGCCTCCGAGCGCGTTGTACGTTATTTTGCCTTTCGCGTCCGGGGAGACCAGCGGCTCCGCCACGCTTATCGTTCGGGTGCTGACCGCAGACTTCTGCAGAAATTGCTCCGCTTCGTACCGCTGATACCAGTCCTTCTGCGGCCCGCTGCCGGCCGGATGCCGGCCGGCGTATTCGGCGTAAGCCGGCAGCTTCTCGGGCGAAGCGAGTGTAAGCGAATACAAGGCAACCGGTTCTTTCACTCCGACCAGCCGGATCGTATGCGGGCCCTTGGTCAGCGCCCAGCGCAGCGGCTCCGAGGAGAGCGAATAGTCGGTTACGCGTGCGGTCTGCCAGCCGCTTCTTTCCTCCTGCACCGGACGGATCTCATTGCCGATCCCATTGCGGTCGTACGGGTACTTGGCGTCTCTCCACTGCCGGTCCAGTACGATCCGCCCCGCTTCGGCGAACGGATACTTGCCGTCGATCTGTACGCCCCGGACGATCTCCGAGAAGCTTCCTTTCATAGGCGCATACTCGATCATCAGATCGTACAGTCCGTCCTCCGGCACCTCCACGTTCCATTCGAGCCAGCCTTTCGCATGGGTCCATTCCACGATGTCCGCCTTCTTCGCGTCATCCCGGCGGCGCTGGACGCCGGCATCCGGCGACATCCCGCTGTATTCGGCCGCGAGCACGCGGGCCCCCGATGTCCCGGCCGGCTGGAACCGGCTGAATTCGCCGCTGCGCTGCCACAACACGTAAGGGACCGGCTGCCGGTCCGCGGCCGCGGCAGACAAACGGATGTCCGACTGGGCGACAACCGGGAAGCTGGCCGGCTCCGTAGATGACGAGCGCCAGAAGATCCATGCGATCCCGCACACGGCTAACGTGCCGAACAAGATACGTCCGCTTCTTCTCCAGCGCCGGCTCATAATCGAAGATCCCCCTGCGCCGCAAAGGCAACTCCGCTTTCCGAGTCGAAGAAATGCGCCCGATCCATACGCACGACAAGCGATACCGTATCGCCGGGCTGAATCGGTGTATGCGCTTCCGCTCGCGAGATGAACGTATCGTCCCCCGACTTGGCATGCAGAAACGTGTTGGAGCCCATCGGTTCCCTCGAATCGACGATGGCGCTTACTCGCCAATCCGGATACTGTTCGAGCGCCCAAGACTCGCTCAGCACATATTCCGGCCGGATGCCGAGCACGACTTGGCGCAAATTCGTCCGGGCTGCGATAATTTGGGCGCAGCGGCTTTCCGGCACCCGTATTTTCAGCCGCCTGTTCTCAAAATAAAAGACGTTGTGTTCCGATACGATCGCCCCCGGTATAAAGTTCATCTGCGGGGTGCCGATAAATCCGGCTACGAACATGTTGTTCGGATGGTCGTACAAGTGCTGGGGCGGGGCCACCTGCTGGATCTTGCCTTTCTCCATCACGACGATCCGCGTTCCCATCGTCATCGCTTCCGTCTGATCGTGGGTGACATACACCATCGTCGTTCGCAGCTCGCTGTGCAGCTTGCTGATTTCCACACGGGTCTGCGTCCGGAGCTTGGCGTCCAGGTTCGAGAGCGGCTCATCCATCAGAAACACTTGCGGCTCCCGCACGAGGGCGCGCCCCAACGCTACGCGCTGCTTCTGTCCGCCGGACAGCTGACCGGGCCGCTTCGCCAGGAAATGCGAGATCTCCAGCATCTTGGCCGCCCGGCTGACCCGCTGCTCGATCTCGTGCTTCGCCACCTTATGAAGCTGCAAGCCCAAAGCCATATTTTCAAACACGGTCATATTCGGATACAGGGCATAGTTTTGGAAAACCATTGCAATATCGCGATTTTTCGGGGATACGTAGTTGATGAATTTGCCGTCTATGTATATATCGCCCTGCGATACTTCCTCCAGGCCGGCGAGCATCCGGAGGGTCGTGGACTTGCCGCATCCCGAAGGTCCGACCAGGACAAGGAACTCCCCGTCGGCTACATCCAGATGAAAATCGTTAACCGACGGATTCGCTTCCCCCTTGTAGTACTTGTACACGTGGTTGAATGCAACGCTTCCCATACGGACCTACCCCCACATTCAAATCTTAAAAACTTTTCCTATACATGAATAAATCATAGCAAAATAATATAATCACGTAAACACAAATATTATTACATATATATACGGTGAATCACTTTTTTTCGCGCATATCATTTTTCTATTTATCGTATACATGAAATTTATTTCTTGACTTGAGAAATGTTCGTGATAAAATCGAGAAAGAAAAGCTTTCGTCCGAAGCGTTTTCGATGAGCGGTTCCGCTTCTCGCTTGATCCGGCTCCATATTCCGAATCGTTCAGAAAACCCGAGATGTATGCGCTTACTATCCGAATATGCGAATGATATGTAGGGGGGATTGCGGGATTGTAACCATCTGGATGAACCGCGACGATCACTGTCGCAGATAAGGGTTATGTAATGATGAAAACTGGGTGTCACTCGAATCGATATGTGGAGGCGATCCAATGAAATTCCGTAAAAAGCGTTCACGGCAATTCGCGCTGATCAGCACGTTCATCCTGGTCCTCACCTTCCTGCCTTTATTAGCCGCTTGTTCCGGCGGAAGCTCCGGGAAACCTGCCGATCCGACCGGCAACACCCCGACTCCGAATACCGCCGCACCTGAGAAAAAGGACCCGGTTACTTTAAAAGTATTAACCTGGAACGCAGGACCTTTCCAGAAGCTGTTCGACAAGTTCACCGAGAAATACCCTTGGATTACGATCGACGCCAGTACGAAGATCAACGGAGGCATCATCAAAAACGTCATAGCCGGCGATCCCGCCGACCTCGTCTTTCTCGACAACGGGTTGTCGGAATGGATGAGCGGCGATCTTCTGGAAGATTTGACTCCTTACATCAAGAAAGATCAAAGAATTCAAAGCGCGAACAAGATCGATAACTTGCTGGAATCGTTCGCAACCGGCGGCAAACAGTGGACCGTCCCCTTCTCCGACATTCCGATGTGGATCATCGTCAACAAAGATTTGATGAAGAAATACGGAATGACGATGCCCAAAAACGATTGGACGTATAACGACTTCCTCGAGATGGCCAAAAAAGCGACGAATACGGCGGCAAACGATTGGGGCATGGTCGGCATGGGCCATGAATTTACGAGCATCCTGACGATGGCCAATGGAAGCGCCGATAACTACCGGTATATGAACAAGGACTCTTCCCAGAGCGTCGCCCATACGCCGGCCATTCAGGAAGACTTCAAATGGGTTCAGGATTTGACGAACAAATGGCACGTCCAGCCTACCGTTCAAGAGCAAAAAGATTTGGGCATACCTGCCGTAGCGGAAGAAGCTTTCATAAAAGGCAATGTCCTGTTCATGCTCGGCGCGGACTGGATGCTGGAGACGATTCAGAAAGCGAAGTTCGAGTGGGACGTTCTGCCGATGCCGAAGGGCAAAAAGATGCAGGCGACGATTCATCAGGCAGGCCCGATCTCGATTCCGAAAGCGTCCAAACATAAAGAGGAAGCGTTCCTGTACATCAGCTTCCTGTTCGATATCGAAGCCCAGAAAACGATGATTGAAACCGGCTCCAGCGCGTTCGTCAAAGATCCTGTGTTGGAGAAATATTTCGGCGAGGTGCCGCTCTGGAAAGGCAAAAACGTCGAGGCGCTGCAATTGTCCGCCAAAATGTGCTGCTTCTCCAGCGATCCGCGCACCGTCAATCTTGGCGATTTGGCCGGCAAGGTCAACGCTTCCATCGATAAACTGATCCGCGAAGGCGGCAATATCAGCACCGTGTTCCCGGCGATCGAGGCTTACAACACCAAAGCTCTCGAGACCCGCAAAGCTTTAGGCTGGTAGATATCGGTCCCTCGGAGGAGGAACGGGGCGGAAGTAAGCGGAAACCGGCCGTCTCGCCTCCCCGGGGCCAATCGGATACGTACACCTTTTCCGCGGAGAGGATCATGAGCATTGGATACGAAATTACAAAAATACGGAATGGATGAAGTTCCCTTCTCGTCTGCTACGCCTACGGAATCGCTGCTGTTCGTATCCGGGCAAGGGGGAGTGGATCCGCATACAGGCGATATTACGGCGGACGATCTGGAACATCAGACGATCGTAACCGTCCAGAACATTGAACGCATCTTGTCTCAATCCGGATTAACGCTGCGGGACGTGGTAAAGGTCAACGTATATCTATGCAAGCGGGAACACTACGAGCTGTTCAACCAAATTTACGCCCGCCTCTTCCCCTGCCCTTACCCGGCGCGCACACTCGTCTATTGCGAACTCAATTTCGACTTGCTTGTCGAAATCGACGTGATCGCCAAGCTGAAAGCATAAGCCCGGTACGTTCAGTGAAGGGGAGCGACGAGCTGCGGCTCGTCCTCCCCTTTGTATGTTCTTGGCTTATATGCCATTTTCCTGCTTTCCATTCACAGCCAAGCTTCTCTCCCCGGTCTCCATCGATTGATACGTCCGGACGAGCCATTCGGCGACGCTACGGCTGATTACATCCAAATAAGCGCGCCCTTTCTCCGCAGTTGCCCGGTGCGGGGAATCGGTATATCCGTCCGCTCCGGTCAGTTCTCCATGCCTGCCAATAAATGTTCCGGGCGGCCCCGAAAGAATCCAGGGACGCTGGGGATGTTCCCCGGCAGCCCTGTCGGTATGAACCAGTTCCTCGCGCAAGGCCAGTATCGCCGAAGTCTCGAACCCTCCCGCATGGCCCGGCACCATGCCGACTTGCTCCGCATCGGCGAGCCGAAGCGCTTCCTTCGCAACGCTCCAGTAGGAAGCCGAGGCGGTCCAGATCGGATGCGAGACGGCCAGATCGCTCGCCGTCTGCTGCATGATCGGATCGTTTCCGCCGTGGCCGTTAAGGAATACGATTTTACGGAACCCGTTCGCGACGAGGCTTTCCCCGATATCCCGTAGCATCCGCACATAAGTTGCCGAAGAGAAGCTCAGCGTTCCTCCGAAGGCGAGATGATGATGCGAGCAGCCGATCGGGATGAGCGGACAGAGCAGGAGCGGAACCGAAGAGGCCGCACGAAGCGCCGCTCCGTTCGCGATATGCCCGCAGATCAGGCTGTCGGTGTATACGGGGAGATGCGGCCCGTGCTGTTCCGTTGCCGCCAGCGGAACGACGGCCATATAACCCTGTTTGGCTTTGGCCGTTAGTTCTTCCCTCGTATGCTCGTGATACAAGAAGGATTTCATGATTTGCCCCGTCTCCTCCCCCATGGCGTAATGTTACTTGACGAACCGTAACGTTCCGAATCGCGACGGAATATGGTAATTGACCGCCCCCGTCGGCGACCATGCCTGGTAATACCGTTTATTGTCCCGGTCCTCGTCGATTCTGTAAAAGTTGATGCGCCACAACGTCCCCGATTCCGGCCGCCGGCTAAAATGGATGAACGGCAAGCGGATCTCGTAGAGCCGAAGATCGCCTTCGTTCCATACCTTCGTCTCCATTCCGTCCGCATCCCACTCCGTATGTACGCGAATCCGCCCGTCCTCGTTGTCCACGCGGGCATCGAACACTACGTTCAAGGGGCTGAGCTCCAGCTCGATATAATGCCGCCCCGTCCCCTCTTCATCTATGAATACTTCCACTACATCCTGTTCGTACAACGGATCGTCGCGTTGCGTATAATCGGCGACCGTATGATCATCGACACATTCGAACCGGAAATAAACCGCATCCCCGTCCCAGCACGTCATCACCCGCGTCGGTTGCTGCACCTGACCGCCGCTGACGACATCGACCAGTTGTTCCGCCTGCAGCGTCTCCCATCTCCTGGTCTCATCCTCTGTAAATTTGCATTCTATCGTTTTTGGCGTCATGCATGAAACCCTCCATCCACTTTATAAATCGAGCCGGTTATATAAGAGGAAGCGTCCGACAACAAAAAGGCGGCCATCTCGTTAATCTCGTCGGCACTGCCGCTGCGGCCCAGCCAGGTTCGGCTGCGAATTGCTTCTTTTTCCTTCTCGGATTGGCGCGCGAAATCTTCCTTCGCCCTGAAATCGCCGGGAACGAGCACATTCGCGCGTATCCCGTATGACGCGTAATCGGCAGCCAGCACTTTCGTAAACTGATGGATCGCCGCTTTGCCGGCTCCATAAGCCAGACAGCCCTCCGACACGATCTCCCCGAGAATCGAGGACGTATTGACGATCGATCCGCCGCCCGAGCGGATCATCAGGGCGAGCGCGTATTTATTAACCAGGAACGTGCTCGTCAGCGTCCCCCGGATCGTATCCTCCCATTCCGTCAGCGTGATCTCAAGCGCAGGCTTCCACACATTCGCGAACACATTATGATACGTCCCGTCCAGCCTGCCGAAGCGGCGTTCGACTTCAGCTACGACGTCCATCACCTGCCGTTCGTCGCACAGGTCGGCCTGCATGAAGGCGAACCGCTTGTCCCCGTACCGCGCTTCCAACGCTCCGATCTCCGGAAATGCCGCAAGAGAAGCGCGGTCGCAGATGAACACCGCCGCTCCTCTTGCCAGAAACATGCGCGCGGCCGACCGGCCCAAAGCGCCTAAACCGCCGGTGATCAGCACCACTTTATTGTCCAGCATACTCACGCGGTTCACCACTTTCTAGGAAGTAGGATAACACCTGACTTCATAAATCCCCGCAGACGGATCGCCATTCGTGGAACGAACGGTGATTCGCAGCCGTTCCGTCCGGACCGGGCGTTCCGGAACGATCGACCGCATCCGCTGATAATTGTCGGCGATCGCCCCGATCCCGGTCCAGCTGCCGTCTACGAACGCTTCTGCCGCAACATCCTTCGGACATTCCGGATCGCGGTAGAGGCCCGGATAGTTCCGGTAGTCGCGAAGCAGCTGGCAGGGAAAGGTCAGCTCGATCCGCCCGATCTCCACCGGCTCCGCCCATGTCAGCTCCAGCCAAGGGGCGTCAGACTCGGACGGGTCGGAGCGCCACAAGTTCGTGCTCCGGTAAGGGCGGGTGACGCCGCTGCGGATGTTGTCCGCCCCGTAACACGCCTGGGACGGCGAGATGCGGAAGCTCATCGTCGTCCCGCTTCCGAACCGCCGCATCAGACCGTTGCCGATCTCGTAGGCGCTTACATGCCCGGGCTGGATCGCGGCCGCAGCGTGCCAGCCGACGAGCGGATTCGCCAGCAGATCCAGGCGGATATAGCTTCCCCGGAGCTGCGATACGTCGATGCCGACCGGCCATTCCACCCATTGCTCCTCTCCCGGCGGTACCGTGAGCGTGGCCGCTGCGAGCGGCTCTCCCGGCTCGACCCGGTAATCCCATATATGCTCCGCGGCATATAACCGGGCTTCCACGGTCTGAGCGGCGCCCGACCCGTTGGCCAGACATACGGTCAACACCTCCACACGATCCGCGCCGACGCAGATCCATTGGCCTCTCCTGTGCGTTAGCGGCTGTGCAGCCGGCCGGTCTTCCCCGTCCGGCGGAGGAAGTGCGCCGGCCAGAACCGCTTCGCTGCTAGCACGGACCTCGGCCCGTCTGGCCAGATCGCGCTCATCCTCGTTCACGACGTTCGGCAGGAAACACCCGTCGCGCAGCAGCGCCTGCTGGACATCGCCGATCGCCCGCTCCGGAACGTCGCGCACCGGGATGCCGGCGCGAATCGCCAGGGCGGCAGCCGTCCCCGCCGCCTGCCCCATCACCGCCGTCGTCCCCATGACGCGCACCGTGCCGAGCGCCGCATGAGTGACGCTGACGTTCCGGCCGGCCATCATCACATTATTCATCTTGTTCGCAATCAAGATGCGCAGCGGGATTCCGTACGGTCCGACATAACTTTTCGACATGTAGGAAGTTCCGGAATTTCCCTCTATAGCAGAATGTTCGCTGAACGGAGCGAGAAGTCCTCCAGGCTCATGCAAATCGATAAACCAGCCGCCGTAGGCGACCTCGTCCGGGAATACCGTCTTCTGCAAAGGATCGTGCTCGGTCATCAAGTATTCGCCGACGATTCTCCGGCTTTCCCGCTTGCCGGGCACTTGCCCGATCCAGTCGAGCGCGTACGTCCTCGCTTCCTCCTTCAGCCGCGGGTCCCGGTTTTTGATCCAGTCCCAGACGCCTAATACGTGCCGGGTTAATTCGTGCCGGAGCGTCTCGTTGTCGTAGATCGTATGCCATGGCACGGACAGCTCGATCCACCAGAACCCGCTTCGCACATCGCTCGGCCATCTGCCCTGCTTATAGAAAAAGTCCGGGTTGTCGTAGCGGACCGCCCAGTCCGGAGCGGTAAACGGCACCGGATAGCCGACATCCTTCGCTTTGAAGTGAATCGAATTGCCCATGACCGCATCGCTGGCTTGCTCCGGCGCGTGCGGCTCGCCGAATTCGTCCCGGCTCTCCGTCCCGAGCCTCCATTCGCAGCCGGCTAACGCGGCTACGATACCGTCGCCGGTACAATCGACGAACGTATCCGCGTATAACGTCAGCTCGGTCTCCGCGTGGCTGACGCGGGCGATCACGGCTTCCACCGACCGTTCATCCCGCATCCTTACATCGGTAACCGTCGAATTCAGCCGGAACGTCAGATTCGGCGTGTGCATCGCCATATCGTACATAACCATATCCCAGACGCTGTTGATGTATCCGTTGTCCCACGTCGGATTCTCGTGGTTGCGCGCCCTCTCCTCGATCAGCAGCTCGGAGATGATGCCGGTTTCCCGTGCGTACGCATGGAAGCTGGCCGCTCCTTGCGGGGGAACGCGTATTTCCGACGAGCTGTTGCCGCCGAACACCGGCCGGTCCTGCACGAGACACACCTTCGCGCCGTGACGGGCCGCGGCGACGGCTGCGGAGAAACCCGCCAATCCGCCGCCGCACACCACGACATCGTATCGCTCTTCGACGGAACGAAAACCCGCCTTCGTCTGCTCCCGCCCTTTTATATCGCATTCTCCTTTCGGCCCTGTCCGCCGATCATCCGTCTCGGATCGTTGCCCAGCATATAGTCCACGTTCAGCGCGGTCAACCGCTCTACGCCGGCTTCGTAATCGCCGGATAAGAAGGACACATGCACCCATTTATTATACCGCTTGATCTCCGCCACCATTTCACCCGTTACCGTGTCGCTGCTTACGCTTACAGCGTTATGGCCGTATTCGATCGCGTTGCGCAGCAACGCTTCATAACGCTCCGGGCCCGGCGCTCCGTCATTTTGCGTATACGCGCCCGCTTCCGCCTTCTTAATCGGGTTGATCACCGCTTCATTTCCAAAAAACACGACTTGGCCGAGCCTATTCCGCTGCCGGACGATGTTCAAAACATCGAGCGAGTCCTCCTGCTTCAGATGCAGGATCAACGTAATGCCGCTGTTTTGAAACTCATCCAGCACCTGCTGCAGCGTCGGGATTCGGGTATCTGCGCGATTCGCGTAGGCCGGCCCTTTCCAACCGCCCGCATCCAAATGTTGCATATAGCTGCCGTATTCGAGCTCGGCTACGTTGCCCGTTCCGTTCGTCGTCCGGTTGACAGTCGAATCGTGGATCATCACAAATTGATGATCGGCCGTCCGCCGGATATCCATCTCTATCCCTCCGGCTCCCGCCCGCACCGCCTCCCTGAAAGCCAGCATCGTGTTCTCAGGATACAGATCCGAGTAGCCTCTGTGCGCCTGTATGGGTTTGTGCATCATCCCGGCTCCCCACCCTGTCCGGGAACCGCGACATTCGTATAACGCACCACGCAGCCGTACAGCTCTCCCGAACCGACACATAAGGAATCGTCCTCGGGCGAGTAGGCGAGACATGAGATGGAATGGATGCTGGCCCACTCGGAATCCAGCTCCCTCAGCTCCGCATTGTCTTTAATAACCCGCGGTCTTCCCAGATCCGTAAACCCGTGCTCGCACGAAAAATGGAACACATGGCCGGCATCCCTGGCTCCGCCATATACGCCGAAAACTTCCTCCCCGTTCCGTCTGACGAAGCAACGCAGTTGCCCGCTTGAGTATAACCGGCCGTAGGACGTCGTCTTCCGGTGATCTGCGGACAACGTGAACAACATGCCGTCCGCCGTCCCCGCAACTACAGTTCCGTCTGCGAGCGCCGCCCCACCCGTCACCGTCGCCCGGAACGCTCTTCCCCGGATGGAGGGAACTTTGACCGGCAGCGTCACGGCACGACCCTCCGCCAGATCGTATAGCACCAGCTCGTCAGCGGCGCCGGACAGCAACAGCCTGTCGTCGTCCAGCCGGATCGGATGGGCATCCGGCTCGGTCAAGACCAGACCGTGCAGCAACTGAAGGGAGCGCTTCTGCGGATCGCATACGTACACGGTGCCTGCCGGGTCGCTGGCCAGCAATTGGTTTCCTTTGAGAGTCAGGTGCAGCTTCGTGAGCTTCGTTCCCTCCGGCGTTTCGAACATAATCGTACCGGTGCCGGCCCGAAGATCCGTTTCCACGATTTTGCCGTCCGCCGTAAGGACCGCCGCCCTCCGGCCGTCCACATCCACACACGATAGAGGAGCGCCCCCGTCATAAATAACCGTCTTTTGCACAAGCCGTCCCGTCCCGGCATCCGACTCGGCCAGCAGCACTTGAGCGCCGCCGTTTATCGTGAATACGCGCTCCGCGATGGAACGCACGTGACGGACCGCCGTATCGTTCCAGCTCATATACTGGTGAAGCGGCATGGTCCGCGTGCCGCCCGCCACGATATGCATAAACGCCGGGCGACCGACACCGTTATAGTCCGGTTCGGTGTACGGCCTCAGCGGCACGTTCGGAGCGCCCGGTCCCGGAGGCTGCAGCTTCTTCATATCGACGGCGAGGATGTACGGGGAAAACTCTCCGCATACGTCCACCATATGCAGCCAGCCGTCGCGGTCAAAAATCATCTCGCATATGTACTGGGAGTCCTTGCCTTGCGGTGCGATCAGCCCCAGATTTTCCGGCTCTCCGCCGTTCAAAATATCCCACCGGACGAGCCGGATCGGGAAATAACCGTCGTATGTTTTCAGGCCGTAATACAAAACGAAATTGTCGTCGGCCGCCAGTCCTCCGATCCCGTACGGATTCACCGGCGTTTCATGGCGCAGATGGATCGGGCCGTGCCTCGTAACCGCAAGCGTCTCCGTATGGAGCTCGATCATCTCCCCGTCCATATTGTCTACAAGGAACAGCGAATTCCGCGGAGAATGCACGGCGAAAATAAACTGCCTCCGATGCTTCGTTCCGTTAGGAGAGACGAAATTCACCTTCAAATCCTGCACCTTTTCCCGCTCCGGATCGAATCGCCAGATCCCCCCTGTGTAGGAACTGCCGTACAACCGGCCTTGGGCATCCTTGACGAGCCGGCAGGAGGAGAATTCCGACACTTTGCCGTAATCCTTCACCTCATTGGTATCCAGATCGATCCGGTACAAGTGCCCTCTCATGTAACCGAGAAAATAATAATAACGCGGATCATTGCCCAGCATGCCGCCGTACATACTCTCCCTCGGCACGGGAATGCCTCTCACCTGAACCTCGTTCGTATCCGGATCGACGATCATTAGGATCGAGCCGGGATACCCTTCCCACGGATGCTCGTAATACTGCTCATACATCCACTGCTTGTGGCCCGGCGCGGGGGCCGTGTTATGGGTCGCCATAATCAGTCTGCCGTCCGGCAAAAAATCGATGCTCGTATGGATTTTGCTCGGCGGCATTTGCTGCGAATCGACGATCCACACTTTCGCCACGTCGAATATAAGCCTGAGCCCGCCCGACTCGGGATCATACTCGTACAGCAACGCGGTGAGCGGCTTCTCGTTTTCCCCGCATACGCTTACATAAAACCGTCCGCCCGGCGACTTCACGAAATCCCACACCGCATTGTGCCCTTCCTGATTGGGCAACTGGGTAAACCGGGTAAGCTCCTCCGGAATTCCGGCAAACAGATTGTTATTCATTCTTTTCCCTCCAAGACCGAATGCGCCGCATACTTGATCATCAGCTCGGGCGTCTCCAGCTTCTTTCCTGCAAATAAAGAATCCATCGCAAAGCTGATCATGCCTGATGTGAGCAGCGTCCGTTCCGGCGGCTGCGGCGGCCGCCGCGTAAGGAAAAACGTCTCGATAGACCGGGTCAACCGTTCAAAATGGCTGAACGGCCGGTCGAGATCGTTGTCGTAGCGCGAAGCGGCGATCCGGCCTTCGCGGTCGCGAAAGGCGAAAGCCCAATGCTCGTGCAGCCGCTTGAACTGAATAATGAAAGCCTTCGTGCCGTCCGCATATTCGATTCTGTACATAGCCGGGTCCGGCTCGCTCGTTCTCGGATGCACTTGCGGCAAATCCGGATAAACGGAGAGCGCATGCAGCAGCAAATCTTCCGGCCATTCCCCGCGGTCCATCGCTTCCCATACTTCCCCTTGGCCGCCCCGGATCAACTCCACGGACCGCACCCCGGTCTCGCCGCCCTTCCGAAACTCGGCGATCGATTGAAGCACCTCCATAGCGTGGAAGCCGTAACATTCCAGCCCTCCGTTGCTGATCACCAGGATCTCCTTCATCGACCCTGCACGCCCAAGATCAAGAGCCGGCACCAGATCGGCATACGGGATCGAGGAGCCGCCCATGAACGGAATGCCTCTCGCCTTCATCTCGTCGTACATCCACAGTGAATCGCTGTAAGTGTAGGCCAGATGTTTGTCGGAGAAAATCGGAACCGCACGCCCAAGCTCATCGAGCGCTGCCAGCGTTTCCTCAAGAAAACGCCGTCTGGGGTACAAAATTTGCCCCTTCTCGTTCTTGGGGTAATTTCCGTGCTCGGCGATTATGATCACGCCGTCCACAGGCCCTCCCGAATGGTCGGCCCGGATCGCCTCGGCGATCGACGGGCAGACCGGAATGCCGCACCGGGCCGCGGCCTCCCGGCTCATATCGCCGTCCGGCACCTGATCCGTATACATCGAAACGACCTCTACCCGGGGGCGATAAGCAAAACCGCCCAGCAGACGCCCCAAAATGACATCCGCGTGGGAGTTGTACCTGTACTCCGTGACGAGGACTGCTACTTTCAGCTTCTTGCCGCTTTCGCCCATGGCCGCCCTCTCCCCTTATCCTTGAACTGTCCCGTATGATCTGACGAATAGGAAACGCTAACAAAATATTATATCCGCAAATCCGGATAGTCAACGGTTTTTTCATATATGCGCATTATTTTCTTACCTGTGATAAATCTAAGAATTTTAAATGAAATATCCGGCGAAAATCCGACATTTTTCACAGGTATGAAACATCCGGTCTCACTCGTTCTGTTAGCTACGGACTGATCACAACGAGCTGCCCCTCCGTCAACCCGCTCACAATCTCCGCTTCCGTACGGGTGACGAGCCCAATCTGCACCTCCGTATCCCGGCGTATATCCGCGTCTGCAATCTGTACGTAAACCGAGCCGTTCTCATACCGAAGCGCCCGGCGCGGGATCGTCAGCACATCCGGTTTGCTGACCAGCTCCAGCTGGAAATCCAGACTGGCTCCAAGCGTCAGTCCGTCCGGGAGCGGGCCTGCGAATTCGAAAAAAAGGGTGTTCTCGTTAGTTTCGGCTTGCTGCTGATGACCGTCATCTTGAGAAATCGTCAAAGGCGCCCCCGCTACCCGCGCGCTCACCGTCGCCCCTTCCACCTGTATGGCGACAGGCATCCCCGGCCTGATCCGGCCTGCGTAAGCGGACAGGTCTCCCGTATATTGAAGCCGCAACGCACCGGATGGAGCGACGCCGACCACGTTCCGGTACGTCTCGGCCTTGCTCCCGGCTACGATATCGTCCAGAAACGTCACGATTCCGTCTGCTGCCGAGACGAGTTCGCTTTTGCTTTGATTGTCCAGCAGCCGGGACAGCTTCAACTGTTCGATCTCGAGATTCATCCGGTCGATCATTATATCGTCGGGATGACCGGACTTCAGCGATTGGCGAAGCGCCAGCTTCATGTTCTCGACGGCAAGCTTTTGCCGGGCGTGCGATAAAGCGAAATCCGCGGTTCGCAGCCGCAGTAACACGTCTCCCCGGCCGACCCGGTCCCCCCGCTTGACCCGTACCTCCCCAACCGTCCCGTTAACCTGAAAAGAATAAAACTTTTCCCGGGCCGGGACAACTATGGCGGCTCCGGTTAATTCGACGGTCAGCGTCCCCTTCTTCACCGCCCAGACGTCGGCTTTTACCCGGACATTCTCGATCAGCCCGGGACCGGACTCGCTTCGCTTCGGGAGAAGCGAACATCCCGCTAGAAGCGCTGCTGCCAGAAGTACAGCAGTCAGGGAAAGCGTGAGGCATCCTCTTCCTCTCGCAGCGGATCGGTCCGTCCTTCGTCCATGCCCCAAGATCATCACCGCCTAATCCTCTCCTAACTTGACCGCTTGGTGAATTCGGATACGGGACAGCAGCCAGCCGAGAACAACCAGCCCCGCCGTGATCATACCGGTCACGATCACATACAGCTTCAACGTATCGCCGGAATCGAACGTTACCTGGAATGGCGGTACTTGCGTCGAAGGACTGAAGGAGATTTCGAAAAGAGCGACGAACCAAGCGCTCGTCACCCCGCCGACAAGCCCGCCCATAACGACGGCGGCTGCGGTAGTCAGCAGCTGCTCGGCAGCCAGCATCCCTAGCAGCTGCGGGAACGAAATGCCCATGGCCCGCAAGATCCCGAACTGCACGAGCCGTCCGGAGAGCGACAGTACCCCATGCAGCAGAAAACCGGCAAAGCTGATGATCACGGCGATGAGAAAGCCGAGCGTCATCACCCCGTTTACGGCCAGCTGAAAAGGATCGTTTTTGGCTGCGACGACCTCCTCCCGCGTATCCGCCACCGAGATCAAGCTGATGCCGTTCGCCGCCAACGCATCGTACAGAGGCTGCCTGCTTTCCCCATCCTTGAATCTGATCCACACTTCATACGGCTCGGGCGCCAGCGCCAGCTGGATATACTCGAGATGACCGATCACGAAACGGGGTATTTCCGGGGGCACGCCGTCCCGGACACGCCCGGACGGATTCGGATTCATGGCCGGCCAGTAATTGACTACCCCGTAAACGGTAAAAGGCTTCGCAGGGACGCCGCTCCAATCGATATAAATCACGTCTCCGGGCTTGATCCCCTGATCGGCCATCGTTCGGGAAATCAATACCGCTGACGGATCGGTCGCGATCAGATTCAAATAGTCGTTCAGATGATGCTCCAGCAGGCCGTTCCTCAGCCATGCCGTACGTCCGAATTCAGCGGTGTTAATGCCCATCAGCCGGATCGGTCCGCCCTCCTTGCCGGCCGCATACCCCGCTTCCTCTTTCACGAATACTTTGGCCGCGGACTGTACGCCCGGAAGCTCCAGGAACGGCTGGAACGGCGGCTCCACGTAGTGAGTCCGCTTCGCCGAACCCGTATCCGCCCTGATAGCGTCTGCGCTCGTCTGCTCTCCGGGGTTGCCTGGTAAACGGCCGGTTGGACCTGCGGAGCCCGAAAGCGGGGCGTCGCTGATCCAGGCTTGCTTCAGCACGATGTCCGCGCCGTTTTTATAGCGGATTTTGTGCTCCGCGTTATCGTTCAAAGTCCTCGCCGCACTAGCGCTGTACAAGCCTATTGCGATCGTCATGATCAGAAACATCATCACATACAGATACGGCGCTCCGGCTCTTCCGACTTGAATCAGCGTCGCATAAAGCGCCGGGGGCCATCTTTTCCTGCCGGTCCAATAGAGGAGTCGGAGCAGCCAAGGATAAAAGCGCAGCATAAGCAGTCCCGCGCCCAGAATAAACATCGCGGGAAAAAAGAACAGCAGCGGATCGACGGAGAAGTCGGAGCCGTCCGCTCCCATTCGCATCCAGTCGCTGCGCTGCCTGTCGAACCGGCGAAGGCCGAATACCGCGGCCGCGACCAGCACGAAGTCTATGTAGAATCGGTGCCATAGCGAACGGCTCCCGCGGCGGGCCAACTGCCGGGTATGGCTGACGATTGACAGGCGGGCTGCGGCAAGCGCGGGAAAAAGCGTCATCAGGACGGAGGCTGCGACCGCATAAAGCGCATACCGGTACGACTCGCCGCTCAACCGGACCGGCAGAGCCGAACGGTTGACGAATTCGAGAAACCCGTTCGAAGCGCCGAGCAAGCGGACGAGCAGCATGCCAAGCGGCGGTCCGATCGCCAGCGCGACAGCCCCCAGCAGCAGCCCTTCGATCATATAGCCGGCCGCGACCTGAAGCCGGCTGGCTCCGCGGCTGCGCAGCACCGCAATTTCCGTTTGTTGGCGCTCCGTAATCAGGTTGGACACCATATACAGGTAATAAGCGAGCATAATCATAATCGGCACGTACAGCGACCAGAGCATCTTCCTTAAGTCGGCTTCCCGTTGGAAGTACGTCTGCAATGTCGGCATGGCAGGGACTTCGGTGAGGTAGGTACGGAACCGGCCTGATAAAAAAGATTCGATTCGTTCGCTCGCCTCAACGAACCGGTGCATGGAATCAAGGCCCATCCGGGAGTAATCAAGCAGGAACAGCCAGCCGGCGCTTGCCGTCGGCAGCACTTCCCCTGTCGTAAAGTCGCGTTCATACAGCTCGAAGTCGATAAAAAACGTTTTGGCATAGTCTTCAAACTGGTTGTACCAATAAGGATCGGCATTGTCCTTCTTGGCGACGACGCCGACGGGTGTGATCCGGATGTTCGTCTTCGCTTCCTCGTCGTTTATAACGAATACGTTGCCGAGCACCATATTTAACGCCTTCAGCGACTGCTCGGTCACAAGCGCCTCGTAGATCCCGTCCACAGGCCGATCGGCCGGCAATCTGCCGTCTGCCAGACGAATATGCTCGGACAAGCCGGACCTTGCCGCCAGCTCGATTTGCCGGTTCGTCCCCGATTCGATCCGGGTCTGCTCCGCAGGGGTCACCGAATAATAGGTCGTCCTTCTCTCGCGCACCAGCTCGCTTACCGGCAGTCCGAATCCGGGAGCCGCTTCCTTGCGCATGAAGTCGTCCAGCGTCCGTACCGCCTGAGGCCGGTCCTCCGGCTTGTAGTCCCCGGTATCCCAATAGGAAGTGCCTCCCATAACCGCCTTCGCATAATGAATTCCGGGATAACGGCCGGACGTAATCTGGAATTGCTCCAGATCCTTAATGAGCATCCGCTGCAATACCGCATCGGTATAGATCGGGATGCTGCTTACGAGCGCCACGGACATAACAAGCCCGCCGAGAAGACAAACCGCCAGCCATCCGTTATTTGCCAGCTTGCGCACCATCATGAGAAGCAGTGCCAACACGATACCTCCCGACTTAGTGGAGTGCGGAGCCCGGCCGTTACTGGATAATGATCTGCTGTCCTTCTTCCAGCCCTTTGACGATCTCGACTTCTGTGGCCGACTCGAGCCCGGTCTCTACATCGGCCTCCCGAATCCGTTCTCCTTCCAGCACTTTGACGTAAGTACGCCCCAGAACAGAGGTTAATGCGAACCTCGGAATGACGACGACGTTCTCTTTCTTTTGGAGCATGATTTGAATTTCCGCGCTGTCGTTCAGCTCCGGGCGGATGCCGGCATCGTCCAGCCGCACATATATCGTTTTCGCATAACCGGCGTTTTGCGGTTTCTGACCGGTAGACGGTGCGTTTGCCAGACTTTGGACCACCGTCCCTTGCAGCTGCCGGTCCCGGTACACGATGTCGGCCCGCATCCCGGCCCGGACCTCCTGCACATTATCGGAGCCGGACGATGTGTAGGTCAGCTCGATCCTTTGCGGATCGGCTATCGTTACATAAGGTTTAGCCGGTTCAACCGTATCTCCGATCTTCACCTCTTCCATCGCGACGATAATGCCGTCGATTTGCGCCCGCATCGTTTTGCCTTCCAGCTGCGACTGGGCATCGTTCCATAATCGCTCGGCGATATCCACCTCCAATATTCGGATCGGAATCAGCTCCTCGTCCCGGCTTTCCTTGGCCAGATTCAGATTGCGCTTCGCCTTCGCCAAGTCCCGGACCCGTTCCTTGACGGCGATATCGCCAAGCCCGATCTCCAGCTCGATCAGTGGGTCTCCCTGCCGGACCCGGTCTCCGGGTTTTGCCCGAACGCCCGTTACTTTGCCTGTAGAATAAAAGTGCTGACTGACGACGTCGGACGACTGGAACACGCCCGTCCCTTTCACCTGCCGGGTCACAGTCCCCCGCTTCACTTCGTGCAAATTGTAGATTTCCTTCTGCGGCAATACGAGCGGCGGCTTCAGCACCGATTCTTCCTTCGGCCACAATGTGCATCCGGACAAGGCCAGCGTCAGGCACGCCAGTCCGGTCAAGCCCGCTCTCTCCCAGCTAATTCTGTTCCGCATTCGTCCATCCTCCACGGGAAAACTTCATGCCGAATCCGTCTTTCTCCAGGTCCGTTCCTGTTCCAGTTAACTGCATATTACCACTTTTATAAATATAAATAAATTGCATAATGAAAAAAAAACAAAGATTTTATCTGCTTATTTTATCCTGAACCCGCATGATTTCGATACATAATGCGCAAATGAGAAAAACATTTACATACGTAAATTATGATGTATAATATGAATCGAACCGTTTTCTAAGAGGACAGGAGGAGAATGGATACACGAGAACGCCGATGGTTACAGCTACAGCAGGGTGAAGCAGATATGGAGAATTCGTTATTTCCTGCAGTGCGGCAGCTGTATTGGGGTTAGCCGCCCGAGTCAAGCCGCAGTGAAGTGAAATATAAGGCTGCAGTGTGCGCAGACTGCAACCATCACAATGGAATACGAGGGAGTGATCTTGTTGTTCAAGCGTCTGATGCTTGTCGTCACTATGCTCTGCACCTTGCTTCTCGTTGTCTCGCCGGCAATGGCGAATTCTGCTTCCCCCGCTCCGGGCGACTCCTGGTCGAGAGAAGGGCTGGCCGCCCAAGTCAGTGAACTGAATGTGCTCCTTGGCACTACCGACCGGCTTCCGTTGAAGCAATTTCTTGAAAGCGTTCGCAATCAAGCCAATACGGTGCTGGGCTCAGCCGACATCACGCCCGAGGCCGGCTTGACCACGCACAAGGCGCTGAGCTACGCCTTGAAGCTGGCCGCGGACGTCAACCTGCTCAGCAGCGGCGCCCCTTGGGCGAACTCGCCTTTTATCGTCTACGAGGCTCCCCCGATCAGCCCGGAAAAGCGGCTGCCGGATACGCTTCCGCAAGACGGCGCCTTAACCGATCAACTCTCGGTCATCTCGGCGAAAGGGGAATTCGAAGCAGCTTCCTTCGTTCTCGCCCCGCTCTCCGATGTAAGCTCTGTCACCTTTGCCGTCAGCGATTTGACAGGGGAAGGCGGCACGATTCCGGCCGGCGCTATCGATCTGCGGGTCGTCAAAACCTGGTATCAGGGCGGAACGGCCTGGCAAAGCTACTTTAGCGACTCCTCCAAGCAAGTGCTGGTTCCCGAGCTGCTGCTGCACGATGAAAACCTCATTCTCGTCGACCATAACCGCAAAGGCAACTCCTTGCGCGTCGACTACCCGACCGGCTCCCAGTACAAAGACATCTCCAACATCCCGGCGACCAAATTCAACACATACGAGGAACCGGTCGAGGACAGCCCGACTCTTCTGCCGATCGAACTGAAGCAGGGGGAATCGAAGCAGATGTGGCTTACCTTGAAGGTTCCCGGCCAAGCCGCCGCCGGCTTTTATACCGGCTCGATCGATATCGTAGCGGACGGCGTCCCGGCAGGCAGCCTCGCCTTATATGTCCGCGTCCTTCCTTATGAGCTTCCTCAGCCGAAAACGTATTACGATGTGAACAAAGACTTTTACGTCATGCTTTACCACCAAAGCCGAGTGAAGGAACATTTGGTTCAGGCCAAAGGGGATCTCGCTCTCGTAGAGACCAAACTGCTGAACGATTATCAGAATCTCGCCGATCATAACGCGCTTCATATCCCCGGACCGCTTTATTCGGTTGCCGACCGGGCGACCTTCACGAAGCAGCTGGAGCTTATGCAGCAGGCCGGCCTCAGTCTGAACCCGTTGTTCGGCGTGAAGCAGACGTTTCCACCCTACGACATTTTCAATAAATATACAGGTTATTTGGCCGCCAAGGCGACCTATGAAGCGAATCCGACCGAAGCGAACAAGCTGGCGATGGACACCCTCTACGACGCATGGCGAAACGGCGTTAACGCGCAAAAGGCCGCGCTCGACGAGGCGTACGATTATGTCTCCAGCTTCGTCGGTCACACGAACCTGTATTTTGACGGCTGGGATGAGCCTTCCTGGTCGATGCTGCAGTTCCAGCAGGAGATGTGGCAGTACATGCACGACAAGGGAGCCAAAGTATTCTCTACCGGCACCGAACGCCACTTCGAGCTGGACGTGAAAGAAAACTTCTTGAACATCGTCGGAGAGCCGACCCGCGCAAAGGCGGATATGTGGCACTCCTTCGGCAGCGACAAAATGATTACGAATTACGCGTACCCGCATACCGGACCGGAAAATCCCGACTTGATGCGTCAGCGTCACGGGATGTGGACGTACAAAGCCAACTATGACGCTACATACAATTATATTTTCTATGAAGGCCCTCCGAACATCTGGAACGACAACTCGATTCAGGACGAATTCCGCAACTTCAACCTCGTCTATCCGACAAGAACGAAACTGATCGACACGATCGCCTGGGAAGGGTTCCGCGAAGGGATTGACGACATCCGCTATGCGACCAAGCTCAAGCAGGTTGCCGCCGCCGCGATTGCATCGGGTCAAGCCGATCGGGTAGCCGCCGCGAACAACGCCTTGATTTGGCTCGAAGAAGTCGACGAGCGCTCGACGAATCAAGATCTGCTCCGGCTGGAGATGATCCGGCATATCGGGCTGTTGCTTGATTTGGAAACTACCCACTAAGGAGGCGGTACGATGTTCCGACAATCAGGGCGAGTTATCATCCTGCTGCTTGCGCTTGTATGGGCCGCTTCGGGTATGAGCCCAGCGAGTGTGCAGGCCGAGACGAAGAAGGTGTATCCGGTTACTTGGACGGAGGAATCGCTCCAATCTCCGGCGGAATGGGCGCAAAGTTCTTATTTCAACAATCCGGCATACAAGGAAACGCGATTCGGGGTATATTGGCCCGGCACCCCGATCCCGCCGGGCGGCCCGCGCGAAACTTCCTTTTATATGGTATACCGCGAGGACGGCTTATATATGTTTTTCCAGGCGAACGAATGGGAGAACGATGCGGGCGGCAGCTTGAAGCCGAGCTCGTTCGAGTTTTTTGTAGTCCCCGGGGAAGGCGATCTCCCCTACCATCAGATGATCGTGCCGACGGACGGAGGGCCAATCGAATATTACGAGTGGCAGACCGAGTACCGGAATAACCGTCCGCTGAAAGGCAGCGTCAAGGTGAATACGGGACAGATTCCGACCGGCTGGGGAACGGTGGTCGTTCTTCCTTGGGAGAACGTGTACGACCGTCTGCCTCTGGATGGCGGAGACTGGCAGTTCAACCTGATCCGATGGTCCCCTTCCGACGGCCAGACTTGGGGAGGACACGTCCATCAGCCCGGGAAGTTCAACTTGCTGCGCTTTCAAGCTCCGACGGCGGAGCAACGGATGGCGATCCAGAAATATATGCTGGCCAAAGCCTGGGCGTCGTTTCAAACCAAATCCGCGGAGCTGACCGCCTATTGGTCTCAGAACCCCGCTACGAAAGACATCGCCTTCTACAACCGGATCGTCCTGCCCCTGATCGAGGACGGCGCTGCGAAAGGCGCTGCGATGAGCCAACTGGCGAGCTTGAATGCGGTGCAAACGGATCAGCTGTTCCAGAACGTCCGGACATGGATGGAGCTGCGCTACGACGTTGATGACAAGCGGAAGATCTACTTGCAAAACATGCTGATGGACCGCACGGCTCCCGTAACGACTGCGGAACTGTCGCCGGGCCTGCCGGACGGCTTGAACGGATGGTACGTCAATCCGGTTACAGTCACCCTGTCCGCCTACGACCGCGGGGCCGGCGTAATGGACACCGTGTACAGCCTCAACGGCGGAGCCGCTTGGAACGCTTATACGGGCCCGTTCGTTCTGGATCAGGATGGCTCCTATACGATCAGCTACCGTTCGACGGACATGGCGGGCAATGGCGAAGCCGTCAAGACCGCTTCGCTGCGGATCGACACCACGGCGCCGGCCGCTTCCGTCACCTACAGCAGCACTTCTCCGACCAGCGGCCCGGTTACCGCGGTCTTGACGCCAAGCGAACCGGTTACGATTACGAACAATGGCGGATCGGCCAGCTATACGTTCCAAGCCAACGGCAGCTTTATGTTCGAATTTATCGATGAAGCAGGCAACCCAGCCCGTCAAACCGCTACCGTGACAAATATCGCAGCGAAAAGCACCGGAGTGCCGGGACTACCGGTTTTATCCCACGACAACGGACACGATACCGGGCTTGCGGACGGCAGCTACAACATCACGATGAACATGTGGTCGGGCAATAACGGCAGCTCGTACAAATTGTATGAGAACGACGTGTTGATCGACACCCGGACGCTGCTCGACAATTCGCCTCATGCTCAGGCGACCGTTACGTCCGTCACTTATAAACCTAACGGCACCTACCGTTACTACGCCGAGCTTACGAACGCTTACGGCACGACGAAAAGCGGCGTGCTGACCGTTAACGTAACCGATGCCGCACCGGCCAAAGCCGTTCTCTCTCACGATAATTGGGATACGGACGGAAACTTTACGATCCGTATGAATATGTGGTGGGGAACGAACGGGGAGTCGTACCGGCTGTACGAGAACGGAACGCTGATCGACACGCAGACGCTGACCGCACGGACGCCTCAGGCGCAATCGGCGGCGACGCTTGTAAGCGGCAAGCCGGTCGGGACGTATACGTATCGGGCCGAGCTGGTCAACTATGCCGGAGTGACCTCCAGCACAACGATTACCGTTTCGGTAACGAAGTAACAAGCCAGACGCACAACGCATCAACAAAGCCCCCCGGAAATGCCGTCAGGCGTTACCGGGGGGCCTTGTTTGTTTACGAAGCGGATATGTGCCGCTAGAAAAAATCTGCGGCTCGAGGTGAACACAGCGGACGCGTCCGCAGGACTGTTGCCGGCAGGAGCCGTCCTCGTTGCAAGCAGGCTGCGATCAGCCTGCCGCGCTTTCCGCTTTCATCCGGCGGTCAAGCGCCCGGTACGGAACGAGCAGCAGGATTGCGGCCAGACACAGGACGCCGCCGATCGCGAACGGCATATTGACGTTAAAGTGAAAGGCGCCCATCCCCATCAGCGGGCCGGCGATTCTGCCGAGGCTGTCCATGGACGAGTTCAAGCCCGTCGCTACGCCTTGGCCGACTTTCGTTTTTTGCGTAATGAGCGACAACACGCACGGACGGATCAAAGCGTTGCCCGCGCCGAATACGGTCAAATAAATTGAAGCGGTCAGCAAGTTCGACGACAGGAGGATCAGGAAAAATCCGACCGAAGACAGCAGCAGTCCGATCGCGATCACTTTGGGCTCGTCCCCCGGTTTGACCAGCCTCCGGACGACGCCTCCCTGAATGGCCGCCCCTACGATACCGCTCGCCAGAAACATAATGCCGATATCCATCGGAGTCGCATTAAACCGGAGCATCTGGAAGTATTGCAGCGTCGCCTCCATGCCGGCCAGCGTAAACGTCACGAAAAACGACAACACATACAAATATTTGAGCGGACCCGAGAAAGCGGTCCATCGGGACACCCGCTTCTGGCCGCTCTGTCCCCTGCTCTCTGCCGGAAGCGACTCCACCAGGCGCTTCCACGCAAACAGGAACGTGATCAGCGACAAGGCTGCGGAGACGAAAAACGGAATCGACAAGCCGAAGCCCGCCAGCAGCCCGCCGATCGCCGGACCGAAAATGAAACCGAGCCCGATCGACATGCCGACCAGTCCCATCCCTTTCGTCCGGTTGCTCTCCGTCGTAATATCCGCCACATAAGCGACGGCGCAGGAAGTCGCCGCGCCGGAGAACACGCCTCCAAGGATGCGGGACACATACATCAGCCATAACGAATCGCCGGCAAGGCCGAGAATCAGAAAGCTCACGGCAAATCCGACAAGACCGAGCAGCAGCACCGGCCGTCTGCCGATCCGGTCCGATAACGAGCCCCAAAACGGCGACATCACGAACGAGATCGCGGAGTAAAGCGTTAGCATCATACTGAGATGAAAAGGACTGACAATTTCCGGAAGGACCGGAATGATAATGCCGAATCCGATAAAGATGGTCACCAGAATGAGCATGATGACCCCAATCTGCTTGTTCATGGACGAAAGGCCTCCGAAAACGTAGTATACAACACCAGCCAAACCGTTGCGTTTGCAGACGCTTTAATCATCTTACCATAACTTTACGGTCGACAAAAATGAACAATTGTAGAACGAAAAGGACGGCAAGCACGCACCCGCTTAACAGAAACGGCGCCTGATAGCCGATCGAATCCCACAGCTTGCCCGATAAGATCGGTCCGAGCACGTTGCCCGATCCTTCGATCGTGAGGAAGAACCCCCAGATCGCGCCGCGCTTTTCCTTCGGAATAACCGAGGCGATGAGCGCATTCCAGGAAGGGATGATCAGGGCATAACCGACCCCGAGCAGCATCACCAGCACAAGCACCCAGCCGACGGACTTCACCGAAGTGAACGTCAGCAGCGTCGCAGAGCTGAGCACGAGCCCGATATTAATAAACCAGCGGACGCCGAAACGGTCCACAAGCTTGCCTACAGGTATAAGGAATAGCACCGTAACCGCTCCCCCGGCAATCAGAAACAGACTGTACTGGGCAGGCGTCAAGTTCAGGATCGTCCTCGCATACAGCGTCAGCACCGGCGTCAGCAGCCCGAGAGCGAACGTCTGGGCGAACAGGGAAGGATAAAAGACCCAGCTGACGTGCAGCGAGCGCCGCACTTCATCCATATATAGGCGGATTTTGCGGGTTTGCCGGATGAAGAAGCCGTCTGCCGACCCCCGCGCCCCGTGCTCGGCCCGGTAATCGTTCACCAGGGATTTCAGATCCGAGCCGTATCCTTTGCCAGGCAAAAACAGCGAGACGACCACAGTCAGCACCATCAGGCCGAGCAAGATACCAAACGCCGTTCTGTAGGTGTCTCCGATAAAAAAATTGATGACGACCGGCCCCATGCCGACTCCGGATAACCACGACATATAGATGATCGACATCGTAGTGCCGGTCGCCTTCTCTCCCGTCGAATTCGTCGCCCCCGTAATGACGCAGGGCCATAAAGGCGATGTTCCGATTCCGAGCAGCGTGCAGGACAGCATGATCCAATACGGCTGACGAAAAAACACGAGGATAAGCACCGACAGCAGCGTCACGATTACCCCGCCCAGCATAACCGGACGATAGCCGACTTTATCGATCAGCCAGCCGATCGGGGAACGGAACAAGTTGTCGCCTATGTATTGAAGCGCAAGCGTCCAGCCGATTAAAAACGTCGTAATCCCGAGCACCGACTTCATATATATCGGCAAAATCGAGACGAGTATCGCTCCCTTCACGAATTCAACAATAAACATAATGACCAGAAGCATCACTACGAAAGGAGTAAGAAATTTTTTCTGTTCGTTCCAAAACGATAGTAACCGGTTCACTTGTCCACCTCAGCCGATATAAGAATCTACTTATTGGTTAGTCTGCCCCAGGAGCAGGGTCGTAAAACGTCGCGAAGCCGATGTTCGCTGAGGGAAGTCTACGATGCAAGTTTTAATGAAATAAAAAGTTCGCATCGACGATGCATGTTTTTCACGAAATAAAAACTTTGCATCAACGGTGCAAGTTTTAATGAAATAAAAACTTGCATCACCCGCCCAATTTGATATACTCAAGCTTGTTTAGTTTTAAGCGCGAGTTCAAAAAGTCCGTGATTAAAAGTGGACTTTTTGAACAACCTCTTTAAGCATATCATTCGAAATCGCCGGAAGGAAGGGATGACCGCATGGATCATAACCGCACCCCTTTATTTACCGCACTGACCGGGCATGCGGCCAAACGCCCGATTCAGTTTCATATTCCCGGACACAAAACGGGGGTCGGCTCCGATCCCGAGTTTCGCTCGTTTATCGGAGATAACGCACTTTCGATCGACCTGATCAATATAGCGCCGCTGGACGATCTTCACCAGCCGACAGGAGTTATCCTGGAAGCGCAGCAGCTCGCAGCCGACGCATTCGGAGCCGACTATACGTTCTTCTCCGTCCAAGGCACGAGCGGCGCGATTATGACCATGATTATGTCCGTCGTCGGAGAAGGCGATAAAATCATCGTTCCCCGCAACGTGCATAAATCGATATTGTCTGCCATTATATTCTCGGGAGCCAAGCCGATCTTCCTGTCGCCGGTACGCGACGCCAATTTGGGGATCGATCACGGGGTCACGACCAGCTCCGTCAAAAAAGCGTTAAGCCGGCATCCCGACGCTAAAGCGGTGCTCGTGATCAACCCGACCTATTACGGCGTATGCGCCGACCTGAAAGAAATCGTCGAACTGGTGCACAGCTACGATATTCCCGTACTCGTCGACGAGGCTCACGGGTCGCTGATTCATTTCCATGACGATTTGCCGATATCGGCAATGCAAGCCGGCGCCGACATGGCGGCCACCAGCGTTCATAAGCTCGGCGGCTCGATGACGCAAAGCTCGATTCTGAACGTGCAAGGTCCGAGAATCAACCAGCGTCGGATTCAGACGATCATCAGCATGCTGACGACCACTTCGACGTCTTATTTGCTGCTGGCCTCACTCGATACGTCCCGCAGAAACTTGGCGCTGAACGGCAAAGCGATCGCGGAGAAAGCTTTGCAGCTGGCCCAATACGCCCGCAGGGCGATTAATGAAATACCCGGACTGCATTGCTTCGGGGAAGAAATATTGGGGACGGAAGCGACGTTTGACTACGATCCGACCAAAGTGACCGTGCACGTACGCCATCTGGGCATTACGGGGTATGACGCCGAGAACTGGCTGCGGGAGAAGTACAACCTCGAGATTGAGATGAGCGATATGTACAACATTCTCTGCCTCGTCACACCGGGCGATACGCAGGAGAATGTCGACATTTTGATCCGGGCACTGGCGGAGCTCTCCAAGGAAACGCACAACGTCAATCATTCGAACGAGCTCGTCATTCACATTCCGGAAATTCCGCAGCTGTCGCTGACCCCCCGCGACGCTTTTTACGGAGATACGGAGATTGTGCCGTTTAAAGAATCTGCGGGGCGCATTATGGCTGAATTTATTTATGTATACCCGCCTGGGATACCGATCCTGCTTCCTGGCGAAGTGATCTCCCAGGACAACATCGATTATATCGTCGATCATCTGGAGGTCGGATTGCCGGTCAAAGGCCCGGAAGACCGCACGATCGAATTCGTCAAAGTGATCGTCGAGACCAAGCCGATTTTCTGAGAAATTTGCCGTTCTGCCAGCGGGCAGCCCATACAAAACGGAGAGGAGCCCTAGGGCCCCTCTCCGTTTTGGTGTCCGATCCGAACCCTTAATATTGATCCTTAATCGACAAGGTAGGAATAAATTGCTTCATCAGTACCGATACTTCCTCCGCTTCGGCGGTTGTGAGCTGGAACGCTTTTTGCAGATAAGTCAAATTATCGAGATCGTCATAATCGAGAAGAGTCGAACGGTTCGTTTGCATACAAAATACGATCGGTTTGCCGAAAAAGGCGTTCGTATACACAATTCCGAAATCGTAGCGTGCCCGATCGGAAGCATAGCCGATAAATTGCACTTGAGCTTGCTCGGACGTATCATACAAACGTTCAAACATGAGAATCACGCTCCATTCGTTTGAATTTTCTGAATATTTATAATATTTTACAGTTACTATACCATCCTCCTCGCCAGTTTGACAATGATAAATGTATCCGTCTCGTCCCGGATAAGGGATTGGTGCATCCGCCGGCGTCAGCGGATATTGTCAATAAAGGGATGAAGTGCTATGATGGTCATTGACAAACGGAACGACAAGGGCGGTGTAACGATGGCGCAAAGCGCTTACATTTATTTGGTGGACGGATCGGCCGCATCCACCCTGACGCTGGACGAACTGAAAGACCACCTCGGCCGTTACCAAGAGCAAACCGGGCTAACGGGCCGTCAGCTTGGATGGGACTATGCCGGTTCCGCGTTTCCTTATTCGATTGAGACGAAGCCGGAAGGCCAGGGCAAATGGTTTTACTTGAAAGGCAGCAATCCTCTGTATAAATACATATTGTTCGGCGTCGGCACCCAAACCGAAGAAGAGAAAGAAAAAACGTACATTCAAGTGACGCTTCCCGATGACGCGACGCACGGCGACAAGTCCAAAGGCAACGAATTGTGCAAATATTTGGCGCGTCACTTAAAGGCCGAGCTTCGGCTGTTCAACGGCCGGACAATGTACTTTAATCCGCGCAAGTGATAGAATCACGTTCCCTCTGTCCGGCTCTGCTCTTCTAGCAAAACCAAAAAACCCCCTCTGCACTGTGCAAAGGGGGTTCTTTCCGCTATCTTATGCCTCGGTTTCCGATTCTACGATCTGCTCGTATACTGCCGTAACGTGCTCCCACTCGGCATCGTCTTCGATGTTGACCAGGAAAGACTCCTCGCCTTCTTCATCGATCCGGAAAATGATGCTGTCCGATTCCGGGTCGTTGCGGTCCAGCAATACGGCGTACGCTTTCTCTTTCGTTTCAAACGTATATACGATCACCATCTCGTGTTCGTTGCCGTCTTCGTCGGTTAAAATAAATACGTCTTCCTCATGCTCTCCGCAGCCGCAATTTTCGTCGTGCTGATGGTCGCTCATGCAAAACCCTCGTTTCATCGATTGAATTTCAAACCCATCCTATCGTACCATGTTCCCTATCGACGGTCAATGAAACGAATGGCGCGCGGAGCTTACTGGGAAATGATTTTTTTCTCAGAGACGACGGCGTAATCTTGCGATTTGTCGATCTTGATTTTAAACTGAATCTTATAGGTGCCGGACGCTTCAAAATGCACGGCTTCAAGCGGCCAAGTATACCAGAAGCTCTCCTTGCTTTGTTCCATCGGCACTTCCGTCGTCCGGATCACGTCTCCGGCCGGAGACACCAGATCGATCTTGAACGCATCGATCGGTGTAGTCAAGCTGTCGACCTGCGCGGATACGACAAAATCCAGCTTTTTGCCGAGCGGTACGGCTCCGAACGGCGTTTCGAGCGAATCTTTCTTGCCGAGCTTCTCGGCGACGAACATATGTACATTCGGTTTATACATATTAACCGTCTTCGCTGAATCGTCCCACTGGACGACGGCCTGAAGCGAATCGGATAAAGCACGAAGCGGCAGCACGACGCGGCCGTCGATCATAAACGCAGGAACATCGCCATCGGGCACCGCCGATCCGTTTACCTGCACTTTTACTTTGTCAAAACCTTTATAATCTCCCCACGGGGAGCCAGCGTATACGATTCCTGCTCCAAGCACGACTAATGTTGCTGTTAGTGCGGCAAGCCGCTTCACCTTCATGCGATTACCTCCATCAAACGTGTTGTTCTGAATCGTTATACTCGCACGTCTGCAAAAAGTTGCGGGAAACCGTCACAAAAGTTTGCCGGCCTTATTAGAAATCAGCTGCAAGAATCGTTTGTTTGTTCTATGATATGGATGACTGATAGAGCTTTCTATGAATTGGTAAATATTTTATTCTACATGAACCCCAAGTAGTTTGTAAACAAAAATAAACCTGCACGGAATGGTGTTACACGATCAATAAAAATCATGTAAACTGATACAGAAATATACATCAGAAAGAGGAAGCGGAATCAACATGAATCATCTGACGGGCCTTCAAGTCGAAATCGACCTGTTAAAAAAACAACTTCTGCGCACGGCAAAAATATATGAATTCAACTTCGGACATCCTCAAGTACTGGAAATAAGCCAACAGCTGGACCAATTAATTGTCAAAGTCATGCGGTACAGCCGCTAAGGATCCTGCAGCCCGGTTTCCAATATTCTGCGGTTCTTTTTCAGCACCACACTTCCCTGCTGATTCAATTTCTATCATTCGCCGAGCTGCCTGGTAGACCGGCATTACCGAAAACGGCTTGCAATCACACCCGCCGTTTCCGGCTTGGATACGATATACCCTTGAATTTCACCGCAACCGATCTGCTTTAAATATTGGAGCTGCTCCTCCGTCTCCACTCCTTCTGCAACTACACGCATATGAAGCTGCTTGGCAAGCGTTACCGTCGAAGCTGTGATCGCCGAGTCTTTCAGTCCGTGCGGAATGTCTTTTACAAACGTGCGGTCTATTTTGAGCCCGTCGATCGGCAGCTTCTTCAAATACGTGAACGACGAAAATCCGGTTCCGAAATCGTCCAGCAAAATGCGTACGCCGAGCAAGCGCAGGCTCTTTAGGATGTGCAGCGTCTCATCCAGGTTTTGAAACACCCGGTTTTCCGTAAATTCCACCACGAGCTGATCGGCATGGAGCCCGCTCGCGGCAAGCAGCTCCGACACTTTGTCGGCCAGCCGGCCCCGCCACTCCGGATGCAGGCACAAGTTCACCGATACCGGAACGTTCCATCCGAGCCCGTCCTTCCAGCCCTTCATCTGCCGGCATGCGGCCGCAAGGGTGTATTCGTCCATCCGGACAATCAGTCCGCTCTGCTGGGCCACCTCCATAAAGTCCGCCGGGTACAGAAGCCCGCGTCTCGGATGGTTCCAGCGCAGCAAAGCTTCAACCCCCGCCAGCGTCCCGCTCTCCGCTCCGACTATCGGTTGATAGACGACATGGAATTGGCCTTTGTCCAGCGCGATCCGCAGCTCGTTCTCCAGATTCAGCTTCTGCTGCACGCCGCCCTTGTCTTCGTTGTCGATCAGCTGGACATTGTTTTTGCCGTTGGATTTGACCTGGTACATCGCCGAGTCCGCCTTCTGGAGCAGCGTGTCGGAATCGGTTCCGTCGCCCGGGTACAGGCTGATGCCGACGCTCGCCGATACGAACAATTCCTGCCCTTCGAATACGAACGCCTTGGACATCTCGTCTACAAGCTTGCGCGCCACGTAAGCCGCGACTTGCCGCTCTGACAGGTCAGGCAGCAATATAATAAATTCGTCCCCGCCCACCCGGGACACCGTATCGCTTTCCCTGAGCCGCGAGCGGAGCCGTCCGGCGATCGCATGAAGCAGCATATCGCCTGTCCGGTGTCCGAGCGTATCGTTAATATGCTTGAATCCATCCAGATCGATAAACAGAACGGCCAGCATCCCCCCTTGCCTGCTCGCGTGGGAGATCGCCGTGCGGAGCCGGTCCTGCAGCAGAAACCGGTTCGGCAGTCCGGTCAGCGCGTCATAATACGCCTTGTGCCGCATCTGCTCTTCTTCCAGCTTTCTTTCGGACATCGTCTGGTCGAAGGAATCGATGACTCTGTTAAACGCCGTCTCCACCTCGCGCAATTCATCGCGGGCATGCAGACGGACCCGTGCCGATAAATCCCCGGAGGCGATCCTTCGCGATACGCGCTTCAGTTCGGCCACCGACCCGATAACCGTTTTGTATACGGCCGTGAACAGCAGAATCGACGCCAGCTGGCCGGCTATGACAAACAGAACGACGACGATTTTGCCGGATTTCAGACGGGCAGCGCGCTGCTTCAACGTATCGTCAAGCAGCCTCGAATATTCCGCGTATACGTCATATACTTTCTTAACCGCCTCTCGGGAGAGGGAGTCGAGCTGCTCCTTGTCCAAACGAGTCAAGCCTGCTTCGAAAGCAGGGGCCGGCCGCTTGGCGGATAACACGGCAAATGCAGATACAGCGCTTTCCAAAGCCTGGTTCAACCGCTGCTGCGTTTGCGGCTCGGGAATCTGCTTAAGGGTGCCTTCACGCAATTGGAGCAATTTCGAGACGGCTTCGTCAGCCGGCTGCTTGACCCGCGAACTTAAGGCTTCAGCGCCGAGAGACAGCTCGGAGGCGGCGGCCGTACGCAGATCATCCGCCTGGCTGATGACGACCGGCAGCTTCGTCAGAGCCGCTTCCGCCAGCCGTGCCGTCGCCGGGTCCGCGCTATGACCGAGCCCCGATCGTTCGGCGGTGCGGATCATCATCGCGTAGATCACGCTTAGCGCCTTCGAGTGGGCGGAGACGGCTTCCGCCGGACTCATGGCCGTTTCCGCACGTGTGGATTCGTTCCAGTAGGCGGAGACCGCTCGCCAGTCCTCGGTCACGCTATCCGGAGCATTCGTTTGGCGAAGCACGTGTCCCAGAGCAGCCAGCTTCGTATCGATCCCCGCCTGCAGCTCCTTGCGCTTCTCCTGTACAGCTGCTGGATCGGCTGAGACACGTCCGGCAAAATCTCTATGGATCTGGATGTCGCCGTACAATTGCACGAGCGCATCATGAACGAGCAGACTTTCCCGACCGATTCGCATCCGGCGGGAGTCGTCCTCGATATCCTGAATCCAATACACCGCCAGCAGGCTGAACGGAACGATAACTGCAAGCGCCATCAAATACAGCTTTTGTTTATATTTCATTCGCCCCATCAAACGAACGAGCGGCTTCATAAGTAGATTCATGTCCATAACCTCAGCACATTCTAATCGCAACTCCAATATATTCCACGTGATCTTTCCAATTCCTGCATGAAATTCATCGATCTTCGACAAATAATTAGACTAAAGTCCTGCATGACAAATAGTTCCAACGACTTATCCGGTTTTTCGACCAAAAGAAAAAGCCCGGCGATGACTTCACCGGGCCGTTCCATCTATATCATTTAGAACCATTGCCCGAAGCATTCGGCCGATTGCGGCTCTTATGGGGGAGCCTGCTACTCCGTTCCGATATCCAGCTCGGCAATTCTCCGCTCGGCATACCGGGTGTCTTTAAAAGCGAAAAACGTCTCCGCCTTCTCGATAATAACCGCGCCGTTGTATTCCGGAATTCCAGCATGAGGCTCGTAGACGCCGACCGGAAACAGCACATTGCCTTCCGGCCAAAACACCTCGACATTGCCCGGCTTGATCTCGGCGAATTTGGCCCGGCCGTACATCGTACCGTTCCGGTTATAGACCACGATCGCTTCGCCCTCGGCAATTCCCAGCTCCCCGGCGTCCGATGCGTGCAGCAGCACGTCGTCGCGCCTGGCCGCATTAAACGGATCGATACGGCTGTATACCATCGAATTGAACTGCTTGCCTCTGCGGGTCGTGACGTACAGATGACCTTCCGGCTTGCGCAGCTCCGGGAGTTGGATGGGCAGAAGCCGTCCCTTGCCGTCCGGCGTAGGGCTGATCCCGTCCTCGCACAGCCATACGCCGCCCCATTGGAAAACGTCCCCCGCCTTGGACAGATGCTGAATCCCGTCATAATACGGAACAGCCTCCGCGATCTCTTCGCGAATGTGCTGTACGGAGCGGAAGGCGATTTTCGCTTTGTGCTCGGGCTTGACCCTCCCCGCCAAATCGACGAGAATGTCCCATTCCGCCCGGGCTTCCCCGATTCGCGGGCCTTCGATCTCCGGGCTGTAATAAACCATCCGCTCCGTGCTCGTCGACGTTCCGCCTCCGGGCTGCTCGTAACGCGTCATCGCCGGCAGGACGATCACTTCCTCACGGGCGTCCGCAAGCGTCGACGTGTTCAGAATAATATCCTGATGAACCCGAAGCTCCATACGTTCCAGACAGGAGCGGATAAACTCCGGCTTCGGCATCGTCTCGAGGAAATTCCCGCCGCTCGTATAAAAGACACGGGTACGTCGCTCGTGCCCTTCCGGCAATAGCGCGTTCTCCAGCGACAAGCCGACGATATCCCCGGACCAAGCAGGAATCGGGAACCCCCACAGCTTCCCGAAACGATCCCGGCTCTCCTCGTCGATCGGCCCTCCTCCCGGCAAGGACATCGGCTCGGCGCCCATCTCACCGGCGCCCTGTACCCCGCTATGCCCGCGAATCGGCATCAACCCGCATCTCTCCCTGCCGATAAAACCGCGGAGCATCGCCAGGTTGGCGATCTGCGATACGTTGTCCGTACCGAACCGGTGCTGGGTTAAGCCCATGCTCCAGACGAACACGCCGGTTTGGGCCGACGCCAGTGTCTGCGCAAACTCGCCGATCTGCTGTCGGGCCAGCCCGGAGCTTTTCTCCAGCGCAGGCCAGCTCAATGAAGCGGCATGCTTGCGAAGCTCTTCGTATCCCGTCGTATGTTCGTGCACATACTTCCGGTCGATGGCGCTTCCGGGGCGGTCCTTCTCCAGCTCGAACCAATATTTCATCACCCCGTTCATCAAGGCGATATCTCCCCCGATATGTACCTGGACGAAATCGTCGACGATTTTCGTCCCGAACAGGGCGCTCTCCGGAATCGACGGAATCCAATAGTTCTCCATCGCAGGCTCCCGGTACGGATTCACCACGATAATCCGGGTCCCGGCTTTCTTGGCGGCGTACATATATTTCGTCGACACCGGCTGGTTGTTCGCGGCTACGGAGCCCCAGAACACGAGAACATCGGTGCCGATCCAGTCTTTGTAGCTGCAGCTTGAGGCGCTTATGCCGAGCGAGCGCTTCAGGGCGGTCTTGCTCGGCGAGTGGCATATACGCGACGCGTTGTCGATATTGTTCGTGCCGAGGAACCGCGCCACCTTCGAAGCCGTGTAATACACTTCGTTCGTAATGCCCCGCGCGGTCCAATACATCGCGAGCTGCTTCGGGTCGATGCTGCGTATTTTGGCCGCGATCCGCTCCAGCGCTTCATCCCAGGTGAGGCGCGTAAACCGGTTTTCCCCTTTCCTCCGGATCATCGGATACGGGATACGGCCCAGCTTGCGAAGCTCGGCGCTGTCCATCTCCCTCAACTTCGAGACATCCTCGAGCCAGCGGGGCTCGATGGCCGGCATCGTATTCAGCCGGAGCACGTTCAGCCGGGTCGTGCACAGATGCGGGCCGGTCAACGTCCGGTCCCGCAGTCCGGATACGCCCAGCGCGCATCCGTCGCACACCCCTTGTGTCAGAATACGGTAGGCGTACGGGAGATTGTCGCGATTGTCGTAAACCGCTTTCAACGTATCCCAAATGTGGTGCGGCTTCACTTTGCCGAGACCAAGCGGTGCAGGGCTTACCCACAGCGACGGCTTCAGCCTCGTATCCAGTTTCATCGGGCCGGAATGTTTCGTTTTGCCCACGGCACACCCTCCGTTCCTCGATTTTCCATACGATTATGATACCATGGAACCGCTTCCGTGGCATCCCGGGATATCAAAAGGAACAAGGGAGGCCGCAGATCTGATTCGTCGTCTGTGCCGTTGCACCCTCCCGCACATACGAAGGCGGCGAATGGACCGCAAGGAACGATCCGCTCGCCGCCGGATAACCGCTTGCCTTGGCCCTGGACTGTCAATGGCCGGAGAGGCAGCGGCATAAACGTATATCCGTATCCCGAACGGATTACGGTCACTTGAAATAACGGGTGAGCACGCAAGGAACGCCTCTGCCGACTGCGCCGGGCTGCTTCATCCGTTCCATATACCGGATGCCCCGCGCGCACTGATGCTTGCACACCGCGCATACGTCGGAAGTTACAAATTTGTAATGAGCCTGCGTCCTTCCCGAGGACGCTTGTTTTTTTACTTTTTTCCCCGCCATCATTTTTCCTCCCGCGCGCTTGTCGACCCGTTGCCTGATCGCCTTGTATACTATGCGGAAGAGGATGAACAAGACTCCGCCTCTGTACCGGGGGTACGTTTATTTGCGGAGCGGGGAAGCCGCAGGCATACTGAAAAATTTGTCGAAAATCCGTGATCAACTCCTTTCCATTTGACAGGAAAAATGATACATTTGAAGCAATATGTCCTCAAATGACGTGCGCATGCAACGTTTATTCGAACAAGCCGAAGGAGGAAGCAGAAACTATATGCGCATCGATATCCAGATGATCGGGACGGGCTCGGCCTTTGCCAAAAAATATTACAACAACAACGCGCTCGTAACGTGCAACGGGTATACGCTCATGATCGACTTCGGCATTACGGCACCGCTTGCGATGCATGAGCTGAACGCCCCGCTTGACAGGATCGACGGCGTGTTCGTCACACATCTGCACGCCGATCATATCGGCGGCTTCGAAGAGCTAATGCTGCGATTGAAGTTTCAATACAAGAAAAAACCGGCACTCTTCATCGAAGAACAGCTGATCGGCCCGCTGTGGGAGCATTCCTTGAAGGGCGGTCTGCAGTACGGCGCGGAGGAAGACCAGTCGCTCGACCAGTTTTTTGACGTGATTCCGCTGAGAAGCGGGGTTCCGCATCTGATCCATCCGGGCTTTACGATTGAGATTTTGCCGACCACGCATTTCCGGAATATGCCGAGCTACGCTGCTATTTTGAATAATCAGCTGTTTTATAGCGGAGACACGGTGTTCGATCCCGAGCTGATCCGAGCCGTTCACGAACGGGGCTGTACGTATCTGCTGCACGATTGCCAGCTGGAAGGACACGGCCTGGTACACGCCACGCTCGCCGAGCTGATGACGCTGCCCCCTGATATTCAGAAGAAAGTATGGCTGATGCATTACGGAGACGATATGGACTCGTACGTCGGTCATACCGGGCTGATGAAGTTTATACTTCAGCGCAAGACGTATTCGTTCCCGACCGATGCCGCCATCTGAATGAATAGGAATAAGTAAACGCCAAAAAAACCGGGCCTAGAGCCCGGTTTTTCCATGCTGTGGTGAACGATATGTTTTTCAGAACGTAGGGAGATTGTCGAGATTGTTGCTCGGATCGCCGTCGGCGTCTCCCCGAATATACGTTTCGCCGTCTCTTCCTTTAAATGCGTTGACGCCGGCGATCTGGCCGCCCTGCACTTCCGTCAAAGCCTGCTCGTAGTTCAGCGTACGTCCGGTCGACGTTTGGAAGGCCGTAATGTCTCCGTCCCCGTTTTTTTGCACGGCTACGAACGTTTCTCTTTCGTTATTCGAATTGGAGTTCATTTCCTCCGCCTCCTTTTTTTGATTTGCCAATCCTTATGTAACATTCCCGAATCCTGCTATTTTATTAGAACTTTAACGTTTCTTGAGGAAATCTATAGAATGTCCGTGTACCAATAGCCGGATCGGAGTGGTATTGTTGTGTTGGTATACCTCTTAACATTAAGACGGAGGTAATGTTATGCTGTTTGGCGTACTCATTGCCGTTTGTTCCGGGTTGTTCATCATCAGTTCAGTAATCGCCCACATCGCGGACAAACATAAACGCGTCGCCACCCCCGACAAGCCGCCTCATCGTGAGCCGCTCGCCGGACTTGTAACGTACGACGTGTTTCATCGGCATATGGACGGCCTGCTGCGCGAGCCTTCTCCGGTCCTGACGGCATTGATCGATTGCAACGAAACCAACATGCTGGAGCAGTCCCAGCCCGATCCCGAAAGGGCTCGGCTGCCCAGTCAAATCGCCGGGCTGCTGAGCGTTTCTTTCTCGGACAAAGCGGTTATTACACGTTACGGGGACGGCCGTCTGGCCGTTGTATTCGGAAGAGGCGGAGCGGCGGAGCTCGAATCGGTACGCCGGTTTATCGAATCCGAAATTTCGAAGCTGACGGGCTTGCAGCTTTCATACGGATTTTCCTCATCTCCGGACGACGGTACGACCCGCGAGCAGCTTCTCGCCAAAGCGGAGAAAAACATGATTGCGATGAAGCAGGACATCTGGATGAAGAGAGAAGTGATCATCGCCCGTTCCGAGCGGCTGCGAATCGTCGGCGAGCTCGCTTCCGGGATGGCGCATGAAATCCGCAATCCGCTAACGACCATTAAGGGCTTTTTGCAAATCTCCCGTTCAAACGGGTACAACATTGAGCCCTGGTATAACATGATTATGGAAGAAATTGATCGAATGTCCGAGCTTACGGCAGAGTTTTTGCGATTTTCCAAGCCAAGCGCCACTCATTTCGTTCTGCAGCCCGTCCATACTTGCATTCAAAGAGTGATTTCGCTGACCGAATCGGAAACGACCCGTCTCGGACACCGGCTAGTATACGAAGCGTCTCACCCGTCCATCCAGATTTGGATGGACCCGGACAAGCTCGTCCAACTGCTGCTCAACCTGATCAAAAACGCGATCGAATCGATGCACGAGCAAGGACAAGTGACGATCGCGCTTAAGCAGTCGGGAGCCTTTGCCGTCGTGGAAGTGAAGGATACGGGGACCGGGATTGCGCCGGACGAGCTGGACCAGATTTTCCAGCCGTTCTATACGTCCAAAGATACGGGAACCGGGCTGGGGTTATCGATCTGCCATAAAATCGTCCAAGATCACGGAGGGTTGATCGAGGTGGAAAGCGAGCTGGACAAAGGTACAACGTTCCGGATCTCGCTGCCGTTGCCGGGCGTGCCGGAGGCGAACCGCACGGCGGACCGTTCGGAAACGGACTTGTAAAGCCGTCCCCGAAAAGCCTTGCCAGGATGCTTAGTTCGCTTCGTTCGGATGCCCTGAAGGAAGCCGACCGTATTTCCCGCTTTAGCACGGAATGAAACTTGGACATTCCGCCGCACGACTTCAAAGGCGCCCCGTTCACGGAGCGCCTTTGAAGTCTGCCTTGCCCTAGCGACCGTCGTCTAGACGATCGTTTTGGTCATCCTCACATGAAGAATGCCTGCATCGTAAAACAGTTCCTCGGACACCGCCTCGTATCCGAGCCGTTCGTAAAAGGGACGCGCCGTTACTTGAGCATCCAGCAGCGAGCGGGAAAACCCGAGTTCACGAGCCAACTTCTCCAGAGCCTCCATCACGATACGTCCGTAGCCTTGCCCCCGCAAGGCGCTTCGGACCGCCACCCGCTGCATCTTGGCCGTCTGTGCGTCGTAGCGGATCAGCCTCGCCGTCGCCGCCGCTTCCCCGTCCGACAGGATCAGAATATGCCGGCATTCCGTTCCAAGCACATCCCACTGATCCACCTCGAGCTCCTCGGGGACCGACTGCTCCTTGACGAACACTTCCCTGCGCAAGTTCAGGCACATCTCCAGCTGATCATTATTTTGTACCGTTATTGTGTCGATCATGGTCATTCCTCTTTCTGCAGCAACTTGTTGGGGTCTAGAACCGATTATACCAGATCGGGATCGCCCGGATCGAACTGCCATGGGGTGGCAAGTTAGAGGGCTCGCTTCAGCCACGCATCGACATCATATTGCCCGAGGAGTACCGTCTCAACCCCCGGTAGAAAACAAATACGCCGACGGCGGTGACCAGCAGCGCCATACCGGCTGCCCCGGCCAGAAACGTCCATTTCACTTCCCGGAGCAAGCCGATCGGCAAATAGCTGATGAAGCCTGCAGGAATCACCGTGAATAAAACGAGCCTTCCCAGCCCCCGGAATATATCCGTCGGGTAAGTGGAAAAGGTGACGAAGCCGATAAACACCTGTTGCCCGATTCCTTCAGCGTTGCCTATGTAGAAGGCGAGCGACTGGGCGATTACATTAAAAAAGATGAAGATCGTCGTCGCAAGAGCGAGGCCGAAGCCGAATTTCAGCAATCCCGCGAGCGTATGGTCGCCGAACAACGCATACAACATCAAGCCGAAGACAACGTCGCCGATGGCGGAGACGGACATCCGGCTGATCAATACGTGCAGCAGCACCGGCTTGGGCTGGGTCAAATACGTATCCAGCTGGCCGTTCGCAATAAGCGTGGACATCGCATAGCTGTTGCCGAACAACACGGCGGACAACCCGAAACCTCCGGCGCTGACCGCCCACATCATCATGACGTCCTGCAGCTCCCAGCCGTTGACGACCGGAAATTTGGTAAAATAAACGCCCCAATAAAAAATCCAGACTACGTTGTTCACCACCATCATGCCTGCCGTCAAAAAAAAGCTCATCCGGTATTCCATCGCTCCGGATAAATTAAGCTTCCAGCACGCCCACACAAACTTCAGCAAATTAGCCGCCGTTGACATTCAGCTTCCGCACTCCTTTCCGGTAGACGAGCCCCGCTCCAGCCGCCAGCAGGACGACCCAGCCCCACTGCACCGCGATCATCCGGACCAGCTCCTTCGCATCGGGCAGCACCGCCGTCTTCGCCGCGAAATAAGCAATCGTCTGGAACGGCAGCCACTCGCTGACGCTCCTCAAAGCATCGGGGAACATCTCCAGCGGCAGCAGCATGCCTCCTACCGTAAACAGCAGCTTATTGTAGACAAAATCAAGCCCCCGCGTCTCCTCCACCCAGAACGCGCATAACGCGATCAGCATCGCCATCAGGAAATTGACTGTAAAAGCCCCGATCATAACCGCCAACATCATCGGCACGTTCCAGCCAGGCCAGCTCCAGCCGAACCAGATCGTGGCCAGAGCCGAACCGAGCAGTAAATTGACGACAACCCGGACCGCCGCTTCACCCATGTAGCTGCCGTAATGCATAAGAAGGTAGCTGGCCGGCCGGATCAGTTGGTAACCGATGTCGCCGTTTTTCACTTCGGCCTCCACCTTCGCGTTCAGCTTCGGCGAAGCCAATATGATCGATTCCGCGACAACCAGATACCAGATCATCTGCTCGAACGAATAACCATTGATGCGGCTCTCCCCTACGCCCTCGAAGGTGACGGACCACAGTTGAAAAAAGATGTAAAGAATAACGAGCAGAAACAGGGAACGCATCAGAAAATCCAGCACGTACGCGAGATGATTCCGCACCGTCATTCGGGCGTAGGCCGCGTACTTCGCCGCTTTCCGGACTACAATCACGGCAGCGTCCCCCTTTGCGTATGGCTTGCGTATATATGCGAGATGACTTCTTCCATCGGCGGATCTTCGATCGTCACGTCGTCGAGCCGGTAGCGCCCGACGAGTTGCGCCAGCACCTCCTCGATCGACGTCTGCGACGTATCGACCGACAGCTTCAGCCGTCTGCCGGATCGCAGCAGCTGCTCTACGCCCGGATACGGGAACGGCTCGGCTTCTTCCCGCAGCGTGAGATCGATCGTCTTGCGGGTCAAATACAGGCGCTTCAGGCTGGACACTTTATCGTCCAACACAATTTGCCCGTGATTGATAACGATCGCTCTGCTGCACAGCTGCTCGATATCTCCGGAGTCGTGCGACGTGAGAAATACGGTCATCCGCTCCGTTTCGTTCATTTCGCGCAGCATCTCGCGGATTCGCTGCTTGACGACGACATCGAGGCCGATCGTCGGTTCGTCTAGAAAAACGACACTAGGCCGGTGGAGCAAAGCCGACGCGATCTCGCAGCGCATCCGTTCGCCGAGCGACAGCTTCCGCACCGGGATATCGATATACGGTCCCAGCTCGAACCGTTCGATCAGCTCCGAGCGCCGCTTCTTATAATCGCTCTCCTCCAGCTCGTAAATCCGTCTCATCAGTTCGAACGTATCCGCGGGTGGCAGATGATACCACAGCTGCGATTTTTGCCCGAATACGGAACCGATCCGGTAAGCCAGCTTCTTCCGTTCCTTCCACGGACACAGTCCGAGCACCTCGGCAAAACCGGCCGTCGGGTGGAGAATGCCCGCCAGCATCTTGATTGTGGTCGATTTGCCTGCGCCGTTCGGGCCGAGAAATGCCAAAAACTCCCCCTTCTCCACCTCGAAGTCGATCGGGCTAACGGCTGTCTTCTCCGTATATTCCGGTTTAAACAGCGCCCGCATACTGCCCCCTAATCCTGCTTTCTTCCGCTTTTGACTAAACCGCTTCGTCAGTCCTTGCACCCGGATTGCTTTCACAGCCGCTATCCCTCCTTTTCGTTTGTTCGCTCTTCATCCGATTAAAGCACAAAAGACCCGTTGCAGTCCGCTCATCGAATCATGAGCCGGAACTTGCCACGGGTCTTTTATCCCTGCGGTGTAGCGCGATCGGTTATGGCCTGCGCCCGGCCTCGCTCGGTTCGCCGGCAAGCTGTTCTCCAGCGGCCGCGGATCCCTAGAGGCCCTTCCGTAATAATGCTATATCTTACCACGGCTTCTGACGACTGGCAATAGCGGTTTTGCAATGAATCCGACGTTCAGCACTCCGCTGCCGACCGCATTCGGACTTTTCCTCAGCTTGAACGCTCCGGCCTTCAACAGCCGCTTCACCCCCTCCGGCTTCAAAGCGGGATACCGCTGAAGCAGTTGGGCGGCGCCGCCGCTTACGATCGGCGTGGACATGCTCGAACCGGACAGTCTGAAGTACAGGTTGCCTACCCGCGCAGACGGATAGTTCCGGTCGAGGGTCGATCCCGGCGCCCGCAACGAGACGATGTTGACACCCGGAGCGGTCAAGTCGGGCTTGATCCGGTTGCCGGCGGCCGGGCCGCGGCTGGAGAACAGCGCAACCATATCGTCCGCCTGTCGGATCGTACGGCGGTCATTAACCGCTCCGACGGTTAGCAGCAGCGGGCTTATCCCCGGGGATTCGATCGTTCGGGGATCGGGTCCCGAATTGCCTCCGGCCGTCACGACGACGAGTCCGGCTCTCCATGCCCGCTCGGCCGCCCGGCATATCGGATCGTCGGAGCACCGGGTTACGCCCGGCGAACCGAACGACATGTTCACGACGCGAATATTGTATTTTTTGCGGTTGCGCAATACCCAGTCGACGGCCGCGATGACGTCCGAGCTGTTCGCATCCCCGAACTTGTCGAACGCCTTCAAAATAACGAGCTTGGCCTGATCGGCCGATCCCCGGTATTTGCCCCGTGAGCTGAACCCGTTGCCGGCCGCATCGCCCGCCACATGCGTTCCGTGACCGTTGTCGTCGTAAGTGCGGGTCCGGTGTCCCACGAAATCTTTGAAGGCTACGATCCGGTTGACCGGCCGGGTCAGATCCGGATGCGGGTAAGCTCCGGTATCGATAATTGCGATGGCGATTCCTTTTCCGCCAATTCCGCGTCTTTGCAGCGCTGTGGCACCCACGGAAGGCGTAGCGACATTTAAGCTGATCTTCAGCTTGCTGTCCAAATGAATGCGAAGCACGTTCGGATGACGGCACAGCCTGCGCAGACATGCGACCGATACGATGGCCGACAGCGCGTATACCCGCGACATTCTCCGCAGCGGCTCGAACCGGTGGGCGTGAGTCACGACGCTGCGCCGTAAGGATTCGACCATCCGCAGCGAAGGCTTGCAGTCGAATTCGATGATGACGCGCAGCTTGCCGCTCGCGGAACGGCCCTCGTTCCGGCGGATCATACCGGAAACCGCTTTACGCAAAAGCGGGCTCATCTTCGGATGAATATCGGAGCGTTTACGATGTGTGCCTTGCGGCTTCTCCATTCCCAACCTTCACCACCCGTATCGTTTCGTGCCGGATCGGTTCGTTCCGGCATGTAGAAAGGACAAAGCCGGAGCAGCAAGCCCCGGCTTCCATCCGCCGCTTCATTTCGCTTAACATTTACCGCGGCTGATGATGACAAGAAGGATGAACAGTACCAATATGATACCGGCCGAGCTGGCGCAGCCGTGAGTTTTCTTCGGTTCGCAAACAGGGGCTTGCACGTAGCTGACCGAAACGTGTTCATACGAAGGCTTGGCGATCGGCATGGGCATTGGCATGGGCATCGGCATCGGCATCGGTCCTGCCGAAATCGGCGCGACCGGCATCGGAGCTTGCATCGGTTTGAACCCGGTCTGCTTTGGCATATATTCCATTATTGCACCTCCCTTGTGTCCTGCAATCTACATTAGTCTATGGGGAAGCACCTATCCGGAACACGGTTAAACACCCATGGGCGTCAAATTGGTCGTGCGCCTACTTCTTTGATTGTTGCGGAAATTTGCGCAGCCGATAGCAATGGAAAGGTGCAAACGCCGCCGTTTGATGTCCGGATGAACAGGCAACAATGAAGGATGTACCGATTTGTTCAACGTTTTGTCATAAAGTGAAGGAAAGGGCGAATGGATTTGAATTCCGAAATAGCGTATAATCTTGAAGTGACATTTTGTTCGAGGAGGACCACACATGTATAAATGGGTCATGTCCGCTCTGTTTTTCGGAGCTTGCGCCTTCGGTCTGATTTTCCTGATGATCAGCGCAACGCCGGAGAAGAGCGAGGAAGATGTTGCAGCCGAATCGGGTACGCCGCAGTTAAAAATAACGGCCAGCAACTTCAAGTTCGATCAAACGGAATACAAAGTGAAACAGGGCGAAACGATGAAAGTCGTATTGAAAAACTCGGAAGGCGTTCACGGCATCGAAATTAACGGACTTGGAGTTACGTTGCAAGGCAAAGATACGTCCAAGGAAGTTACGTTCGACAAACCGGGTACATACGAGATCGTATGCAGCGTCCCTTGCGGTGCAGGCCACGCAAACATGAAAGCCAAATTGATTGTTGAAGCTTAATAACGACGAAGAGAGGGACAGGTTCCCTCTCTTTTTTCATTCTATCTGGCATTTTTCGATCAGCCGCTGCTCTACGATATACCGCCGGAGCTGTTCCTTCTCGCTCTCCGTGAACCGGTATTCGCAGTCGCAGCCTTCGCTTTGCACGACATAGTCGATCGGATTTCCGGTCTCGTCGCAAATGACCAGAGCCCCCGGCTCGGTCAAATCGTCCGGCCAGCGCTGCCCTCCCGGCTCAAGCCGCATATATATGTCCACAAAGGGCCCCCTTCGTTCGGCAAACGCCTGGAATGGACGAATCTCGGCTTCAAACATCAATTGTGCATTAAATTTAAACATCCCGACATTCCCTGCCTTCATGTTCGTGTATAATAAGAGGAAGGACGGCGCGTCCTCCGGTTCACACCGTCCGATAAACGAGAACTAGATTTGGAGAGTGGTGCTGCTATTATGAGCAGATTAACCGACGAGCACATTCAGGAGCTGCTGGCGACCCGCACCGGCTGGACACGCAAAGACGTCAAGTGGCTTATCAAAAAATACCGGTTTCCGCAATTTATGAAAGGCATCGAATTCGTACAGCAAACCGCGATGATCGCCGAAGCTCTGAACCATCATCCGATGATCACGATCGAGTATAAAGTCGTAACACTAAGCGTCACAACCTGGAGCGAAGGCGGCATTACACAGCTCGATATCGAGCTGATCGACCGCTGCGACCGGCTGTTCGGTTCGATGTGCGGGACGGATTAGCCGGTCGGGGAGTTGTCGCATAACGGTGCCGCTGGCGAGCGATCGGACAACGTCATCCGGCCGTCTTTCCCGTCCCTGGCGGGAATCCGGGTGAGGACGAGCCGCGTTCAAGACGGTTTCTCCGCAGCCGTGCCGCCCGCTTCCTTCGGCTTCAGCATGGAGAGCAGGAAGCTCGCTTCGTCCTCATCCCCCATCTTGCCCCAAGCCATCACCCCGTTCACATAACGGAGCTCAAAAGGTTCCGAGTGCCCTTCCACCTCATACTGTCCGGGAGGAAACGACTCGGGTGACAGCAAGTACGCTTTGGCCATCCAGATTTTCCGCTCCAGCATCTCCGCCTGGCTCGGAAACTCCGCCCGCCGCCGCTCCCGTTTCAGCAGCTTGATCTGCTCCTGTAGTTCTTCCTGATTCATCTCACTGTATCGTTTCATCTGATCCTCCGGCACAGGCTAGCGTAATCTATGTTTTTCGTGCTGACGCTATTATATCACAATCGCAGGCCGGCAGACCTCCTAGGTCCGCCGGCGTTTCCATTCTTCATACGTCCTGACGACCGGCAATCGATCTGGCTGACTCGGCGTATATTTCATCGCGTGCGACGTATTAAACAGGACGACTTCATCGCTTGGACGCAGCCAGTTCCGGTCCAGTAGTCGAAGGAACCCCGCCCACGCAGCCGCCCCCTCGGGCGAAGACGATATGCCGGACTTGCCCATCTCCGCCTGCGCACAGCGGATCTCCTCCGGGGATACAGCTACTGCGGTGCCGCCCGACTCGCGCAGCACCCGGACGATCAGCTCGCCGTCCGGAGGCTCGGGAACGCGCATCCCTGTCGGATTGGAGCTAACGCCGGACGTGATCGGCACGAACGGTCCGCCCCGCTCCATATTATCGACTACCGGCTGGCAGCCTTGTTCCTGCACGCTGACCATCCTCGGCAAGTCGCCCTCCAGCAATCCGAGCCGCTTCAACTGCATGAACGCGTTCCACATGCCGATCAGCCCCGATCCGCCGCCGGTGGGGTACACGATCACATTGGGTAGCTTCCAGCCGAGCTGTTCCGCGAGCTCCAGCCCCATCGTTTTTTTACCTTCCGCCCTGCCGGGCTCTTTCAGCGTGCCGACATGATGCCAGCCTTGTTCCTGACCGCCGTCCTGAATAATGCGCCCCGCATCGTGAATGAATCCGTCTACGAGACAAGTAAACGCGCCATACAGCGAACATTCCGCTGCGATCAGCCCCGGACAATCCTTCGGCAGGAACACATAAGCTTCCATGCCCGCATAGCCGGCGTAGGCGGCTAGAGCCGAAGCGGCGTTGCCGTTGGAGTTAACGGCCACTTTTCGGACACCATGCTCCTTGGCCACTGAGATTGCCGCCGAGAAGCCCCGTGCCTTAAAGCTTCCGGTCGGATTTTGCTCTTCCCTCTTGACCCACAGCTTGCGGACCCGCAGTTGCCGCTCCAGCGAATACAACCGGATCAGCGGGGTCCACCCTTCCCCCAACGTTACAATATGGTCCCTGTTCGCAACAGGCAGCAGCTCCTCGTATCTCCACATGGACGTTACGCGGCTTTGCAAGCTTTCCTTGGTCAGCGTCCGGCCGACCCGTTCGAGATCGTACTCCACCGACAAAGTGCCGCCGCAGCCGCATTTCATCCCTTGTAAGTCGAACGGCTTCTGTTTCCCGCATGTTCCGCAAACCAAACCGAATCTCATCGCAGCATCCCCCCCGTTCTCAAGCTTCCTTACAACGTATGAACCCCTGTACGAAAGTTCGAGGGTTGACGCCTATTCCTGCGCCAAATTCACCGATTCCCAAACGTTCCTGTGCGGTTATGCATAGTCTGATGTTGAGATCGGCCGCAAGAATGACTACTCGTCGAGAAGAGAAAGGATCATTACGGGATGAAGAGATTGATGTGCAAAGGAAAAATCCACCGGGCAACCGTCACTGAAGCCAGTCTGGACTATGTAGGAAGCATTACGATCGACTCTCTCCTGATGCAAGCGGCGAATATCCATCCCTACGAGATGGTCCAGGTCACCAGTCTCCGCAATGCTACGCGCTGGAAAACGTATGCGATTCCCGGCACAGAAGGCTCGGGGAAAATCTGTCTGAACGGACCGCCCGCCCATTTGTTCCAGCCCGGCGATCTGGTCATTGTGTTAAGTCTCGGCTTGTATGACGAAGAGGAGATCCGCAAGCTGGTCCCTCGGGTCGTCTTCGTCGATTCGGATAACCGGATTACCCGTTACGAGGATCACCCTTTATTTAATGAGACAGGGGAAGTGAACTGGAATGCGCTACAGCCGAAATAAACTGGCGAAATACCGGGTATTGAAAAAGTCCTCGGAGTTGGCGTCCACCCTTCCGTCAACGTATTCGATGACCAAAAGCCATTTTCAGAAACTGATCAGCCGGTACGGCAAAGTGATCGTCAAACCCTCCTCCGGCTCGGGCGGAATCGGAGTCATGTCGGTCGTCTCCCAGGGAGGCCAATCTTACAAGCTCCATCACGGCACAAGCAAAAAAAGGATATCCGGGTTAAGCGAAACCTATGCGTATATCAAGCGCAAAACAAAAGGCGCCTCCTACATCGTGCAAAAGAAAATCAGATTGGCGAAGGTGAACGGACGTCCGTTCGACGCACGCGTCATGGTGCAGCGCAAGCGGGGCAGCTCGGAATGGGTGCTGACGGGGCAGCTGGCGAAAATCGCCGGGGCCGGGTACATCATCACGAATACCGCTCGCAGTAAAGGCAAAGTCGTTCCTCTCTCCGATGCGATCCGGAGATCCGACATTCAAGGCCGGTCGGTTAGCGAGATTGAGCACCGGGTCGAGTCGATCGGGCTGAAGGCCGCCCGGCAGCTTCACAACTATTACCGGATTCGCACGGTCGGCCTGGATGTGGGGATCGATAATAAAGGGCGGGTATGGATCATCGAGGCGAACTTTAACCCGGCCAAGTCGCTATTCTTGAAACTGAAGAACAAGTCCATGTACCGAAAAATTGTCCGCTATCAAAAGTAGAGGCAAAGTGTGGAACCGCATCGGCAAAGTTAGCTCGCCCTGCATAAATACCGCCCTCCTGGTGCAAACTCCCGTTAATACCGAGAGGAGGGGTTTCCATGTACAACGAGGAACAAGCAGCCGATCACCGCAAAGCAGCCGTTAGCCTGTCTTCCGCTTCGGACTCGGATCAGCCCGGCATCGACTACTCCGTCGATTTTATTTACGGCAGCGATCAGAGTCAATACGTGGAGCGGCAACATGCAGATGAGGACGGTCCGACCGTGTCCGATTGACGCGGCGTTTGTAAGAAGCCGTATGTTGGAGGTTGCGAAAAGATACGAAAATTTCATCGTGCCGCACGTTGCTTCCAGCGTGCGGCGTTTTGCTGCAGGAGGGCGGTTGGTTGAGCGCCATAAGAGTCTCTGGTACTCTCTGGTACCCTCTATCTCCCGACTTTTTGATAGATGGAAGCGAATAAAGGCGGTTTGTAGCTCTTATTTCGCCCCGTTGACGGGGTCTGCACCCCTATGGCCAATTTTAAGAGCTCCAAACCGCTGCTATTTCCCCGTCCATGCGGATTTTGCGCAAAATAAAGGCTGCAAACCACTCTTATCGGGTCCGTTCCGGCTATATAGAAAATAGAAAAAAGCCTTGATATCTCAAGGCTTTCCTGGTATGACCTGTAGTGGGCTCGAACCACTGACCCCTACCCTGTCAAGATAGTGCTCTCCCAGCTGAGCTAACAGGTCGTATTCATTAGCGACAAAAACTATAATACCAAGGATCGCCTATCATGTCAACCTTCGATTCTGTTTTTTAAAATAATCCCGGCAGCTTAAGACAGCCCGATCCCGGTTATCGGCTGCATAGCCAGATCAGCACGCCCCAAACCGGTGCCACAAGCAGCACGGCGAACAACAAACCTCTGACTGCAGAACCGTTACGCTCCATATCCTCTCACCTCTAGCCTAGGGTGATAGCAGTATATGATAGGAGCGGACGGATCATGTCATAACTGGAGTTGCGGCAATTGCCGGCGGAATTCTGGATGAAGCACATCCGGGATATTACCGATATTGGTGCATCGGGGCCGGTCCGGACCTTCCTTTGACTCTAAACGGCAGACTACTTCAGGAGAAGAATAAAATATCCGTATACGATCTCGAGCTCTTCCACCGATATGCCCAGCGCCTCCGCTTGCTGCTTATAGCTGGAGCTTGGCACATCCGATACGACCTGCATCAATTCTTCAATCTTCGTTAGAGGCGTCTGCGCCAAATTCGTATGTACAATCTGATACGAACGGGAATCGATACGCCGGATCAGGCCGAAATCGATCAGCCGATCGAGCCGCTCAGTCGCGGACGGCACGGATGTTTTCAGCTCCGTAGCCAAATCTTTAAGCGTGATCCGGATCGTCCCGTCCTCGCCTTGCTTCGTTCCCAGGAAAGAAATCAGTTCTTCGGATATCGCGATCAAACTTTGCACTTTACGCGATACCCATTGCTTGTCGATAGTGTTATTCATACCGCTCTGCTCCATTACTCGATAGGTTGTTAGAAAAGCCCGCTCTGAAGCAGCATACCATATCCGGGAGTTTCGCTTCAATCTAAGAGAAGACGAATGCCTGCCACATCGGCGAAGTCGATCCAGCTGTATTCCCATTTGTTCTCGATTTTGATTCTTTTGCGTTCCTTATCCAGCTTGGTGATCCGTCCTTGAATGGTCTGCTCCTCCTCGTCTCCCCATACCGTCACGACCGCTTCGCTCTCTGTAAATAAAGCGACCGCAAGCGATCGAATGTTCTCTTCATATTGCCGATCGTCCAGGTCAGGCCTCCGTCTTGCGGACGACCGGGCAGCCGTAGAACTATCGACAGCCATACATTCAATAGGAACTTTACTCATCGCGAACCCTCCGAATAAGAACATTTGTTCTTATATTATAGAGGAGGCATCAGGGGAAGTCAATCGTCCGCCAATATGCAAAAAGCCGGATCGTCCGATGTCCGACCCGGCGTTTCTTCCAGCTTTATGGCATCGCATACACGGCGTTTTCCGCGAAATTCACTTCCTGGACATGAACGACATAATTTCCTCCCGGCCCTTCTACGGTTACCGAGTCGGCGACACTTCCCAACAACAGACTGAGCCCGAGCGGCGACAAAAACGAGATCCGGTTTTGATCCGGATCGATATGCTCGGGAAAGGCGAGTGTATACGTTTCCACGATAGAGTCTTCCGGAAATTCGATTTTGACGCTGCTGCCGATCAGCACAACCGATCGAAGCGATTCGTCGAGACGATCGTCGTTTCTGGACGTAACATCCTGCAGCTTACGCTGGTAACGCTCGATCAGCTTGCGAAGCTTGACCCGGTCTTGACGGGCGGAATCGCTGTATTCATCTAAGAAAGAAGACACTTGCTCGTCAAAATAAACGAGCTGCCCGATTAAAGCGTCTCTTGTTCCTTTGGCATCACTATGGCTCATGGCAGCCATCACCTCCATACCGTGCTGCCGCGACGGGTTTGACGATCGGCACCGATAATCGTTTCATCGCTTCATCTCCTCCCTCATATGGACAAACAGACCCCGATCCGGGGCCTTACACGCATTCTAACAAAAACGGGCTTGTCTGCCAATACAGAATACGCCGGGTATAGAAAGCAATTTTTCGGGACAGTCTAAAATTAGGTTTGGAATGACGGCTTTTGCGCGGAAAGGAGCAGCGACACTTGACCACTCGCAACGAATACGAATACACCGATTTAAACGGCAAACCCGCTCTTATCCAAGAGATCGTTCAGCTGGAACAAAAATTGAAGCAGGAAACCGGACAGCTGGTAACTCTGATCGCCTATTCACCGGCCGATGCCGATTCGTCTCTCGCCACAAGCACGGGACGTGCCGGCTTGAACGAATAAACCAACCAACAAACGCCAGATTGCGGAGCCACGCTTCCGCATCTGGCGTTTGTTCCGTTTCCAGCGAAACTCGCATTCTCAAAAAAAGTGGATAAACTTTGCAACATTTCTCTGGCGTTTCCCGTTTAGAAGGTTGATCGATCGATTGCACGATAACATCAGACGAAGAGGTGAAAGAAATGAAAAAACGGGCAACCGTCTTTATCTCCGCACTGCTCGCCCTGCTAATGATGCTGGGCGGCTCCGCTTATGCCTTCTCCGACGTACAAGGCGATCCTAACGAGGCGGATATCGCCGCACTTCAGAAAGCCGGCATCGTCAGCGGCATATCGGCCGAGCATTTCGCCCCCAAAGGCAAAGTCACGATGGCGCAAGGCGTTGCGATGCTGGTTAAAGCTTTTGATTTGAATATCGATCATATCCGGTTTATTAAGAAACCGGAAGCAAGCGATTATTTCACCAACGTTCCCAATGACGCCTGGTACGCAGAAGCGTTCATCTATGCGCATCATAACGGCCTGCCGATTCCGAGGGACGCCGACCCGCTGCAAAACTTGACAAAAGAGCAGTACGCCGATCTTTTGTTCCATGCGTTGACGGCCAAAAATGATTATGCGTTCATTAAAATGTATGTCATTCTGAAGGATGAAGCGGACGTCACTGAAGCCTACATGAACAGCATCCAGCATCTGGTGCTCGGCAAAATTACCGAGCTTGACGACGGATATTTTTATCCGAAACACGAAATTACGCGCAGCGAAGCGGCCCGTCTGCTGAATCAGGCGATCCTGTTCGCCAAAAAGCACGAACCGATCAAACCCGTTCCGGCGGTAGATCCGGACATATCGCTGTCGGTTACGAAAGTAAACGACGATGTGAACAAAGTAACCTTAACCTGGAGCAACCGACCGCATCCCGGATACGGAATCTCGGTATCGAACATCGAGTTCACCCTTGACGGCCAAGCGTTGATCTCCTACGAGCTTCATCAGCCCGATCCGGATAAAATGTATCCGCAAGTGATCAGCGAGGCCAAAATCGACACCTACGTCGCCTCAACCTATAAGCCGGTGTTGCAGCCGGCCGCCGGATCGACTTCGTCTTCTGACGCGTTGTAAGATAAGCTTCACCCGGGAACTTCGGCAGAGCGGACGCTCTTGGCCGAAGTTCTTTTTTTACTTTCCGAGGGTTTAAGCTAAGGGTTTCAAGTTATCGAGGGGGGATGAAATTGCAATTGCATTCGACAATCAGAATCTCGTCCTGTTTCATTTTTATAAGGATTATAACGGCTTGAGAATAGAAATATAATGAAAATAAGCGATAAATGAGTAAAGTGTTTGTTGAGGATATTCGTTGATAATCAGAATCGTTTTAAGAATAGATGGATGTGCGTGGTACAATCGGGGATGGTTTGTTCACTAAGTTGGTTTGCTATAGTGGTTTGCATTCTTCAGGTGATAGATGGGTGATTAAACTTGAACTTGTTCAGGTTACCCCGCAGGATTTAAAGTCCTGTGCGTCCGCCCTGCATCCCATTATTTCTTTAGTACAGCCCCGCAATCCGGCACACTATTCGGATATCCGTTACTAACAATCGATGCTGCCAGATCATTGATAACGATAGAGAGCCCTTATGTGCCGCGTAACCGCTGAACTCTCTTTTCCTGACGTTACAGATTAACTGCTATGTAATTACTTTCACATATACACTGCTTTGCAACGATACTTGGCAAAGTCACGGCTCGGGGTCATAATCCCAAGTTAACTCTTTATCCAGCTCTTTATCGTACAGACTAACGCCGCTGGAGGTGCCCGGTCTATACTTGTCCGACTCTTTTTCTTTTTGATATTGGATATACTTCTTCTTGTATTGTTCCGTCTCCACACGCTGCTTTTCCGCATGCGCTTGGAGTTCTTGAACCGTTACACATCGCAGCGAGAAATTCATCGTAACGGTCCGCTCCATCTTAGTTATGACCGCATGCTGATAACGGCTCCCGTTTATTTCATAGGAATCGGGGATCGCCCCCAGATAGGCGCCGTGCGCATATACCTTCCAGGAACCGTCCTCCAGCCGCAGATCGACCGGGTCACCCTTTTTCAGGTTAAGCAGCACCGTTAACGGCGCCTGGTTTTTACGGTCGACAAGACTTTCAATGATCATCATGGACACATCCCGGAAGCAGTCTGTTCTCTTGGAGTTTACACCCAAAAACTAGGTCGAACCCGGTTCGCCTGCACAAAAAAACGCCGGGTTATCGACGGGGATCAACTCCCGCTGTCTTTAACCAAGCGTTTTGTGTTTTTGGATTGTAGGTTTATGCCGAGGACGAGACTCGAACTCGTACGGGGTTGCCCCCGCAGGATTTTAAGTCCTGTGCGTCTGCCATTCCGCCACCCCGGCATGTATGTATGGACGTTCCTATCAATCTATGATTGCCGCATTCTATTTCTGGTGGGCCCTGAGGGACTCGAACCCCCGACCAATCGGTTATGAGCCGACCGCTCTAACCAACTGAGCTAAGGGCCCCAATGAGCGGAAAAGATTATTGCGGGGGCAGGATTTGAACCTGCGGCCTTCGGGTTATGAGCCCGACGAGCTACCGGGCTGCTCCACCCCGCGTCGTTTGGAAATGCTGTCCTGTTCGCGACAGCGACAAAAATAAATATACACCATATGAAGAGTGGATGTCAATATTTTTTTCACTTAGTGGTACTAACCGTAAGTTTTCTTGTTCCCTACAGCTGATACCGGACGCCGAACCGGCCTTTCTTGGACCTGAACACTTCCACCGACTGCGGGCATTCGTAGCCGTAGATCCACCAATCCTCTTCCATCCGCTTGGCCAGACAGCCCGCCTGGAATTTGCTTTCATACAGCTTGACCCAGTACACCCATTGCATCTTCAATTCCGACCGATCCTTTCTTTGATCTTGTTCTCTCATTAGCATATCCCATCTCCCCCATTTTTTTACCGGGATCGGTACGATTCTATGCAAAAAGTTTCAGAAACACGCTATTTGCCCTAACGCTTACGCCCCCGTTATAAACGAAAAAGACCGCAAAAAAACCTCCCCGCATCTCTGCGTGAGAGGTTCTACACCGTTTATTCAGCCCGCATGCTCTCCCCGAAGCACCGCAGGGTTATCAACCGCCTCCAGGCGCTCCTCCTCGTCGCGCATCCGGTGAGCGATCCGGCTGGCTGCGGAAGCCGCGATGCTCGCCACCAGATCGTCGAGGAACGTATGGACGCCGTTCCCGCTTTTCGTATCGAGCCGCTTGATCACTCCGACCTTATGCTTGTCCAAATGACCGAACGTCGTAACGGCTATACTCCCATAGCCGAATACCGAACCAAGCGCCAACGTCTCGTCACAACCGAACAACCCTTCGTCCGTCTCGACGATCGACTGCAGCGGTTCGGACAGCATCTGTTTCTCGGCCAGCTGGTCGAGCTCGATCCCCACCAATATCGCATGCTGAATCTCGCGCTTCTCCAGCACCGCCCGAACGCTTTCCAGACACAACTGCAGCTTCAAACCCGCATTATAGGGAGATTGCATCTCATAGACGATATGAGCGATATCTTCAAGCTGTACGCCGCGCTCCTGCAGCTTGCGCAGTGCAGCTTCCTTTACATCTTTGCTGTGGACCCGTTTCCGCATTGGAATCTCCCCTTCGATGTCAGACATAGGTTCATTATAGCATGGACTTCCCGGAAATTGTCGGAAAATGCGAAAACCGGACCGCCTCAGTCGGCGATCCGGCATCCTTCATCGATTAGAACGCCGGCATCATCATCGGGCCGCCGCCGGGCATGATGTTGATCGGAGCGTTAGGATTATCCTTCATCTGCTTCAACGCCGCATCTCCGGCTGTCTGCCATTCTTTCAGAGCTTCGCGGACGGTAATGTTGCCTTCAATCGCTTTTTTGAAATATTCCCGGCCAATATCATACACTTGACCGATATATTGGTATTCCCGATACAGCTCGCTCATCTCGTCCTGAACCGGTACCGGCTTCATGGTGTAAAACGCTTTGATGTTATACTGCATGCCGTCGCGAGGCTGAATGTACTTCGCGCGGGATACGAGCTGGTTGACGCTTTTGGACTTCAGTCTTGCCCAATCTTCGCCGTTGATGAATTTAATGAACTTCCACGCCGCCGCCGAATTTTGAGCTTTGGCGTTAATGCCCATCAGACCGTTCAGGTACACGTTGCCGCCGACGTCTTTAAACTCCGGATGCGAAGGCATCGAGACGATATCCCAATCGATAGGCGTATACCCTTTAATGTTGGCCGCATTTTTGTTGCTGCGGATCAGTTCGTTAATATTATACGTATGACCAAGCGTCATCGCGAGCTTGCCGTTCATGAACGTATTGTTTTGGAACGGATTGTACTCGCCGCTTGCCATCTGCGCCCGTCTGGCCGCATCCATCTTGCTGTAATCGATCGGCTCGGGGAATATTTTCTCCTTGCTGAGGCTGATCATCGTCGACCATACTTTTTCCCACTGATCGGAATCCACCGTCATGCTTTCAGCGTTATCCGAGAACGTACGCAATTGAAGCGGCGCCGTATACGTCCTCATCTCGTGGAATAAGTTTTCTTTGGAGCCGTAATTGTATTGGTTAAAAGAAAATCCGTAGACGCGGTTTTCATCTTCACCTTTCGATACCCGGCGCGCCAGTTCGAACATCTCATCCCAGGTCATGCCGTCTTTCGGGTACTCAACACCCGCATCGTCAAACGGCTTCTTGTTGTACAGCAGCACTTGAGAGGAAAACGTCGGCGCAAGCGCGTAAATCTTGCCTTCTCCTGCAGACTTGATCCCGTCGATGACGGCCGGCACTACGTCCGACAAGTCGAATTTATCCTTCGTAATGTCCGCGTCTAGCTGCTTCAGCATGTTGTTGCTGATCAGATCGGGAAGCTGCTCAAAGTTAAGCATAACGACGTCAGGCGGGTTATCGCTGTTCATCAGCTCTTTCATTTTCTCGTTCGGATCTTCCGGCTTTTCCCCTTCCGGTCTCGGTCCGTAACGATACTGGTCCTGATTGACCGCAGACACGATCTCGACCTTGATGTTCGGATTATTGTATTCGAAAATTTCGGTAAACTGCTGGCGGAAGTACTCATCCTCCTCGCCGTAATACGGAGTCGCGATACGCAGCACCTGCTCGCCCTTATCGCTCGGCCCTTCCCCTTTATTGCATGCTGCCAGTACCGGCACGGTCAAGGTCGCAATTGCCGTAAGGCCGGTCAACGTTTTAAGCCATCGCGGTTTAGATTGATTCATTCGCTTCTCCCCCTAATTGTTTCGGCGCTTTAATCGTAATCGTCTTGCCGTCGAATTCCATCGACGCTTTGTTCGTGATTTGCAGAGCTTGTAAATATTCTTTAGGAATTTGCAGACGGCCCGCACGGTCAAGCACGACATACTCCTCGTGCCCCGCACGGATTCCTTTGAGATGAGAGCCGGCGCCTGCATCGAAATCGAGATTTTCGTTCCGCTTCACGAATTCGGTGCTCGTGAGGCCGTCGCGGATGGCCACGACCCGGTCCACCTTGCTGGCGAGCGACAGATCGTGGGTGACGATTACGATCGTGATGCCGATCTCTTTGTTCAGCCTGCGGAAAGTATCCATGATCAGGTCCGACGTTTGCGTATCCACCGAACCGGTAGGTTCGTCGGCCAGCAGCAGCGACGGCCGGTTCGACAGCGAGATGGCGATCGCGACGCGTTGCTGCTCCCCGCCGGAGAGCTGATACAGCTTGTTGTTCATCCGCTCCTTGAGCCCCACCCAATCCAGCAACTGCTTGGCGTAGGCGCGATCCACCTTGCCGCTCAGCATCATCGGCATTTCCACGTTTTCCAGCGCGGTCAAGTAGGGAAGCAGGTTCCGAGCGTTATTTTGCCAGATGAAGCCAACCGTCTTGCGCTTGTACTCCACCAGCTGTTCGTCGGTAATCTTCAGCAGATCCCATTCGCCGACCCGGACCTGGCCCGCGGAAGGGCGGTCGAGTCCGCCCAGGATGTTCAGCATCGTTGACTTTCCGCTTCCGCTGTTGCCGATGATCGCCATCATCTCGCCGGCTTCTACCGAAATGTTCAAGCCTTGCAGCGCGACGACCTCGATCTCGTCGGTTTTGAAAATTTTGACTAATCCTTCGCAAGTAATCATCGGTTACCGCTCCTCCCCCAGCTTAACCGCCTGATGCACTCTCAGCCGGCGAATATGAAGCAGCAGCAGCGTTGCGCCTGTAATCAGCATAAATCCGACGACGGCGTATAGCTGATACATGTCCCTGGCTTCGAACACAACCCGGAACGGCGGAACTTGGGTTTTGGCATTTTCCGTCGTTTGCAGGAACGGCAGGAACAGGATACTCGTCAGCCTGCCGATGACGAAGCCCAGCACAATCGACAAGCCCGCGGTAAACACCTGTTCAAGTAGCAGCATGCCGGTCAACTGCTTACGCGACAATCCCATTGCCCGCAAGACGCCGAACTGGACGACCCTGCTCGACAGATTGAAGAACCAATACAGCACATATCCGATCAGCGATACGAGAACCGATACGAGGAAACCCAGGCTCAGTATACCGAATACGCCGCCGCGCGACGGATGTTTGCTCTGAGTGATCAGCTCTCTTCGTACGTCCTTGTAGCTGACCAAAGGAATATTTTTCTCTTGCAGCGTCTCGATAATCGGAGCGAGCAGCGCTCCGGGCTTCATTTTCAGCCAGACGTCATAAGGTACGAGAGGCGCCTGATCGAATATGTAATCCAGGTTGGCGATGAAAAACGGCGATTGATCCGGGTACAGCGACGGCCAATACGGCAGCGTGCCGACAATGACAAACTCGACCATCTGCTGCTGAATGGCGATCGAGATCAGATCTCCCGGCTTCACCTGATGTTTCTTGGCGAACGATTCCGGGATGATTACCGCATGCTCGTATGAACCGAGCAGCTGCAAATATTGCCGCGGATGCGCCGGGAACAAATCGTTGCGGAACCAGGCTACTTCCGCGAAGTCCACGTTGTCGATGCCCATGACGGTACCGGCGCCAAGCGATTTGCCGGAAACGACGACGTTTCCTTTCGTTTGCAGCACTCTCGCCGCATGTTCCACGCCTTCCAGCGTGCGGAAAATTTCAAACGGCGGCTCGAGGTACAGCATCTTCGAGTTTTGCGGTTCGCCGCCGGGATTACCTCCCGGATTGCCTCCCGGATTGCCTCCCGGATTGCCGCCTCCACCTCCGCCCTGGCCTCCTTGGCCTCCTTGACCGCCTTGTCCCCCCTGACCGCCTTGGCCTCCTTGACCTTGATCCGGCGACGGCGGCGGTGCTTCCGAGTACGCTTCCCATACGGGTTGAAGCACGATATCAGTGCCGTATTGGTACAACGTGCGCTCGGTGGAGTTCAGATCGATCGTCCGTGCCGCGGAGGAGTTGTATACCCCGAGGCCCAGAGTCAAAATAAGCAGCAGCATAAGCGGATAATACGATTTGGACGAACGGGACAGCTGCGTAAGCGTCAAATAGATCGGTACGGGCAAAAACGTTTTGCCGAGCCAGTTAAACAGCCGCAGCAGCCACGGAAATAATCTCAGGAAAAACAGGCCCAGCGCGAATATCGTAAGCGCCGGAACGAAAAACAGCAGCGGATGCACCTGAAGCTGATCGTTCGTCAAACCGGTTTTGGCCGACAGCACCTGATAATTTTGAAACGAATAATACCCGTAACCGGCCAGCAGAATAAGCAGCACATCCAAAAACCATTTCTGCCAGAACGGCTTGCGGTCTGAGCGGGCCAACTGCTGCTTGTAGCTGACGATGGACGACCGGGCGAAGGAAACCGCCGGAATTACGCTCGCAAGTATGGCCAGCAGCACCGCCGCTCCCCCATACATCAGTGCTTCCGTCGTCACGCCTACCGGAACCGCCTTCCGGTCGACAAACATAAGGAATCCGTTCGACGAGCCGATGCTTTTCGCCATCATCCAGCCGATAACCGGACCGATCAGGAGGGCGACGGCGCCGAGCAGAAGCCCTTCCAGCAAATATACCCAAATGATCTGGCGGGTGCTTCCCCCGCGGCTTCGCAGTACGGCGATGTCGCTCCGCTGACGGTCCAGCGACTGGCGCGCATTCATGACGATATAATAAAAGACCATCGCGATCATCGGCGCAGCGAGCGTGAACAGCGTCATTTGCATTTGCAAGCTTTGCCGCTTGAACTCGGTAAGCATATCCTGGAACGAGAAATCCACTCTCGTATCCTTCAGCTTCTGGTACAGCGTAATGTCCAGCCGGTCCAGAATCCGGGACAGTTCGGACAGCTGACTTGTTTTAATTTCGCGCAAGTCGAACGCATAATACCAGTTCGCGAGATTAAGCGGTATTTTTTTCTGCTGGAGCAGTTCGTTCTGGAACACTTCGTCACTGACGATCAGGCTGTTAAGCAGTCCCTCGAAGCCTTGGTACCAGTAAGGGTCTTCCTCCTGCTTCGGCTTGAACGTGCCGACAACCTTCACCTTAAGCGGCGCGATGCCTTGCCCGCCGGTAATCGGATAATTGAACTCATCTCCGACTCTGAAATCGTTCCGGTACATCGCTTCTTCGAAAACGACTGCCTCGATGACCCCATTCTTGACTTGATCGGAGAACGGGCTGCCGTTCGACATCTCGATATGGTCGGCCAAACCGCCGTATGTGACGATCGTCATCTGGCGGCGTTTGCTCGGGTCCGTCTTGGTCGGATCGACCGGCGTGATCTGCGAACCCCGAATCGAATAGGAACGTGCATAAGTCGTAAACGGAAATCCGATCTGCTTCGGAATCTCGTCGCGAATGTAGGCGTCAACGTCACCAAGCGATTCCAGATCGGCTTTATCCGCCCCTACCGCCTGATAACGGATCAGCGTCGAGCCCGGAGGCAGTCCGTCCGTATTGTCCAGCAGCGTATTCGCTACGACCCGCTTGAGCGAGCCGTCCGAGTACATCGGGATACTGGTCGTGAACGCTACCGCCACAATAAGCCCGAGCAGTGTACTGAGCGTCATCCAGCGGTTATTCCACATTTTACGATACAAAAACCGGAGCATAGGCATAGACGTTATCTCCCCACCACTTTTTGCCCCGGCTGCAGGCCTTTAAGGATCTCCACTTCGGTCGACGTCTGCTGGCCGATCTCTACGTCTACCTCCCGTTTCCCCTTATCGTCGACCACTTGCACATAGTTGCGGCCGGAATAGCTGCGAAGCGCGGAAGCCGGAATGACGACTGCGTTTTCTTTCCGCTGGGTGATGACCTGCACGCTTAGCGGCGTTCCGCGGTTGAGTCCTTGAGGGAACGCATCGAGCTCCACGACCAGATAGTTGTCGATCGTGTCTTGTTTCTTCTGCCCGCCCGGGTTGTTGTTGTTATCCTGCTTAGGAGCGGGCAGCTGCTTCACCTTGCCCTTATGCTGACCGGCCATGTTAATATCGACCAGCACTTCCATTCCGACCGCTACCTTTTTGAGGTCGTCGGCGCTCAGGTCGGCCACGACGGTCAGCTCATTCAGGTCGGCGATGACGGCAATATCGTCGTACGCCTTGACGCTGTCGCCTTTTTTGACTGGCACGGAGACGATTGTCCCGCCGAAAGGAGCGCTCAGCTTCGCCTTGGCGATCGACGTTTCCAGCTCAGTCAGCTTTTCCTTTTTGAGCTCGAACTGGATCTTGGCCTGCTCCAGCTCGGTTGCCGATTGGTCGCCGTCGCTTTTGCGAAGCTTCTCGATCATCGCCAGCTCCTCGCTACGCTGCTGCAGTCTCAGCGTACGAAGCTCACTTTCCAGCGTGCTGACGTCAAGCTCCGCGATCAGTTGGCCCGCGGTGACCGCATCTCCGGATTTGACATACATTTCCTTAATCCGTTTGTTGTCCTCGGTGAAATACAAGATTTCCTCCTTGGTGGACATCAGCCGGCCGGCACCTCTCACTTTCGTTTCGAGAGTCGTCGTCTTGACCGTGTGCTCCGGCTTCGCGGAAATTTTCGGCGGAGTAATCGCCGGAAGCACTTCCTCTTCCTCTTCTTTCGGAAGCAGCGAGCAACCGCTGGCGGCTATCATGGATACGGCCAATACAACTGTAAGTATCGTTTTACTGCGTTTATGTAGTGACGAATTTCCCGTCAACCATCTGATAGACATGGTCGGCTACCTCCAAAATCGTAGGGTCGTGTGTAGTCATGCAGATCGTCACCTGCTCGGTCTCGATGATTTCGCGAAAAACCGACATGATCTGCGCGCCCATCTGCGAATCAAGCTCCGCAGTCGGTTCGTCCGCCAGCAGCAGCGTTGGACGGTGCGCAATCGATTTGGCGATAGCCACCCTCTGCTGCTCGCCGCCGGACAATTCGAACGGGCGGTGGTGCATCCTTTTGCCAAGTCCGACAAGGTCCAGACAATGCTCGACTCGCGGCTTCCACATCGAACGCGGAATACCGGCCATCCTCATCGACAGCTCGACGTTTTCCCATGCGGACAACAGCGGCATAAGCGCATAAGCCTGGAAGATGAACCCGATCTGCTTGCGTCTCACTTCGGTCCGCTTATCGTCATTCCACTGATGGAACGGGTGTCCCATAAAATAAATCTCGCCTTTGTTCGGCTGATCGAGTCCGCCGATCATATTCATCAGCGTCGTCTTGCCCGAGCCCGAACGTCCGCGAAGCATAACCAATTGGCCGCGCCTCAGTTCCATATCGATTCCTTTCAGGACGTGAAGCTGCTGACCGCCTACCGGAAATGAACGCTCGACATGGTTGACGGACAGAATCAGCTCATTCGCTGCCGGCTCTCCCCTGACCGGCAGACCGGCCACCGCCGCTGTTCCGTCCCGGGAAGCCGTCTCGGCAGCCGACGCGGTCTCCACCGCAGCAGCCGATGTCGCGGGCCGTTCACCGGATGCTGCAGCCGGCGCCGTTTCCTTCTTTTTTTTCGCGGCAAAACGCGGAAGCCAAGCCATCCCCCGATTCTCCTCCTATCTCTTTCGCGTTCATAGTTCGTTCATACAAACTATAGACGTCGCATCGACAAAAAAAGTTACATGGTTTGCAAAATTTTTCATAATAGGCCCTCAAAAAATCAGACCTGTCCACGAACGCGACGGACGAATGGTTTTGGCGAGGTAGGCAACCTTGGCACGTTTTGGAATTGCACACCCTCTCCCCAATTAATCCCTAGTATTCTGGTATGAAATAAGGTATACTACTTCTAACTTCATTGCTGACGGAAGGAGCTTGGCCAAGATGAACAAAAAGAAATGGATTTCCTTCTCGGCGATCGCCATCGTAGCCGTCGTGGTGGCCGTATACGGACAAAAGGACCGGGTTTCCGTAGTAGAGGCGAAGCCGTACGTGCCTCAGCCCCTAATCGTATTGACCGGAGACGGAATTGTGTACAACGACGCCCCCGATTGCCACTGATCTTAGGCCCGGCGAGACTTTGACGCATATATCGACAGGACGGCTGGCATATCCATATACAACGTATACAACCGCTTTTGGTTTCGACCTTCTAAGAAAAGCTTCCAAACCCGGCCTTGTTCAAGTCCAATCCCCCTGCGCAAACAGCTTCCCCTCGGATATGAACGTTTCGCTTCACTGAAGACGTGTTTGCGGGAGCGGCACTGTAAGGAATAAGAGCCTTTGGCGAGACTGTCGATTCATTGTGTAGAAGTGTTAGCAGGCCGTTCCAAGTGAAAAGTTACCTTCTTCTGCTCATACTGGTTGTCCAGAATCCCTTGATTGAATAAGGATGGTAAGGTAGGGGATTCCAGACAAAACTCGCCAGAAGGTAATCTTTTCCCTTTCCACTTGGTTGTCCACAGTGAATCGACAGGCTCGCTATACTCTTTTAGCCGGTTTTAGCAGCTACGAACCGATCTTATCTCCCCAACCAAGCGGGTTTCGGACAAAATACAGGGTACAAACCACCCTTATCCGGTCGACCCGTGCCCATGAGCGGCTCCCGGCGCGTGTGAACGGCGGCATAGACTCGTGCAAAACGTATTTCGGCATCGCTGCGCACTAATCTTAACCCCTGTAATAACCGTCCGGGAGGGGGATTTCCCCCAGACGGTTTTTCGGCATACCCGTACGCCGGCGCATCTGAGGAAACGGGCAGTATCGCTTGCTCCAGTTGGTTCCATTACGATTCCCATCCCTGCTCCAGTCTCTTTCTTAGGGCCAAAATAAAAAGAACCTTCGCCCTCCCGCGATCGATTGCAGGAAATGAAGGTTCATTAGTTATGGAAGAAAAACGGCAATACGCCGAAGTCCGTTCATCTCAAACCGTAAAACCGCGCCGCATTGTCTCCCCACAAGCCGGTCCACCTCGAATCCTCCGGTCCGGCAGGAAGCAGCCCGGCCAACGATTCGTACACCCGATCGTAGTCAGCCGACCAGAGACAAACCGGCCAATCGCTTCCGTACATCACCCGACCCGGGCCGAACACGTCCAATATATAGCTCACGTACGGCTTCCACATCCTGGCATCCCGCCGGTCCCTGCTCTCCGGCACCATTCCGGATAGTTTGCACATCACATTCGGGTACTCGGCCAGCCGGCGGATCGCCTCCTGCCACCGGACCGGGGATTGTCCCCAATCCGGCTTCGCCAAATGATCGATAACGGCGGTAAGCTCCGGGACCCGCTCCATCAGCTTAACCGCACTGTCGAGCAGGCGCGGGCGAAGCTGGAGGTCGACCGGAAACCGCTGCCGCTCCAAGATCCGCATGGAACCCGCAACCGACTCGCCCAGCAGCCAGTCATCCGGCAAATCCTGAATCATCGGCCGGATGCCGACAAACTTCGGATGCTCGCGCTGCAGGGTCAAAGCTTCAGCGAAACCGGGCGACTCGAGATCAAGCCAGCCGACGACCCCCAGAATCGAAGGGTACGTATCGCTCAGTGCCAGAAGATACTTCGTCTCTTCCACAGTAGGCGCGGCCTGCACCGCAACGGAACCGTCCATCCTGTACTTGCCGAGCAACGGCTCGAGCTGATCCGGCAAAAAGTCCCGGTACATCGCGTCCAGCCCGGGGGTCAGCCAGCCGTAATCGCCCCGCTGCGGCTCCCAGTAATGCTGATGTGCGTCGACTCTCAACGGATCCCCCAAGTTACGTCCGTGAAGAAGTAGCAAGGGCCTGGAGAGGACGTTTTCCTTACGGATACGGGCAGGACGTATACTTCGAGCGGGTTTTCACCCTTTACGACTTCCACTTCCACTTCATGATAACCTTCCCCGATCGTCAATTCGGCCGTTTGTCTGGGGGGAGCTCTATGGAAAGCCGGCATCAGCGGCAGCGTATCGCCGCAGTCGACGACAAGCTGTCCGTCCAGCTTCATCCGAACCGGGCAGTTGGCTGCGGCTATAAGACGGAACGGTCTCTCCGTCGGAACATGCATCGTCGTTCTGGCCCGGTACACGCCCTCCGTCTCGGCTCCGAGCGCCTTCTCCAAGTCCAGTCTGTTTCCGCTAAACCAGACGTCCCCGAGCTGCTGCCCGTCAGGTCCCCATACCGTCCACTTCGCAGCTCCGACGAGGGAGAACGCTACCCGTTGTTCGGACCATACGGACACGTCATGGTTTCTGGTCCATAGAAAAGCCAGGCCGTTATACGAGTTTACCAACGCGTTAGCGCGAATTTCCGCTTCCCAGCGGTACGATTGCCCCGGCTCCAGCACGACCGGCCTAGCTTCGGAAGCGGTCCATCCGTCCGGCAGCTCCAGGGAGACCGTCCCTTCAACGGCAACCCGGGAACAGTTCGTCAACTCGAAACTAACGGCTTTCGTCTGATTCGTCCCGATCGCGGGGCCCATCTCCCCATACTCGATAACCAGTTCCAGATCCGGGTTACGCACAGACCCTTCGGGAAGCTGATACCGGTTCGACGATACCGGGCTTTCCGATAAAGCAATCAACGAGTCTAATGCCGCTTCCTCCCGGCTCCAGGAGGTCGGCAGTTCCGGATGCACGATGATGTCCGAATCCCAGGCCGCGAGCACTTGCTTGCCCATACGAATCGTGCGGCGGGTCAATTCGTCCAGATTGGCCGGAGCCGGAAACCCTTTGATCGGAGGGCTCACCACGACCCGGTCGCCGACAGGCTTGACCCATCTTTCCGGCAGCTGTTCCGGTCCGAGCAGCATACCGAGAATCGCGCCAAGCGTCGCCGCCGTGCAGTCCGTATCGTAGCCGCAGTTGACCGATTTGAGCAGCGCGTCCTCAAAGTTGTCGCCGTACAGCCAGCCGAGAATCGTAAACGCGATATTTTGCGGGGCATCGGTAAAATTATCGTTTCCGTGATGCTCCAGAATCAGCTCGCGCGCTTCCGTCCAGCTGCAGCCTTCCTTGTGCCAGCGGATCAAGTCCCGCATCGCTTTGGCGGTCCGGCAACTTTCCGGAATGTGCTTCATGCCGATTTCGATCAGCCGGTCTCTGTCCTTCTCGACGAAGACCGCACTTTCCAGCGCCGCGAAAAACATTTCCCCATATACGCCCTCGCCCCCGGCATGGTCCACGATGGCGTCCTGATACGCGTAATATGCCGCAATCTCCGGTGCGCCCGGCGCAGCCATCGCCCAGATCTCGGAGCGGATCGGCGAACCCATACAGTTCGTAAACGGATTGTTGAACCAGCCCGCTACCGGAGCCTGCAACCCCCGGCGCAAGTTGGCAAGCGCATACCCGTATTCGTCGAACGGAAAAAATACGTGCTCCGCCCATTCCTTCCCGAGCTCCCGGGCGGTCAAGGACGGACCGTACTGCTCCAAAGCGTGCAGCCAGACGAGCTGCAAGTCCAGATCGTCGTTCTCGAGCGGGCCGTCCGGAAGCTTTGGATAAAAGGTCAAATCCAGCAGCTCCTTCCTGCCTTCTACCGGCGCGCCCAGCGTTCCGCCGATATTTTTGCCCAGCCATCCGCCGTACACGATCCGGTAATAGTCCCGCTCATTCAAAATACTGATTCCCATATCTTCTCCTCCAGCCGCTTATCCGTCATGGTATAATGCATGTAGCCTGATTTCATTATAGGAACGGCCGCCCGCCGCATCCATGAACAGGATTAAGGTTTTGTCATGAAAAATCATCGGAGGAAGTCATGACTTTATACTATTCCATGTCCCGTTTATCGACGCTCGACGTCAGATGGGCCGATCTTCTCGATACGAACCGCAGCTCTTCCTTCTTCAACAATATGCACTATAACCCTTATTACGAGCTGATCGTAGTGGCGGAGGGAACGGTGCGTTTGCAGGCGGGAGACAGCCGGATGACGCTGCAGATGGGAGATTCGTACTTGCTGAAGCCGTGGGAGCAACATGGCGGATGGAGTCCGTGCGAAGGTTCGGGCAAGTTTTTCTGGGTGCAGTTCTCCTGCGAGCCCGGCATGAACGAATTCGTTCTAAATCGTGCCTCCGAACTTAATATCGTGCATGCCGAACGGACGGAATTAAGGACGGTGAAGGTGAGCCACGAGGATCTGCTGATCATCCCCCGCCAGTTCAGCAACCGGGACCGCTATACGCTGCTCGGCCTGTTCGAGAAACTTCTGGGCACAATGAACCGGCCTGAAGGATATTTCCGGTATCAGGCCACGCTGCTGCTGGCGGACATGCTTCACCGCATCGCCTCCGGATTTATGGAGTCCAGCCACCTCGACACTTCGTTCCCGATCTCGTATATTACGTTCCGCAAGCTCGTCAATCTGCTGAACAACTCGTACGAGCGCGAAGTGAGCAAGGATCAGCTCGAGCGGGCGACGGAAAGAAAGTATGAATATTTGTGCCAAGTATTCCGCAAGTATACGGGTTCGACGATCCATCATTACGTCCAGCAGCTGCGCGTGCAGCGCGCCAAACATTTGCTGCATCAAACCGATAAAACCGTCAAGGAAATCTCCATGGAGGTCGGCTATCAGGAGCCCTTTTATTTCAGCCGCATCTTCAAAAAGATGGAAGGCGTGTCGCCGCAACACTACCGGGAAAGGGGAGCGGCGCCCGGAAAGCCGGAATGACGGTTGACGTCCTTCACGCTCGATTGCTGACACGCAACCTGCGACGAAACCGCACTGGCGACTTCGACTTCCCGTCCAGCCTGTCAAGCTTCTTCCGGAAGAAATACTTCCGCTATCTGTTGTTCGCGGCAGGAAAAGAAGTTTAGCGGAAGAATCTGTTCCGTTACTTTCGACAAAATAACCTGCTCCGCTCCAAAACGCCAAAATAAAGGAAACGAAAGTTCCTCTATCTCATAATATGTATGTACCTTTCGGGAATAACGGAAGTTGGATTTCCTCTACACGATGAAAAACCAGCCGATCCGGGATCATCCGTTCCTCTCCATACAGTGCATAACGTATCCTCGGCTGCTGCAAGGTTCATCATTTCCTAATAAAAAGAACAAAGCGCGCCTCGTTCCGGCCCACTTTGTCCGTTCCCCGTCAAGTCCGGGTCAACCGGCGGTAATCCCGCGGGGAAATTCCGATCTGTTCCTTGAACAGCTTGTTGAAATAACTGCTATCCCCGATACCCACCCGTTCCGCGATATGAATGACTTTCTCGTCCGTGCCCCGAAGCAGCTCCAAAGCAGATTGGATGCGCAGCTCGTTGCGGTACCCGGTGAACGTCTTGCCCGTAACCTCCTTGAATTTGGCCGTAAAAGCCGATTGGCTCATGCCGCACATCCGGCACACCTGCTCCAGCTGAAGCGGCTCGGCATAGTGCGTATCGAGAAACTCGCACAACTTCCGGATCGCTTCCGAGTCCCGGGTCTGAAACGGCGGCTCCGCCGTTACCGGCTCGTACCGCCGGCTCAGCCAGACGAGCAGCTCGATCAGCAGCGCCTTCACCGTAATCCGATAGCCAAGCGCTTTGTCGCGGAATTCCCGGACAATCCGGTCGAGACGCTGCTTCACCTCCTCCGCTTCCGAACGGGACAGCTTCAGATGAGACTCGAAATCCGGGTTTTGCTTCATAAACGGCTCCACATAAAAAAACTGCACAAACGGCGTCACCTGCGACAGCACCTTCAACTCCGATACGAGAAAAGACGGCAAAAACAAAATGTTGTACACGTCCAGCGAAGCGTCTCCGATCACGCGATAATCATGCTCGGCGTAAGGCGGAATGACGAACAGATCTCCCTTGGATACTGGAAACCGGTTTCCTTTGTACAGATGTTCCCCGCAGCCGCTGTCCACGTAGACAAGCTCGACAAATTCATGCACATGAGGCGTAAACGGCCGGTCCGGCATCGTCGAGTAAGGAAAGGCCGCAAAAGCAAATTCGTCGCTCTCCAAATAACGTTCCTTCGAGTAAACGAGCATATCAGGCTCCTTCTTCCGCAGAACTCGTCCTTCTGAAGCAATAGTAAAATACGCTGCTCCTTCTGGCAAGAGGCCCGGCGCGTCAGATCCCCCCTGTTTTTCGGCAAAAGTTACAAGATCGGAGCCCTTATCTGTTGTACACTCTCCGCATACAGAGCTGTCACCCTGCGGATCGACAGCTGTTTACAACCCGAGAAGGAGTGCAAGAAATGGACAAACGATGGTCTGCCCACTGGATTATGGACGAAGATTTCGCCGGCCTAAAGCCGATCGACGTATACCGCAAGCAGTTGGAGCCCAGCCAAGGCCCGAAACACCGGGACGATCTGAAAAACCGGCATATGCTCGCCCGAACCACATTCGTACTCGACGACTCGTACGAAAACGCCGTGCTTCACATTACCGCCGACGACTGCTACAAGCTATATGTGAACGGGACGTTTGTCGGCCAAGGTCCTGCGCAAGGGAATCATTATCACTACTATTATAACCGGTACGACCTCGCTCCTTTTTTGCATAAGGGGGTCAACGTAATCGCTGTCCACGTCTATTATCAGGGACTGATCTGCCGGGCGTTCAACAGCGGAGACTACCGCCAGGGGCTAATCGCCGAGCTGGACGTTCAGGGACGAACGGTCGTGAAGACGGACCGGACGTGGAAGATCGAGACGGCCCGCGAATATGCGAGCGGCGGGACCGTAGGTTATGACACGCAGTATCTGGAACATATCGACAACCGGCTGAAGCTTACCGGCTGGCGGGAGCCCAGCTATGACGACTCCGGCTGGCGGACTCCGGCCGAGCATTGGTCCGACGATCACCGGTTATTTGCACAGCCTACCCCGACGGTTAGCGTATATGAGATCCAGCCGGTGCAGATCGTCTCTTTGCCGGAGAACCCCGGCGGCTTCCTGCTCGATTTTGGCGGAGAGCGGACCGGCCAGTTCCGGATGAAGGCGCGCGGCACCCCCGGGCAAACGATCGAGATCCGGTGCGGCGAGGAGCTGGAGGACGACGGGAGCGTCCGCTACAAGATGCGGTGCAATTGCACGTATCGCGAAGTATGGACGTTGTCCGGCAGCGATGAGGACGAGCTCGAGTTTTACGATTACAAAGCTTTCCGTTACGTCGAGGTTTTGCTTGAGGCGGGAGTTCAGACGGACCCGGACAGCTTCGGCGTCATCGTCCGCCACTATCCGTTCGATGAGGAGGCCAGCCGGTTCGAGTCGTCCGATCCGTTGCTGGACCGGATCTGGGAAATTTGCCGTGAAGGCGTGAAATACGGCTCCCAGGAAAACTACGTCGATTGTCCTTCCCGGGAGAAGGGCCAATATTTGGGCGACAATACGATCATCACGCATGCCCATGCCTACTTGACCGGCGATCTTCGTCTGTTCCGCAAATCGCTGATCGATTTCGCCGTGTTGTCCTCCCGCACTTGTTCCGGCTTTATGGCGGTAGCTCCGGGACATTTCATGCAGGAGTTCGTCGATTATTCCCTGCAATGGCCTCTGCAGCTGCTGCGTTATACGATGCTCAGCGGAGATACGGATTTCCTGCGGGAGATGCTTCCCGTAGCGGAACGGCTGATGCGGTATTACGACAAATACAAGCGGGAAGACGGCCTGCTCGCGAATGTAACAGACAAGCCGAATCTGGTCGACTGGCCGACCAATATGCGCGACGGCTACGACTTCCCGCTCGAACCTGTCGGAGAAGGCTGCCACAACGTCGTCAACGCCTGGTATTACGGAGCGATGCTCGCCATGAGCGAGATCCGGCAGCTGTTGAACGAGCCGGACCCGGAGAGCGGGGTCCGAAGTTCTTTCAAGAATGCGTTCCGGCAAGCTTTTCTGAATACGGAGACGAACTTGTTCTCCGATGCGGAAGGCTCGCTCCATTCCTCGCTGCATGCCAATGCGCTGCCGCTGCTGTTCCGACTGACGGAAGAGCGCGACCGTCGTGCCGTCGTCGGCCTGATCCGGGAGAAGCGCCTAAGCTGCGGCGTTTATATAGCCTACTTTGTTCTGCAGGCGCTCGCTGCCGCAGGGGAGCATGAACTCGTATACGAGCTGATCACCTCGGACGATCTGCATTCGTGGAGCACGATGGTGAAGGAAGGCGCGACCACCTGCTTCGAAGTATGGTCCAAAGATTTGAAGCGGAACACGAGTCTCTGCCACCCTTGGGCCAGCGCCCCGATCCCGCTGCTCATCGAAGAAATAGCGGGCATCAAGCCGGCCTCGCCGGGCTGGACATCGCTGACGTTCGCACCCCGGGTCCCGGCCTCCCTGGACAAGATCAGCTTGCAGTTCCGGATTCCTTCCGGGACAGTCCGATTCAGCTATGCGGACGGCAAAGCGGAGCTGGACGTTCCCGACGGAGTCCGGGTGGAGAGGCTAAGTTAAGCCAAGCCGGCGCACTACAAACACTACCGTCCGTCCTGCAGCTCCGCCTTCAAGCGGACTGCAGGACGGACGGTGCCTCATGCTGCATGCCACAGCATCCAACAAGCCGGGTCTCCGGTTATTTGCGCTCCGGAGCAACGCGACCCCGTCGCTCCTTGATTTCCCGTATTTCCAAATGCAAAAAAAGACTGTTCAGCCTCAGCAAATCCATTCTCGCTTCATATTCGGTCCCCGGTTTGGTCAGCCGCTTGCTCCGGTAGTAGATGGCGTACAAGGCAACCCTTCCTTTCCTGTTCATATCGGCGTCCGGTCTCCGCTGCCGCCGCTGGCCGGCCGATCGTCAAAAAGCGCTCGTGCACAAGCCGCATGAAAAGGCTGTCTGCGCAGCACCTCCGCCGCCTCCTGCCAGGGCAAGCCCAGACATCGCAGCAAATGGATCAGTGTCCGCCGCTCCCATCTCCATGCGTCAAACTTCCCGGCCAGCAGCGGTCCGTCTATTTTCTCATCCAGACGCAGCTGCTCGTTCCATTGCTCCGGCGTCCCCAGCTCATCCTCCATCGCAAAACGGAACAGCAGGACGGCATCCGGCTCGAAAGGCTCCAGCTCATCCGGCCCGAATCCGTCCGGCCCGCCTGCCGCGGTATACCGAGTGCCGCTCTCGCGTACCCCGCTGCCGCTAGACGGCTTGACTTCCCGGTCCGCCTTGCGGACTCCGCGGTATTGCGCCAGCGATTCGGCCAGCGTTTTCTTCGCCTTATGCACCCATTGATCGACCTGATTGCTGCTGCAGGCAAGCCGCTCAGCCGTCTCCTTGGATGAGTACCCCCGCCAATACCGGAGAATGATCGCCTTGCGCTGATTGGGAGGCAGCATCTCAAGCGCTTCCTCGATCTGATCCTTCAATTCCTCGTTCCGGTCGGCCAACTGCTTCTCGTACCTTTGGCTTCGCAAGCCTCCGCCCGGCGTAAAATCGACCAGGATCGGGCTGATCTTGCGAAGCTGGTTTTTGCTCACATAAACGATCACCTGACAGACCCAGGCGCGGAACGCGGCGCCTCGCTTCGTCTCGGCCGCCTTATGCAGCACGATCTCGAACACTTTATCCTCGATCTCCTCGTAATCGCTTGCCCCAAGGGAACGTTCGCACTTGATCGCTTCGTAGGATGCCAGATGCATAACGACACCCGGCAGCCAATTGGTTCTGAACCGGATAACGATTTCGTCTGCGGCTTTGTTATGTACGATACTGTCGTAAAGCTGGTCAAAATTCATCTTCCCCCTCCTCATCCGGTCGAAGGCTGTTTAAACATAATCTTGCCCTCTATTAAGTAATGTATTGAGCAGGTCGAAATCTTATCGCTAAACGACAATTATTTTAAAAAACAAAAAAAGAAGGCCCCTCGTAAAAGGTTCCTCCTTTTAATTCCGTTGATTCCGCCGGGCTCCCGCTCCGGTAACCGCCAGCAGCTCGCCCGATGATCCGGCTTCCCCCTTCCGGGCTCCAGCCCAGGACAAATCCGTTGCGGAATCCATATGACTCGGCCATCCCGGAGTTCCGAGTGTCTCTTACTCTGATCTTCAGCCGATTTGATTTGGTCCGACTGCTTCCGAATCTTTCTCCACAGACTATCCAAGCCCGCTCATTTCCCGTTTTTCATTCCGCTAACGGACATCACGGCAGCTTAAACGCGGATTTTTACAGCTTTTCATTTCTAACGGTCATCCGAGCATCTATGCGGCGAATTATCCCTTATTTACTGGTGTTTTACCATCGTAAGCGTCGCTTTTGTCCGTTAATCTGCATATCTTTCCTTAGGGGCTGTCTAAGCTGCGCCCATGTCCATTATGCAGCAGGTCGTGTCAGCGGGAGGGGAGGGGGAACGCCCCAGGACGCCCCATACCGTTTCTTCATACCGTCTCTTTTAGGCTAGTCACTCTCTCAACCCTCAACCGGCGCTGCGCTCGAACGCAACAATCCATTCCCCTTGCACCGCCGCATATCCCATGTCCCCTTCGACGACGAGACCGTACAAGTTTTTGACGTCCAGATACTCTCTGCGATCGCCGTTATCGAACTCGAGTGTAATGTAGTAGTACGTGCGCGACGAATTGGACGTATGGATCGCTCCGCTGCCGTGATTGTGCTGATTCGTATAATGTCGGACGTCCATCCGTTTGGCGACGACTTTGGCGTATATGGACTCCTGCGGCGTGCTCGCGTTTTTTACATAACGTGCCCCGCTCATCACCATCCGAACGATAACGATCGCAAATACGACGATAACCAAGATCGGCACGACGGAGAACATAAAGGAAGATAGTCCTCCGCCAAACGACGGCCCCATATCGAACATACATCTCGCCCTCCTGTTTCTAGTTGTTTACGTTTATACGTAGATCAGGCGCAATCGTTTCCGGATTCAACCAAAAAGCAAAGAGCAGCCTGCCGCGGCTGCCCCGCTCCATGCTCATGATGTACGTACAGGATGCTTGCACGATCGAACCGGCTCAAGCTTTCCCGTGACGCTCCAAAAGCTCGTCGATGCGAATCCCGTTAATCGTCAGTCCCGTAATGTCGCACATCTCCAGTCGGACATGACTCAAATCGCAATTCGTAAACGTGCTGTCGTGCAGCGTGCAGTTCTCGAACTTCAGCGGCCGCTGCTTCTCCCCAGGCTTGTAGGCGTGATGGCCTTCGGGCGGCAGGCCGATATTCCGGATGACGGCCCCGCCCAGTTGCGCTCCGTCTATCGTAATATCGCTCATATTGGCGTCGCTAATCAAAGTTCCGGCCATGCACACGTCGGTATACGTTACGCCTCCGATGTTGGCGCACCGGATCGTCATCCCTTCGGCATTAACGTTCGTCAGGCTCGATTTCGAGATGTCCGCATTTTGAACCTTTAGCTGCTGCTTGTCGTTTTCGATGATCATTGCCGAATCCCTCCATGAATTAGTAACGGATTGATTGCATAGGGGGGCGCCTTGTCGGCCCTCATTATTACGCATTCACCCTCTAGTGATATAACGGCAACCCGGGTCCATTCCATACAGCCGATTAGGCGATCGATGCCGGAGGTTCGCCGGCCTTACTTCGTTGCCGGTGCCGGCCTGCCGGCCGATTCCCCTAAAGGCAAACGCGTGTAGCCGATATCGTTATCCCCGGAATCATAATCATAAATATGGTCGTATACGGCACCCTCCAGCATCGGCGGGAGAAAATGCTGGATTTTATGCGCTATGCCTTTGTTCAGCGGTTCCAAAATCCAGGCGACCCGCTTCCAGTCCAGTATGCCTTCTTCCGTCATCCGAGGGGTTGGATAGTCCAAGTCGTCGCCCACACGCGCCAGAAAGACGTACATGCCCGACTTCATCGTCGGCGTAACCCATGTAATTCTGCCCGCCAGCACAACCTGCTCCCGCTCCAGCCGAATTCCCGTCTCCTCCGCGATTTCCCGGATGATGCCAAGCTCGGGACGTTCGTCCGTCTCCAGCTTGCCTCCGACTCCGTTCCATACGCCCATCTCCGGCTTGCTGCGCCGGTTCAGCATTAAAATCTCGTCGCAGCGCTGAATGAAACAAAGCGTATATTTGTACACGTTATCTGACATCAGCCACTCTCTCCTTTGCTGCAAAGCGGGCTTTCGCTACCGCCGGTATGACCTCATCGCCCTAGTCACCTAACTTCCCCATTATATACGATCCACCAGAAAAAGCAGGGGAAAATGGGGAGGACGGTTGAGGCAACCAACCCGACCCTCTTGTCTATCGCGGACATATTCCTTATAATGGGAACATATATTCCTATACTTGGAGGTATCCATGAACAGCTTCCATTACGGCGAACGATTAGGAACGATTTCCGGCCGGCAATTTCAGGCGGCTTTGGACCGGTTTCAGCTGGGACGCTTCCGGAAGGCCGAGAAGACCGCTAGAGGCAGCTTGGGGCAGACGATATTCATCTCTTCGACCGGGGGCGACTATGTGATGAGAGGCAATCCGAACCCGGGGCAGCTTCAGCTGGAAAAGTTTATAATAGACCAACTTCACGCCTATACCGGCGTGCCGGTTCCGGCCCCCTACCATCTCGACCTGTCGTCCGATTTGTTCGGATGGAGTTATGCGATTATGCCCCGGCTAGGCGGCGTCCATACCGATACCCAGGAGATGAAGAAACGACTGAGCGCGGATGACGAGCGGAGCATTGCGAGGGCGTTCGGCCGCAACCTCGCCCGGATGCAGCAATTCACCACTGACCGGCCGGCCCTGTATGTGCCGCGCGAGAATGGCCTCGTTCCTTTGGAGCAGCTGTATCGGGATTGGCTGTTCGGTCCGGTGCGCGACCGGTACGTCGACAGTTTCCCGGTGCACGACAACCCTTACCGGGAATGGCTGTATACGAAAATCCGCTTTTGGCTCGAGGACGCCAAAAAGTATTCGGTCATCACTTCGGAGGATCGCGATTGGGTTGAACGCGTACTTGCCGCATCGAGCGGCGCGTTCGATTCCGGTTGGAAGCCTTGCTTCGTGATGGGGGATTACAAGCTGGACAACGTCCTGTTCGAGCGGCGCGGCGGGGGATGGGAAGTGTCCGGAGCTTTTGATTTTACCGCTTGCGTCATGGGGGACGGCATTGCCGATCTGCCTCGTGCGTATGCGATGTACATCGACAAGGACGCTCCGGAGCTTGCCGGGCAATTCATGACCGGATACTGGGACAATCGAACCGTCCGGGATTCGCCGGATAGCGGATGGACACATCGTTTCCGTGTCCATCTGATTCATGAACGTTTACTCGTCTGGGGATATCACAAAGCGAGCGGCACCGTTTACTGGGACGACGCCTGTCCTTTCCGTCAATGGATGGAGCGGTATTACGAGGGTATGGCCGGACTGCAGGACATCGCCCGGTAAATCTTGTCTGTGCTGTGTGCGGGGGCGGGGGCGGCGGGAAGCTGTTCGACCGATCACTTATTCCGCCCATAACGATTAGAGGCTCCCGGAACCGAATCCGAAAGCCTCTTCGTTTGGCGTAACTTGCCGTTCCAGGCCGCTTCCCCGGGTCCCTGCTACCCCAGATCGATACCGAAATAAGTGCGCAAAGCTTCGTTGTATGCCTCTTTCGTCTGCGGAACGAGCGTGCGTACGCCTTCTGCGGTGAAGATGCGGAACTCGCCTCCGGCGATTGTATTGCGTCCTTCCGCCGTACGGATCGCGACCATCGGATTTTGGATGAAGATCGAATCCGGGCTGTTCTCGCACCAATACGACGCCATCACAAAATCTCTGGCCAGCTGCGGTTCCTCGCTGAACGAGTAGATCCGGCTCCACGCCCCGCGCTTCCGCTCGCACAGCACCCAGCCAAAATCGTCGTCCGTCTCCATCCGGTAACATTCGTCGCCTTGCACCTGCTCCAGCCCTTCCTCCATCCGGATCGGTCTGCGGGGAACGATCCCCCCGACGCCGACATCGCACAAATACGATGCGTCCCCAACCGTCACGAGCAGCACCTGATGCCGGCGCTTCGGAGGCGGATTCGGCTCGTCCCGCCAGAAGCGGGCGAACAGGTCGGTGACGGAATATCCGAGCTCCCGCAGCAGCCAGCCGAACAAAGCATTCAGCTCGAAGCAATAACCTCCGCGTCTGCGCGTTACGATCTTGTTATGAATCGCCTCAATTTGAAGCGAGATCGGCACCCGGTTCAAAATATCGAAGTTCTCGTAAGGCACCGTGTGCAGATGGCATTCCTGCAAGCGGGCGAGGCATTCGGCGCTGCCGTCCGCAGGGCCGTCGTAGCCGATCCGGTCCAAGTAGGCCCGAACTTCCGGCTTCATCTGGCTGTTCCTCATCTAATCGACTCCTTGTATCCGACGCAACATCTGTCAGGTGTTTCCTACCATCATCATAGTAAAAAATCCCTCAAAAGGGAAGCGCGGCTGCATAGCCTGCTCATCTACCTTCTGAGGGATTGTCCTTCTGTATAGTGCGGCTTGAACGGACGATGATCCCCGCACGCGGCCGGACTTACGGGATATTCGTCTGCACCTGCTGCTGGAATGCGCTCGGCGTTTGCCCGGTAATGTTTTTGAACGTTTTGCTGAATTGGGACGAGGAGGCGAACCCGACCGAATAAGCGATGTCGGTCAGAGACATCTCGCTTTGCTGCAAGAGCAGCCGTTTGCTCTCGAATACGCGCTGGAGAAGCACATATTGGTGATAGGTCATCCCTTTTTCTTTCTTGAACGTTCGAATCAGATGATCCGGACTAAGCTGAAAATGGTCGGCCATCTTCTTGAGCGACAAATCTCCATCGAGATGCTGTTCGATATATTGGCATAGTTTCAAAATCGGGTTTTCTCCGGCCCGCCGCCCGGGCTTCCGCTTCCCCGGACTGCCTTGCAGCGTTTGCCCGGCCTCCAGACAGCGTCTGACCAGTACGGTCAAATTCATCAAGCCGGAGACTATCATCTGCTGCCAGCCGACTTTGCGCTCCCTCATCTCCTTATGCATCATGAAGAGCAGGTGTTTCATCGTCATATACGTATCCGGCTGCAGCCTGACCTGGTGGCAGCTCACATCGGACAACCAGTCGAAGTCCCGGCCCGGCATTAAGGAAGACAAGCTCCGGTCGTCGATCAGAACGACCATTCTCGTATACAGATCGGACGGATCGATAAACACTTGATGGGGCATTTTTCCCGGAAACACGAGCAGTTGGCCGGGCGACTGCCTCAATATATTTTTATCAACTACGAATGTTCCTCGGCCTTCCAGCGTCAGATTAAGCTCGATGCCGGGCTGGGTGTGCATACTGAAGTTATGCGCGCTTAAAAAATCGTGGCGCAAATAAATCGGGAATTCCTCGAACCATCTGCATACGGCATCATTCATCGAAGGAGACTGGTTGATTAGCGAGCGGTCAAGTGCCATGAAGACTCCCCTTTCCCCGATCCTGCCGGAAAGGCTCCGGCCCTTCCTACCCTTCATCATAAAGAACGATTCTTCAAAATGCAACGCTTCGATTCCCGCAGTACTCCCATGACGACCCGGTTCCCTCCGCAGGTTATCCTTTATTGGCCGAACCTTGTTCATAATGAGGTAGCAGCCGTTCCTCCAGCAGTCCCATCAACAGCCCGGCGGAAATCTCGCCCACCGTCCAGCCGGATTCGATCGACCACGGTCCCCAGCCCGCATCCGCCGGAGAACCGAACACTTCCGATCTCTCCGCGTCGAACGCCCGCGTCCACGCTCCGTCCAGAACCGGATTGTCGCTGCGGAGTTGAGCGGACACGAGAAACCCGGCGATCTCTTCCCACAGCTGCTTGAAATAAGGATCTTTCGTAACGAAATACGCCTGGATAAACCCGATCGGCAGCCAATTGTTCGAGTACAACAGATCGATGACCGGATCGCCGTTGCGCGAAATCAGCGAGCTTTCGCCTTGCCCGATCTCGTGCCGCATGGCGGCGCGGTACCCTTCGTCCCATTCCAGATACGCCCCGGTCGGATGCCGGAACTTTTGCAGGTCGCCTGCAACCCGGTACAGCCAATCCCGATGACGTTCCTCTCCCGTCTCCCAGACCAGCCAGCTGAGCGGCAGGATCAGCCGGCAATATTCTTGCGTCTGGCTCTGCTCCCGCTTCGTATCCGGATATAGAGCCATCATCGTCTCCATCCCCTGGATCGCGGTCACGCGGAATTCTCCGATGCCGGTCAACCGGTAGGCGAGCAGCAGAGCAGCATAATAAAAGCCGTTGTAATGCGCGCTCGGCATACGGCCCGGCTCCGACCGAAGCTGCTCTATCTTCTCCGGCGTAAGTCCGATATTATCGGTCCGGTACACTCTCGTCCCGTCGGTCCCGGTCGTACGGACAAGGAACAGCAGCGCCTCGGCAATATCATCCAAATGCTCGGTCGTACCGGAGTACAGACATTTGAGCAGTTGCGGCAGGATAGCGCGCGCCACATCGTCTTGGTAACAGACGCCCCATGCCTCTTCCGTCCAACGAATCATGCCGTACCACGGTTCGTCCCGATCTTTGCACTGGAACTCGCCGTATACGACTCGCTGCAGATTGTCCGCGATATCCAGGCTGCGCCGGTCAGAGGTCAGCAAATGGTTCAAATAATAAGGCAGCGCGATCTCTCCGATACAATCGACCCGCCGAATCGTGCTCATCCGCTGGGTGCCGTCCGGATATATTTCCGTTCCCGGTCCTTCCAGAGCACCGGTGACGCCTTCGTCATAGACGACTCCGGACCGCTCGAACCAGCGAACGGCGCGATCCGCGCTGTCTCTAATCTGTTCGGCAAGCGGAGCTTCTGGCCGCTCCGCTCCCACCGAATAAGCGGCTGTGGCTCCGCTCAGATCGGCCGGCCCGTCCAACAGCCACTCCAGGATGAACCCGATTAGCTTGAGCGCGGAACGTCTCGGCGCAAATCTCGCTTTCGCGAAATTAGCGAGGCGCAGCGAGCAGATGAGCAGATTGTCGGGCGTATCGAACCAAAGCCCCCGGTCGGATACCGGCTTCGTCAGCTCCGGCGTCATCTCTACCCGGTCATGAGCATGAAGCTTTACATATTGCAGAATAGGCAAGCCGTGCGAGCAGGCGATGCTGTGCGGCTTCAGACGCATATTGCACTGATCCTCGATGAGCTCGCCCGCCTCCAGTCCGTCGATAACCCCGTCCGCGCATACCGCCAGCCGCTCGTACCGGCTGCTGACCGGAGGGGCGCAATAAACGTGGCCGATGCTGCCCACATATTCGGCGAACACCCTCTTCCCCGCCTTGATCTGCTTCTCCACCGCATTTCTTGTCCGGGCCCGCAGAAGCAGAGGCTCTTCCGACACCCCGCCCAGCACGGCGACCGCGTCGTATTCATCCAGATTCGGATTGGCATCAGGGGCGAAAAAAGCGAGGTTCGCCTTCTGAAGCTGCAGCATGTTTGTAAAATCGTTTTTTTCCGCCGTAATAACGGCAATTTTTCTAATGTTCATCATCGCCACCGTCCTTCGTTTAAGCCCAAGATGTTGGAAAAGGAAAAAGCTTCGACCGGAGCTGAACGGAGTCTTTTCCATGGAATGTCAACCGTCCGTGAGCACAGCCCGGTCAATCCGATACACAACGTAACGTGAAAGAGGCCGGAACGAGTCGTCCCGGCTCCTTCATTCGTTGTCTGTCTTCCTTACTTTTTCATCGCCGCTTCGATGGCCTTGTTCGCATTCTCCTCAACGGTTCGAAGTGCCGTATTCACATCAGACTTGCCAGTGGCGACATCCACGATCGCTGCGGAGAGCTGGGATCTGACGGTGCCGTCGTATTTGGTAACCCGGATCGGCTTGCCGATAGTATCGGCGAACACGGCTTTTGCATAATTCGTCCCTTTCAGGAACGGCAGCTTCGTGCCGAATTCCTTCACGACGCTGTCCGTTTTGAGAACAGGTACCCGGCCTGCCCGCGCGTTCTCCGCCTGCATCTCATCCGAGAGGAAAAACATGATTACTTTAAACGCCTCGTCCCGGTGAGGGCTGTTCGGAGGAATCGCGAGGAACGGCGCGTTCATCTGCGACCCGACATTCTCCATCCCGGCGAAACGAGGATTCGTAATCGCATCCCATTCCAAACCGCTCTCGATCGCCGGCGGCAGCAGCTCCAGCGGACTCGGCCCTCCCCGCATGGCCAGCGATTGTTCCTTGAAAAACAGCTGATCTTCCTTGGCGTTGACCAGGTCGTTGTTCGACACCTGGTATAATCCGGCCATCGTACTCAGCCATTTTTTCCACGCATCGGTATTGACCAGCGATTTGTTCGATGCAGGATCGACGAAAGGCAGTCCCATCTGATTTTTGTAGATCAGATTCAATCCGCTGTAGGCGAATCCTCTGTACTGGATACCGCTGTCGACACGCGATACCTTTTTGACCAGTTCGTTCAGTTCTTCCCAAGTCATGCCGTCCTTCGGAAACGGAACGCCGAACTTGTTGAAGATCGTTTTGTTGTAAATCACGACGTTATTGTTCAATTCATAAGGCATGACCGAAACGTCATTTTTGTCGGTATACATTCTTACAGAATCGAGCACGCCCGGCGCCAGCCGGCTCATATCGAATTTGTGTCTGGCGATCAGATCGCTCATATCGGAAGTGAGCTGCAGGTCCATCGCCTTGAACAGTCCGCCCGCCGAATAAGCGATCAAGTCGAGCTTCACGCCGGAGGCGATCAGGTTGTCGATGTTTTCGTTCAAGTACGGGTTCAAGATGATGTTGTACTTGTCCTTCACCTTCGCCTTCCACTCGTCCATCAGCGATCCGGAATATCCGTTATAGAAAAAGTTGATCGTAACCGGGTCCTTCAGCTTCTCCGGCGCCTCGGCCGGATTGCCGGCCGGCGGAGTCTCGCTCCCTGCGCTTGTTCCGCCTGTTGTTCCGTTCTGTCCGCCACATGCTGCGAGAAGTACGCTAAGAGATACAAAGACCAGCCCTTTTTTCCAATTAACGTTCATTCTCAAGTCCCCTTTTCTCTACAAGTGTAAGCTTACAGGTTCCAGATCAGCTCGATGCCCTGTCCGGTCAGCAACTGCTGATATTGCTCCAGCAGGCCAGGGTCTTTGTAGACGGAGCGCGGCTGCACGCCTTTATCGAGGCAAAAGGAAGCAAGTAGTCCGGCCGCTTCGCCGATATTCCATTCGACCGGATGAAGCCGGTAACAGCCGTTCGTAATATGAGTCGTTCCGATATTTTTGTTAGCCGGCAGCAGGTTGTTGACCCGGACCGGGATTAAGCTGCCAAGCGGAATCTGAAACGGAAGCGGCGAGAAATGAATATAATTGCGGTTCGCCGTACTCGGATGCAGATCGATCGCGTAATAACCGATGCCTACCGAATCAAGGAACCGTTCCGCCTTGCCGTCCGGATGGAACTCTTTCGTCACATGCTGCTCAAGTATCGTAAACTCCGCTTGAATCCGGCGCGATTCGCGAATGTAAACGGATTTGGCCAGACCGTCCTCCGTACCGAAAATATCTTTGCGCAGCCGGAGTCCGGGATAGCCGATTTTACCGTCAAGACGAGGCGCCTCCGTCTGCATCCAGTAGAGGAGCGATAAACTGATCTGCTTCGCCCCGTCCAGATGGCGGGCTTTCTCTTCCTCGCTTACGTCAATAACCGGGCCGAGTACGTAATCGTTTTGCGGCCAGTTTACGATCGTGATATCGCTTTCAAACGTACCTGGCGCGAAATTGGATTTGTCGGCGATCCGGCGGTAATCAAACAGCGGGAACAAGTCGTTTTCCGGAAACAGCACGTATTGTCTCGCTTCATGCGTGACCGGATGGGGACCGATCCAGCCCAGCATCCGCCCCGGCCAATAATCCGGGCTGAACTCTCTCCAGAACGCATAATCCCGCGGCTTGTCGATCGTGTGGTCTTCGCCTTCGATATAGTCCATAGCGAAACAATGCGTGATCGCTTGCATCTCCGACGGATTCGCCGCTCCCTCCAAAGCGCGCGGCTCCCCGGTCTGCTCCCGGGACTCCGCTCCCGTTACATATTCGACCCCGGCCATCGGCAGCAGATCGCCGCATTCCGTCGCGTCGAGCACATACGGTGCCGTGAGAACCAGGCGATCCCCGGATTCGAGACTTCTCATCGTGACGGCGCGAACCGTATCCCCTTCCGTCTCCACCAATTCCGGTACGTGCTTAAGCAGAATGACCAGTCTGCCGCTATGCGTGTATGGAGCCGCCATTTCGAGCAGGACGGCCAGCGCGGTCCTCGGATCGCCGCTTACTTTACTGACGAGCGCGTTGCCCGGATTAAAAATATCCGCCTTCTTCCCCAGATCGCTCAGCGGAAAGTGGCTGCGATAGTAGTGGCGCACGCCGTCCCGGAACTGCCGGTAGCTTCTCGTACAACCGGTCTCCTCGATCCATCGGTGTTCGTCGGGCGGTACTCCCTGACTCGTCACTTGGCCGCCGATCCAATCCGTTTCTTCGGTTAATACAACACGCTTGCCTGTTCTTGCTGCTGCCAGCGCAGCTGCAAAACCACCCAGACCGCCGCCGATGATCGCGACGTCTGCATGCATTTCGCGTTTCATATGCATCCCCCTGTCTATGCCCTGGTACACCCTTGTTTGAAGATCACAACCAATATACACCGGGTTCCAAGAGGGGGTCTATTCGATAATAGACGTTACATTTGTGATTTATCGATATTTGGATGGGGATGTGGGAAGGGAGTGTTTCGCAGCAGGAATGAAGCTGTGTAAGAGGCACTCTAATCATCACGCGTTATCAAGAGACATGCCATGGAGAAAAGAAATAAGCCTAAAAGGGAGTTAACGGGGCGGTTCCAAAAAATGTCCGCTGAGAGGGAATCGTTTCCAGTTAATCGGCCACTCGGGTATCGTGCCTGGTGAAGGAACCTATTCCTGCCCAGATGCCCAGACAGGCGCCCCGCTGCCGAGCGGCTGCACCTCCCGCCACAAGCAAGTCCGGGCTCCATGTCTCGTTGGACTATGAGCTGTCTCTGGCGTACATCTCGACCCAAGCCGGCCAGTAGCCCAAACTGGCGGCCAGCTGTCTCGACTGCAGATTGCTCGTAATCGTCGAATAATACGGCGTAACGCCCTCCTGCAGGATCGATAACGTTAACGTGCCGACGACCGCCTTGCCGATCCCTTTCCCTTGGTACTCCGGCAGCACATCGACGCCAATCTGCCACATCGTCTCGCTATCCTCGGATGCTCCGGCAATGCCGACGACAGTCCCGTCGCAAACCGCTATCGTTGCCATCTTATCCGGCCGCGGGCTGTCGGCCCGAAACGACAAAGCGTGCTTAAACCGGGTGTAGCCGTACAAGCCAGACACTTGGTCGCCGCGGTAAGTGGAGACGCCAACTCCAGGCGGAACCGTAAACGCCCGGAAATGATCGGCAGAGCATACATACTTCTGATCCGGTCCCGCCATAAACTGACGGTCCTGTGCGACAAGCTCCTCCAGTAAAGCGGCCGTCCGCGCCGTGAAAATTTGCCCGGTTACGAGCCCCCCTAGCTCCCGCCTCGCCCAGTCCATCCGGTCCGCGCTGCACGAAACGACGACGCCTTTCCCCATCGTTACGATCGTTAACGCTTTTTCGCGAAGCGGAAACCGGAGCCTTCCTTCCAGACTTTTCGCTTCGTACACCGATACGCCCTCACGGTCGAGATCCGTCTGAGGGCAGGCGAGTGTCGCCGATAAGACACCCTTAACGGTTTGTACAGCCGTGCTCCAATTCGATGCGGTCATGATTATAACCCTCCCGTTTTTCCGTATCCGTTCCCGAATGGAACGATTCCACTCCGCATCATACCAGATTCCCGGCAGACGAAGCGGCATTTCGGGCGGAAAGAACAAGCATAATGGAATTATCCGCTTGAAGCCGTTCTGCCGCTAAGCTACGTTATACGAAGATCAACTTTCGAGGAGGACAGTACCTGTTGACTATTCCCCATAAGCTGGTAGACCAAGTCGCGGCAGCCGTCGAAGCACGCGGCTTCGTCAATATCACCCCTTCCGTGCTAAGCAATGGAGCCAATCTCCTTATACACCTGGCCCTCTACCCCGTCGTAGCCCGAGCGGCTAAGCTGCGGCTCGAGGAAGCCGGAGCGACGCTGGCGCGCGAGATCCGAGTAGCGCGTCATCTGCACATATGCCAAGTTCCTGTCGTCCAACCCGATACGACGCTGGCCGTTCCGTTCCAGGCCGGCGGCACGTGGGTCACTTGCTGGGAGTACGTACCGCCTGCTCCGGCGTCCCCTCTCGCCCCGGACCGGGCGATCGGGCTTATCGGTGACCTGACGTCGGCAATGGCTTCGTTTCCCGAGGAGCTTCCCGTTCTTGGCGTCTGGGACAAATCGTATCAAATCATCCAAGCGATGCCCGCATACGACGATCCGCGAATCAGCCGGGCACTGGAAGCGTACCGGAGCGTCGACGAGCGGATGCGCCGGTTCCGGCCGGAGGAGCTTGTCCCCGCCCATGGCGACTCCCATGCGCGCAACCTGCTTCCGGGCCCGGACGGCTGGCGCTGGACGGATTTCGAGGACGTTAGCCGGATGCCGAGATATTGGGACTATGCTTCGTTTGTCGCAAATTTGGCGTTGTTCCGGGGGTGGGAGGAGCCGTTTCTGCAAGCCGTGCTGAACCGTCCGGAGGTTGCAGCAGACCGGGAATCGTTCGGATTCATATTACGCGCGCGTATTCTGGTGTCGACGCTTTGCAATGCGGCATTGGCGCTGGAGGGGCATGGAGACTGGTCTTTCGCCGAACGACAACTGGAGCTTTGCGGCGGTTTCCTGCGGCAGGTGCAGCAGCGGATCTAAACAACAGCAGAACCAGGTGCGCCGCGCCTTACCGGGTAACGCCGCTTGTCACTCTGTTCATGAAATTGTTCATCAGCAGCGATAAAGAGATGAGAATCGGCGGATCGTCCACCCGCGGGGGATATAACGTAACTTGCAGATGCGGGATATAAGACCCGGGGCCGACTACGATCGGCTCTTTCGTCCGGGTCCGTAAAGTAGCGTGCGGCAGCAAAATATCCATCGCCTGCATCCCCCACGAGAGCGAAGTCGCCATCAAATAATAGGTGCCCGGCCTGACGCCGGTAAAGCAAAAATCGCCGACGGAAGGAAGGAGCGTCCCGTACAGGGGCAATCCTTCGGGAATCGGTTTGGCGAACAGGCCGATCAGAATGACGCCATCGAAAGGAATCTCCGCACAGATGGTGCCTCTTACCGTATTAAGGTGATTCAAATACCGCTGCTCCGGTTCCCAATCGCCAAGCTTGCGCAAAGCGCGAAACTGATCGTCCGCCTGCAGCCGCGAATTCCGGAATTGGGACGGGGACACGCCTACCCGTTCGGTAAACCGGGTAGTGAACGTACCGAGGCTTTGCTGGCCGATCTCCAGGCCGATATCGCGAATACTCATATTCGTCTGCAGCAATAAATCTTTCGCTTTTTGAAGCCGGAGAGAAGATACGTAATAAAGCGGCGGCAGCCCGACCCTTTCCTTAAACAGCCGGGTAAAATGAAAGGGACTGTAGCTAATATGGCCGGCTAACCGGGAGAGAGGCAGCGGATCATCCAAATGCTTATGAATATAAGCGATCACCTCGTCTATTTCCGTGAGCTGGTCCGTAACCATGTATACCTTCCTTCCCTCCCGCCGTCCCGCGTGCAGCAGGAGACTGGAGTCTGGTCTATTGCGATTTTCGCATCTACTTAGCAGTATACCAAACACACGTTCCCGTGTGAATCATTTTCTGACTCCATTTCCATTCTTTTATACCTGCCTGGCGGGAGGCGCAAGCCGAGCGAGTTCCGGATGCATCTGCAGCAAAACGTGAAGCAGACGCAAATGCGGGAACGGTTGCAAAATAAAATCGAGCGGCAGTTCTGCCTTGAACACCGCTTGCCCTCCCGCCTCCAAATACTGCCTCAAAGTAATCGAAGTTGTCGCCATACGCCGAATCTCTTCCGGGCGGAGCAGGAGCAGCGCCTTGGTCTCCGCAGCGGGAACCGGCGAATCCGTGGAAGTCGCCAAATAAATCGGCGTAATGCTTCCATCCTCCTTTCTTGAGACAAGAATCGGCGCTATGCCGTCTTCCTCCCACGGACCGGGGGACAACCGGTCGCTCTCTCCGTAATCAAGCCAATAAGTAGCGGGCGGAGCGATCGGATTCACCCGCATCGACGCCTCTTCCCACGCTTCTCTCGATGCGCACTCCCAGCCTGTCTCGCCTTCCTCCCGATGACCGCCGAGCCTGACGACGCCGAGCACTTGTCCGGATCGGTCCGGACCGGCTTGAAACGGAAACAACCCGCGGGCAAGCACATATACGCCAGCTGTCACCACACTGTAGACGCGTTCCGAATGTGACAATCGGGACACCTTCTTTCTGATCGCTTCTGATTAGCTCGTCTTACTTTAACCCGTCGAACAGCAATTGCTCCACTTCCCAGTGAAGCTTCCAGACGTTGCACGTTTGATTCGCTAATATGATGCTGGTCGTGTCCAGGTCCGGGTAATAGGCAAGCATCGCCGCAACTCCGGCGTTGGAGCCTTCCTTGTAGAGACGATAACCTTTCCCTTCCTTATTATAAGTAAAGTGAAACCCGTAACCGTTAACGATTCTCCCCCATTCGAATGTTTTCTCCAGATGGGTCTGCGGCTTCAACTTTTTGAACGGCGCAGTACCCTTCCGCCGCCTCAGCGTCGCCGTCATCTTTGGATATAAAGGATGTATGTTTCATACCGCAAACGTGAAATACATTTCGTTCAACATACTCCCGGTAGCCTTCGCCGGTTGCCTGTTCGATGACGAGCCCAAGCAGCACAAAAGCGCAGTTATTGTAGCTTACCTTCGTCCCCGCCTTAAATTTAAGTTTCTTGTACGCAAACTGCGGGAGAAAGTCAATACAATTTCGGATGGAATAATTGGGCTTATTCTTGAACAAATCCTCGTAACTTTCCCCCTCTTCCTCATCCGCATCGTCAGCGATTCCCGAAGTATGGGTAAGCAAGTGAGAGATCGTAACATCGTCCGGAATTGCAGTCCCTCACAGATCAAGGAGCTCCGTTATGTTATCATCCAACCGGATAGTCCCGTTATCGATCAGTTGCACAATGGAAACCGCTGTAAATAATTTAGTGATGGATGCCGTATCGAACTTGGTCTGCACTGTATTCGCCACTTTATATCCTCTATGCGCTAAGCCGTAGGCTTGTGCAAACTGTACCTGATCGTTCGTCTTCACCAGTCCCGCGCGGCGAAGTCCTTCTCCCGGTAATACTGATCGAACAGTGAAGCGATTGTTGAACTCATCTTTCTCACATCCCAGGCACATTGATGCTTCCATTTTACTAAAAAAAGAGAGTCTTGTTGTGATAATAAATGACTTCATTAAATATTACCAGGCCGGGCAGACGCCAATAAGTCGGGTGGCCCTCCCGCCTATACCTCGTAATAAACAGAGACTGCCCAAGCAGCCATCGCAGATGACCGTCGGGCAGTCCCTTTTTGTTAACTTAGCACCATGTTCATGTATTGAATCATCGATTCGAACGTATGCCGATCGGTGCGCCACGACCCGAACGTCCACCCCATATACCGCAATCCTATGTACCGGGAAGCCGTTATATACCGCTGTCTGAATTCGTCCTGGTCTATGGAGACTCCTCTTGCTTCGAGCGCCATTCGGTATTTTTCCGCTTTTTCCAAGCTCGTGAAGCGAAGCGGAATATCCAAGTAAAACGATCCGTATCCGGCTTCCTCCCAGTCGATGTAACGAATCCGGGTGTTGTTCTGAACCAATACGTTGCCCGGGTGCAGATCGGTATGGATTAATGTATGGGAGCTTGCGTCGTTAAGGATCGGTTCCAGATCATCTGCAATCGATTGGGCTGCGGCTTGGATGTCCGGTATGTACGATTGAAATAAGGCTGCGAAATCCTTGTCCTGCACAGCCTGATTCCACGACGGCTCCCACCGCTCGCGAAGCATCCGGGATATATAACCGGAGTCGGCTTCAGGAAGCCAGAGCAGTTCGTGCCTGCGACCCAGGTTACTGGCGTGAAGGTGAGCAAGCAGTTCGAATTCTTGTCCGAGAACTTGTTCCGCATCCACGGCCCCGTAATCCGTCGCATAGTCAACATCCTGTATGCAGACGTAACGGGACTGATCCTCCTCATAGTCACGGGAGAAGCTGTAAGGTACAGCAGCCCCTTGCCGGTGCAGCAGCGCCAATACCCGGCGTTCCTTCAAACTTGCGTTTTTAGTGATGTAAGAGGTTACTAACCGTTCGTTCCGATACTCCACTTGCACTTGATGCCGATAAATGTCAGTGGCCGAAAATCCTTTGTGAACCGGCTGTTCTTCCAAATCCAGCACAACAGCATCCGGCGAAATAAAACATGCGACAGCTTCTTCGATCAAGCGACGAAGCTCGACGCTTCGATCGGCGCTGCAGTCCATCAGTAAACTCCTCCCCGTTTCGAAAAAATCCCGGCTACCTGTGCCCCATGCTGCGCTCCTGCTGAGACAGATAATGGTCGATAATCTTCCTGTGGCTCTTCACGATGTCGCCCGGCAGAGCGGACCATTCAAAATATTGGAAATCCAGCGATTCGGCGTAATCGATCTGCAGTTGTCCGCTTACATTTCGGGTGAAATACGCTACGGTGACGGCATAGAACTGATCTCCGTTCGGAGCGGTTATAAATTGCTCGGGGCCCGAGAAGACGTCCACCAGCTGCAAATCGCCGATCGTAAGTCCCGTCTCTTCCCGGACTTCGCGAATCGCGGTTTGCTCGGCCGACTCTCCTAACTCCATCAGTCCGCCGGGCAGCGCCCATCTGCCGTACGGATGACGACGCTGTTCGAGAAGGAGGCGGTCTTGATCATCCAGCACAAGAGTCACCGCTCCAACAAGAATCAATGGCCGGTGGCCGACCGCGGAACGAAGTTCTTCGACGTATCCCATTCGGATTCCTCCTGTTAACACGTAGTGGGGTTGCATCTGCTCCTTTAAATTGAACATTATAGCACTAATCTTCGACGCGGAGCAACGCTTGGCCCGTGCTGCCTCTGCTTCCTACTCCGCGAATGGCCGCTGGCTGCGTCCTGCAAAGCAAACCGCTCCCCCGCTCTCATCTCCAGCCGGCCGTTCTCCAGCGCGCCCAACACCACAAGCAGCAAGCGGTAAAAAAAACCGCCCGGAACTTGAACGTACCTCCTGCGGTTAGATGCGATCTAACTAGCGGGGCACTTCATTCCCGGACGGTTATCGAGGCAGCAGCCTGCCTGTTACGGCTTCAGCTTGATCGAGATCAGCTTCAGCTCGGTCATTTCTTCTACCGCATATTTGATGCCCTCGCGGCCGAAGCCGCTTTCCTTGACTCCACCGTAGGGCATGTTGTCGACGCGGAAGGTCGGAAAGTCGTTGATCATGACCCCGCCTACGTCCATCTCGACCGCCGCCTGCATCGCCGCATGGATATCGTTCGTATAGATGCCGGCCTGAAGTCCGTAACGGGAATTGTTCACTTCCCGGATCGCTTCGTCCAGCGTCGAGAACGACCCGACCGTGACGATCGGACCGAATACTTCCTGACACGATACCGGCTCGGTCGTCGGCACCCCTGTCAGGATCGTCGGCGGATACAGCCGCGGATGGACCGCTTTGCCGCCGGTAACGACTACCGCTCCTTGGGCGACCGCGCTGCCGACCCATTCCTCCATTCGGCGAACTTCCTTCTCGCTGATCAGCGCCGACACGTCCGTCGCCTCATCCAGCGGATCGCCGACGACCAGCTTCTCGGTTTGCGCTTTAAATTGCTGCACAAACGCCTCGGCCTTCTCCTCATGGACCAGGATTCGCTGGATCGAGATGCAGACTTGCCCGCTGAAGGAAAAAGCGCCAAGCACACAGCGCTGGATCAGCTCCGGCGTAATGTCGCAAGTCCGATCGAGGACGAGCGCGGAGTTGGAGCCCAGCTCCAGCGTCATCCGTTTCAATCCGGCCTTGTTTCTCATCGCGATGCCCACCGCCGGACTGCCGGTAAACGTAATCGCCTTGACCCGGCTGTCCCTCACCAGCTTCTCCCCGACTACCGCTCCCGGCCCCGGGATAATGTTAAGCGCTCCCGCAGGCAGTCCCGCTTCGGCAAAAATATCGCCGAGCACGAGCGAAGAAAGCGGCGTCTGCCCGGCAGGCTTCAGCACCACCGTATTTCCCGCCGCTATCGCCGGGCCCACCTTATGGGCAACCAGGTTAAACGGGAAATTAAACGGCGTAATCGCCCCCACGACGCCGATCGGCCGGCGCATCGTAAAAGCGATCCGCCCTTCTCCGCCCGGCGCGGCGTCCAGCGGAACGGTCTCGCCATGGAAGCGCCTGGCTTCCATCGCAGCGAACTTGTAGGTCTGGATCGTCCGCATGATTTCGCCGCGTCCCGTCTTAACCGGCTTGGCGGCTTCCAGCGCCAAAATGCGCACCAGCTCCTCCTGCCGCCGTTCGAGAATGGCGACGACCCGGTCAAGGATCGCCGCCCGCTCGTGCGCCGGCATCGCCGCCATCACCGGAGCGGCCGCTTCGGCGGCACGGATCGCCTCCTCGGTCTCCGCTTCCCCCGCTTCCCCTACTTCCGCCACAAGCTCGCCGGAATAAGGCGAGTACAGCGGCGTATACCGGGGCGCTTCTTTCCACTGGCCGTTCATATATAAGTGATGTTTCATCGTATCCCCACTTTCCCGAATTAGCGGCAAGTTCCCTGAATCAGCCCTGGCTTCGCACTTGTCTGGTCAGTACTTCCCCGATTACCGGATTTGCGCCGTATGTTCTCCATCTCTCCCGGATTCGGGTCGTCCTTCACTTCTGAAAGGCCGTTCCGGCCGCAATCACATAGGACATCGTCTTCTATCCGGCCCGATTCCGGAGTGTGGAGGCAACACCTTCCATATACAGGAAACCCCCAAGCTGACAGACGCCGTACATGCCGTACTCCCATTCCGACATCCCTTCCGGACGATACAGCGGAGAAGGAAACTGTGCTATACAAGCCGGGGGCAAAAGGCCCCATTTGAAATTTATACGGCTTCACCTTGCTTGTCAACGGCCTCCCCATCAAGGTACTACGTGGAAGACTTTTACGAACAAGACGATGCCAGGTTTGATGGTATAATAGTTTTCTGGACAAAGGTATTTTTAGGCAGAATTCTGCAACGTAAAGGCTCCTCGATTCATAATCTCTATCAAATATAGTTGTCGTTTACGGAATAGATGATGTATCCTTCTAATTGGGGATCATCCGCGGAGGAACCTTTACCTTGCTCTTTTAGACGAAAGAATGTATGCGAATAGGTGAACAGGCAGCCCTCCACGAATAACGAACGACGATCTTTCATACCGTCGGTTCATTCCGCCTTGAGCATTATCGAGGAGGTCGTTGTCGACGGCAAGCTGCCCCGGTATACGGACAATTCGATTACCGATCTGAATGTGTACCTCGACAACCTGCGGCAAATCCGCGAAGAAGGCATCTCGGAAAGCTTTGAGGAGTATACGTACGGTATCGCCGGACTCGGCTGTCCGATCTTTAATTCGAGGGGAGAGATCGTCCTTATTCTCGGCGCGTTCCGTTCCAGCGCTTCCAACCATTACGATGCCCAGATCACCCGCAACTTGCTGCAGAAAGGCGCCAGAGAGATTACCCAAGCGATATCCAGCTTCTAATCGAACCTGATATTATACTCCTAAATGAGAAGGGAACATCCGATAATGGCCTACAATAGTATCATTGTCCGCGTTGAATTGAATCATAGCGAAATTAATTTCGGTGAGGTCGCTTCGGCGATCAGTCTGGCCAAGGGCGACATTACGTCAATCGACGTAATTCGTCCCGGCAGCGACCGGTCGGTCCGGGATATTACGATCGACGTCTCCGATACGGCCGAAGCCCGGGTCGTCGAAGGATTGAAGTCGCTTAAGGGTGTCGAAGTCGTGAACGTATCGGATCGCACCTTTCTTGCCCACCTGGGAGGAAAAATATCGGTTCAGCCCAAGCTTCCGGTCAAAAACCGCGACGATTTGTCGCGGGTGTACACCCCCGGCGTAGCGCGGGTATGTACTTCCATTCACGAAAATCCGCAAAAAGCGTACTCGCTCACGATCAAGCGCAATACGGTAGCCGTTATCACCGACGGGACGGCCGTCCTCGGTCTTGGGGACATCGGTCCTTATGCGGCGGCTCCGGTTATGGAAGGAAAAGCGATGCTGTTCAAGCAGCTCGCCGATGTAGACGCCTTCCCGATCTGCCTCGACACGACGGATACCGAGGAAATTATCCGCACAATCAAAGCGATCAGTCCGATCTTCGGAGGAATCAATCTGGAGGACATCAGTTCGCCGCGCTGCTTCGAGATCGAGACCCGGCTGGCGGAAGAGCTGGACATTCCGGTGTTTCATGACGACCAGCACGGAACGGCCGTCGTCGTCGTCGCCGGACTGATCAACGCGCTGAAAGTTGTAGGCAAACGGATGGAGCATATCCGGGTCGTCGTCAACGGCATCGGAGCCGCCGGTGTATCGATCTGCAAAATGCTGCTGGCCGCCGGCGTGAAGCAGCTTGTCCCGGTCGATCGTGACGGCGCGATCGTGCGCGGCGGCAGCTACCCGAACCCGATGTGGAACTGGCTCGCCGAGCAGCCGCAGGTGGAAGATACGCCGGGCAGCCTGAAGGAATTGCTGACCGGCGCCGACGTCTTTATCGGCGTATCGCGTGCCGGGCTGCTGAACGCGGAAGACGTTCAGCGGATGGCGCCGAACAACATCGTCTTCGCTATGGCGAATCCGAACCCGGAGATCGCTCCCGAAGAAGCGCTGCCGCATGTGCGGGTGTTCGCAACCGGACGAAGCGATTACCCGAACCAGATCAATAACGTGCTCGTCTTCCCCGGCATGTTCCGGGGCGCACTGGATTGCCGGGCGACGTTCATCAACGAGCCGATGAAGCTCGCCGCAGCCCGCGCCATCGCCTCCGTCATATCCGAGGGCGAGCGCAACGAGCAGTACATCATCCCCGGCATCTTCAACGAGGAGGTCGTCGTGCGCGTCAGGCGCGCGGTCGTGGAAGCGGCGATCTTGACCGGTGTCGCCCGCCGGACGCCGCCGGATTTTAGATAAGCGGAATTCCGCCGTCCTGTGGCGGGGGAACGAGAAAAGAGCCTTGGCGGTCGCCATCGACCGGCAAGGCTCTTTTTTTTGATAGCGTAGAATGGTTAAATTCGTCTTCAACGTACGGTAGCAGCAATGGGGCTCCTCACTTATCGATCGGACTAGCAATGCCGCAAGGTTACACATCTTGAGCTTTCCGCTTCAGCCCTGCTCCGTGGCCATTCGTCTTCCCCCCTCGCTTGGGGACTAAAAGCGGTTTGGGACTGCTATTATCCGTGGATAAGCGTGCAGACCCGCCCACTTGGTTGAAATAGGGGGTGCAAACCGCCTCTATCTGTTGCGGTTTTTCGAAAAAGCGGAAAATAGGAGGTGCCAAAGACTCCTATTTTATTATTCAGCTCGTGCGAATTTCGTTTCAGCAAAGCTAAGCATGAACGGATCACGAAAATGAGGGTAACGTGCTACATGCGGAGTCGGATTGTTCCCATAAAACCTTATGGATGTGTGATTCCATGAAGAGGCTGATCGTCCGATTTGCCATCATGCGTTATTCCACATCTTCGATGTCATCCATCAACGAGCGGCTGGAGCAAAGGCACCGCACCCTCTCTCCCGCATACGTAAGGGGCCGCACGCCGCACACATCTGGGGGCTGTCTCCTAAGTCCGTTTGGCGATTTGTGGAGCCGCACTTGGGACCAACTCACCTCCAGAAAAAGACCTCAGTCGCCACGTTACCATGGAATTTGAGGTCCTTTCGTTCGGCAATAGGACGCTCCCTGTCATGCGGGCACTTCTGGGACCACCGTCCTTCTTGGGCTGCGGCAAGGTTCGATTCCTCGCTACACGCCCGCGCTGCGTTCGATCACAGTCATCAAGTAGCCGTTAACCGCAGGCAGTCGGATTTTCGCATACCCATCGACAATATCGAACGGAACCGGTGTCCGGTCAGGAGCGGTGTACACAGCTTTCACATCCCCCCCCTTTACATATACGATGCCGTCGTGCAAACGATTATGCTCCTCGATGACGTTGTATCTTCCCCGCAGCTCGGGATATGTCGCTTTGACATGCAGGATGTCCAGTTGGTCTTTGCGGGTGACGGTTACCCGCGCAGTCGAAGGGATGCCTTCATGCTTGATCAAAGGATCGGGCAGAAGCTTCTCCAGACAATGCCTGATCAAATATTTATACTCCGGATAAGCGTTCTCACCGTATCCCCCGAAAAGCTGGAATCCGATCTGCACGATCCGGCCGGACTGAACGGCTGCGTCCAGACCGGAAGCTGCCGCCGGAGGCGTATAATAATAGCCGTGAAAGCCGTCCCACATCTTGTTGGAATATGCGTCCACATCGGCGGCGAGCCGAACGGTCCCGGGTTTCCCTCTCAACTGTATCCCCTGCTTGTATACGGCATATGGAAACTCCGAATCGAACTGTTCCGAAGGCTCGATCATGTTGAAGTACGACGCATTGCGCGGGTCAGGGCCGACATACTCCATATTCCATTGCTCAAGGGCGAACTGCGTCCGTTCCGTATTCAGACCGGAAAAACCGGTGCTGATGACGCTTCCTCCTGCAGCCAGGTGCCGCTCCAGCTTCTCCTTTAAGATCGGAGTTACCGTCACCTCGTCCGGCAGGATTATAACAGAGTAGAAAGAGAAGTCGCCGCGTTCCTCTACGATATTGAACCCGTACTTCAACTCGCCCAGCATCCGGGCTGCCGCATACAGCACCTGCTGACCTTTCGGAAACCTCGGATTGTTCGCTCCGAGATCGCTTCCCGGAGGTAGCACGACGGCAATCTCGGCTGCTGCCGCCGCTCCTTCCGTCCATGGCTCGTAAGCTTCGATATCGCGGTACACTTCGCCGATTCTCCGGTACACCGAACTATCCAGTCCGTCACGGGGATGCATATGATCGCCGACCGAGGTCGTGATCCCGTTCATGATCGCGTCCCAGCAATCGTATTCGAGCGACGCTTTTGTCTTCAGCCCTCCGAAATCCCCCCAGCTGGCGTGGAACCGTCCCGTCATGTACAGCACTTGCTTGCCGAGTGTCCGGGAATAGGCGGCCTGGGCCGCAAAGTAATCGTACCCCCATGCTCCCGGCAAACATTCGATCTCAATATGCGAGCCCAATCCGTCGCAGTGGATATGGCCCAGCCCGTTCGGCAGCAGGAGCAGCTCGTCGCCGGTAATCTTTTTGACCTCCCAGCAGAAATCGTTCACCTTTTGCCTCGTGAACATGTCCACCTCATGATGATCGAGCGGATCTTTGCCGCAAGCCTGCAGTTCTTCCTGACACTCGTTTCCGTAACACGGATTCGTCACCAGACAGTCGAGAAACACCCCGTCTACCGGATACCGCTCCACCACCTCGCGGATCATACCGAGCATGTAGTCCTTGTAGCCGGAATTCAGACACATCAGGCGGAAAAAGTTACCCGTACGGTCTCCCGATATCACTTGGCCGTCCTTGTTCAAAACACACCAGTCCCGGCGTTTTCTCGCCATCTCGTGATCGATGCCGATGTTGAAATACGCCGCTACGCCGATTCCTTCCTTGTGGCATTCCTCCACGATCTCGCCCAGCATATCGCCTTTCATGTACGGATACGGAATGCCGATATCGGTCCGGTAATAAGCGAAGCCCAGATTGCATTTGGCGAAAACGTTAATAAACTCGACCCGCGCTTCCTTCAAGGTACGTGCAAACTGCCCGGCATCGAAATGTTCGGCGAAATCCTTCACGTTCGGCATCGTGTGGAAGTCCAGATGAACGGCCCTTTTCAACGTTCGCATACGATTTCCCTCGCTTTATGATGGAGTCGTTTTTATGTATTATATATTATATATAACAAAATACCACTAGACGAATGATCTGTAAATAGCGAATATGATGAGGCGCGTACGAAAGAATCACTTCGTTTGCAGATCAGCCGGCAGCCACCGAAACGGCCGTTTTTTTATTTGCCTTATTCCAGTTCCGCTTTCATACCTGGCTATATGAGCACCGTTTTTGGGGGTTCTTCATTTCCAAGTACAATTATCCTTTTAAGAAAAACCGTCAAGTAAAACGTCCAGACAGTTCTTTGACGTGCAAAACCGCACGTTAGCGCGTTGGAGGGAATAGGTACCTTCGATCCTCCAGCCGCTCGCTGATGAGGTTTTACAGGGAACAATCCGACTCCAACTGAAGCATGTTACCCTCATTCTGGTGAGCAGATCATGTCTAGCTTCGCTGAAACGACCTACGTACGGGCGGAGTAACCGAATAGAAGTCTTTGGCACCTCCTATTTCCGGCCTTTTCCCGGGACGAAAACGAATAGAGGCGGTTTGGGAGGGGTGTTGATTCATTGTGTAGAAGTGTTAGCAGGCCGTTCCAAGTGAAAAGTTACCTTCCTCTACTCAAACAGGTTGTCCGGAATCCCTTGATTGAATTAGGATTGTAAGGTAGGGGATTCCAGACAAAGCTCGCCAGAAGGTAATCTTTTCCCTTTCCACTTGGTTGTCCATAATGAATCGACAGCCTCGTTTGTATCCCTTATTTCGGCCCACTCGCCTCATCTGTACCTTTTTCGCTAGTTTTAACAGATCCAAACCGCTCTTATTTCCCTATCCAAGCGGGTTTTGAACAAAATAACGGCTCCAAACCCCTTGTCTGCTTTAGTACGGTGAAGAAGATTAACATTATGGCGTGATAAAAGAAAAGCTTCTAAACGAAGCCCTTTCTACGACGAATGACCCTGCGCAAGAGGCAGCTTTTCTTAGTTCAATATGTCTCGGTTCGCTTATCGTTTTATCGCTTTATCGCTTAACCCCTTATCGAACCTAAACCTACTAAATGCACAAAAAAACCTGACCAGCGGCCAGGTTTTCATGGATATGAACGATGATCGTCTCTGACGCCTCTATTCCGCTCGCGCCAACTGCTCCAGGAGCGCGGATGCGCATTCCGTCAGACGCTCCCCCGTCCCCGGAGCGATCCGGTTGAATACTTTCAGTCTCGGCTCATATCCGCCTTGCTCGTAGGCGGCTTCCGTACAAACATAACCGTAAATCGAGCCGTTGCACAGCGTATTCACGATCGTAGACGCGTACGGGGAAGCCATCTTGACGGCAAGTCCCAGCTCCACGAACAGCTCTCCCGGCAAACCGACAAACGCCAGATCGCCCAGGTGCAAGGCCTGAACTTCCAGCAGCGCTTCCCCTCCGGGCAGCTCCGCCACTTTCAAAACTTGTTCAGCGAAAAAGCGCTCCGCTCCGACGACCCGATTGTCCCCCAGCGCGCTCCGGGCTTGCTCGATTTCCCGCTGGCTCGCCTCGCGCTGCTTCATCGGGATAAAGGCGCGGACGGCGCCGGCTTCGGTGTCCGTGGATGTCTCAATACACTCGCGTACCCGGAGCGCCTCCCCGGCGAGACGTTGACCGATGATCTGCGCAAAGTTTCGCTCCGCCGGCATCGGCTTGCCCGGATCGGTATGATTAATATCCCCGCACGCGCCGAGCAGAAATACGCTGACGGCATGCTCGCCCAGCGACTTCTTCACCGCTGCCGACAGGGCGGCCGGGTAATCGCCGCTGTAGTCGCTTCCCCCGGTCGTATCCGTATGACAGGCGAAGCTCGTCAAGATGCCCATCGGCTGTCCGTCCAGACTGTCGACGCGTACGACCGACAGCTCCGGGTCGATCGGCCCGGCCGGCCGGTCGATATCCGGATTCAGACGGCCCGGATTCGTCCGCAATTGCCCGTTTTTCATCCAATAGCGCCGATTAAACGATACATCGCCCACCTGCCCCGTCCCCCAGCCTATACGGGCAGGCTTCCGTCCGTTATAAGCGACAATCGCGGCATCGGCCGCCCTATCGGCCATATAAGCCAAATATTCCTCGCTGAGGCTCCCGTCCAGCCCGATGCGCACAGGCGCGCCCGTATGCGTATGCGTCGCGGCTACCATCGTTCGCTCAACCGGGATTCCCGTATACGTTAGCAGCCTTTCGCGAATCCGGTTCGCCTCGCGAGCCGGAATGTACAGCGCATCGACAGCAATAAACGCCAGCACCGTCTCATCCGACTCGACGACCCATGCTTTGGCGTAGAGAGGGTCCCGGATTCCCCCGGATTTTCTTTCCTCCGTATATCCCGGGATAGAGCTGCCGAGAGGAGGGGTAATATCCAGCTCGCTCATTCCGCATAACAGCATTTGAAATTCCTCCGTTTCATCGATCGTTATACCCGGCTAGCTCTCCAGCTCGCCTGCGTTCCTTCGATATGCAGTTCGGTCCCGAACTCCCGGCTCAAGCTTTGCAGTTTGCGCAAGATGCCCGTATCGCCGGTCAGCTTCGGCCAGCCCCGGCGGTATCGGGGCGTTCCGTACCCGAGGGAGATCGGATGGAAGTCCATCCCCAGCAATTCGCCGCCTTCGAAGACGAGCGACGCGACAACGGACGACCAGACGTCGGGGTTGGCGCCCAATCCGCGCGTATCGCCGGCGCTGCGCGCATCGAGCGCATCAGCCGTATGATGCGAATGACCAAGACCGTATTTCTCATAATAATCGGAAGGCAGCCATTCGACCGAGTCGTTCTGGAAAATAAAATTGCCCAAGCTGTATAAAATCGGCTTGTTTCTGTACAGTTCCACCCCGCGTATAATATGCGGCCCGTGGCCGATCACGGCATGCGCCCCTTCGTCGATACAACGTCTGGCAAACTCTTGGAGGAAATCGGCCGGAGCGTCTTTGCGCTTGCCCTTCATCTCATGGGAGTGAATGCTGACGATCGCGTAGTCGGCTTGACGCCTCGCATGCCGGACGGCTTCAAGTATCCGGGACAGATCGGCCTGGTGCGGCTTGGTCGCAGCTCCCCTCTGCTCACAGACGATAAAACGGTGCCCGCCGAACAGCATCATGTCCGGATCGCTGAGCGCAAAGCCTTCCTTGGCCAGCATGTCGTGTTCGTCGTTAATGCCGGTCTCGGATGCAATCGCTTTCAACTGGTTCATTTGCTCCTCTGACAGGCGGTAGGTGGTCACATAGCGGAGCGGATTGACTCCCGGTCTGCCGATTCCGTCCGAGCGCTGCTCTCCGGCGCGCCACGATTCGTGAAAGGTCGAGGTAGCCGCGATCAGCGCCGCCCTTCCCCCTTGAAACTCCATATACCGGATGCCGCCCGCTTCGGCCAAATTGCGCCCGACACCCGCATGCACCCAGTCGTACCGGTCCAAGTACCGTTTCGTCGCCTCCAGCCCGCCGTAGGAGTAATCCAGCGTATGGTTGTTCGCCCAGGCAAGCGCATTAAAGCCGTATCGCTGCAAATCGTCCAGCACGGCCGGGTCGGCGGCAGCCCATGTGCCGCCGCTTTGTGCATTCGGGAACCCTTCCATCCGGTGCACCGTCACTTCCAGGTTCGTAAACCGGATGTCGGACCGGCCGAGCAGCTCGGCCAAGCCGGGAAGCGTCTCGTCCCCGACCGGCAGACGTCTTGTAATAAAACTGTCGCCCGTAGCGGCTATCGTCATTCGGGTCAAGCCGATTCAGTCCTTCCTAATTGAAAGTACCAGATTGATCTTCCGCCGGCCAGTAGGGGCAGACGAGTACGAGACGGACCAGCAGTTCGGCGGCGATCCCGAGCACCCGCTCGTCGAAATCGAACGAAGGATGATGGTGCCCTGCGGCCAACGGGCTACCGAACAGCATATAGACGCCGCGCCCTCCCTGCTCCTGGACCTTCCTCAGCATAAATGTCGCATCCTCTGAAGCGCCGAACGGCAGCGTACCGATAAAAGAGCCGACCGCCTCTAGAGCGGCGCACTCCTTCTCGATCAGCGGGATGAGCGAAACGTCGCCTTCCACGCTCGTTCCGCGGCCGACCGTAACCCACTCGCAGGTTACATCGTACAGCGCCGCCGCCGCAGCCAAAATGCGGCTCGTCTCTCCAGCCATATAAGCGTTCAGCTCCTCCGTCTCACCGCGAAGCTCGAGCTTCAGGCTCGCTTCCCCGGGGACGACGTTGCGTCCGGCGCCTCCTTCAAGCCTCCCCACATTCACCCGGGTCGCCCCGCCTCCGTGGCGGCTGATGCCATGCAGATGCAGTGCCGCGGCACAGGCGGCGAGCAGCGCGTTGTTCCCCTGCTCCGGGGACTCTCCGGCATGTGCGGCTCTGCCGCGAAATACGGCATCAATCTTCGTCGTGGACAGGAAGCCGCTGACCGAACCGACGATCTCGCCGACTGTGTTGCTCTTGAGGCCGATATGTCCGCAGAACAAATAATCGACGCCGTCGAGCCAGCCGGACTCCACCATCGACTGCGCGCCGCGGCAGCCCTCTTCCGCAGGCTGGAAGAGCAGTCGCACTTCCCCAGCCAGCTCGTTCGCGCTTGCGGCAAGCTTCGCCGCCACCCCAAGCCCGATCGCAAGATGCCCGTCATGTCCGCAGGCATGCATAAGTCCCGGCCGGCGGGAAGCGAAGCCCAGCTTTCTCGGCAGATGTTCCGAGCCTTCATCCTCCCCGACCTCGACGCAGTCCAGATCGAATCTGAGGGCGATGACCGGCCCCGGCTTGGCGCCGCGAAGCACGCCGACGACTGCCGTATGGCCCCCTTTCATTCGCCCGAGCCACTCGGGATCGACGCCTTCCTTCAAAGCTAATTGTTCGTGAGCGCGAATCGTCTCCGCATCAGGCACGCCCATACGCGCCTTCGACGAGCACGCGCCGCGGCCGACGGTCACCTCCAGCCCAAGCGAGGCCAGCTGTGCGGCCACGAACGCCGCTGTCCGGTATTCGAGCCAGCCCGGTTCGGGGTGGGCGTGGAGGTTTCTTCGCCAGGCAATCATATCAGCGAGCCATTGTTCCTTTTGGAAGCTGTTCATCTCATCCTCCCCGTTCAAGGATACGTTTACATTGAAACTACCGCCGCTGTCTCATCGTACAGAAACGGAAATACGTTCATTTAAAGAAATTGTCTGTATATATTCCATATAAAGACTACCATTGCTTTCGCACCTGTGTCAATCGATAATTACATCAAGATGGAAGCGGAGAACGGATGTTTCTTTTGGACATTTGGACGGAAAGTTGGACAGGAAAGTTGGGAGGGAAAACTGGGGGCGGATTGCTTTTTGCAGGCTCTGCCCTCCATAATAGAAAGATAAGCTTGAACTAGCGAAGCGTGATGTTGCTGCATTCCACACCTTGCGGAGGTACTTATGAACATTATTATTGGCCTGGTCGGGCCTTCGGATACGATCGCTCTCGTGGAACGGGTCGGCCGGGAATGGGAGGGCCGAATCACCCTGATCCCGTACATCTATGAGGATGTCGAAGAAATTGCGGATATCGTGAAGGAGCATCGGGGCGATATCGACATCTGGCTATTTACCGGACGGATCGCATACGAGTTCGGCAGCGCTTATGTACCCGAGCCCCATATGCTGATGATCCGCTCCAGCGGTTCCGCGCTTATGAAAGCGTTGTTCGCCGCCGTACGCGAAGGAGGCATCCCGTTACGGTTCAGCATCGATACGCTGACGCAAGCGGAAGTCGCGGAAACGCTGGACGAGCTTCAGCTGCAGGACAGCGTCCCGGTCATTCATCCGAATAGCGGATACGTTCCCTCCGCCGAGCTTGTACAGTTCCACGAAGCTCTTTATCGCAGCGGTCAAGTGGAAGTATGCATTACCCATCGCGGACACGTCTGCGAAGAATTGCGCAAGCGCGGGGTCACCGTATACCGGATCGTCCCGACCGTCATGTCCATCCGCGAGACTTTGCGCCTGGCCTCCCAGCTCGGGGAGACGAACCATTTCCGGCAATCCCAGATTGCCGTGCTTCTCCTGCATGTGCGCAACGTGCTGAATGAACATACAAGCGCTTATGAAACGTACCGGCTCAACCTGAAGCTGCAGGAATTGCTGCTCCAATTTACCGAGCACATCTCCGGGGCGCTTCTTCCATCGGGAGGGACGTCCTTCAGCATGTTCTCCACTCGGGGAGCCATCGAGCGGAATACGTCGTTCCCCCCTACGCTCCTGTTCGAGAAAATCCGGCTGCTTACCGGCGGTACGGTCCACTTCGGTATCGGGTACGGACTCACCGCATTCGGTGCGGAGCAAAACGCGGTGCTGGCGCTGTCCCGCACGGAAATGAATGCGGAAGGCGGTCTCGTCGTCACCGACGAAGCGGGGGCGATCCAGGAATCGTTTCCGAATCAGGAGTCGCTCTCGTATCATTACCGATCCGGCGACCTGGATGTGATCGAGCAATTGAAGCGGGCCGGCGTCTCGGCCGCCATGTTCAACCGGATCGTCTCCGTGCAGACCCGAACGGGCAAACGGTCAGTCAGCGCAGCCGACTTGGCTTCCTGGCTGGACATGACGCAGCGCAATGCGAACCGGCTCCTGGCCGAGCTGGAGCGCAGCGGATTGGCCCGGATCGTCGGGGAGGAAGCTCCCGGCGCGAAAGGAAGACCCCGCAAGCTGTTTCGCATCGAGGCTTGGAAACCGGAAGCGTCCGACTCCGGTTCTTCCTGAAATTCCGGTGGCAGCCGAATTCAGCCGGTGGCTGCTAGGCGCGCCAGCCGCCAGTCGTACAGCGTACAAAAAAGCCCCTCCCGCTATTGGCAGCAGGAGGGGCTTGATCGATTTACACGCCGAACGATTCCGGGTTGGTCCGCCACGATTGCAGCAGCTCCATATCGTCCTGCTCGATTTTACCGAGCTGGAGCGCCACTTTGCTGAGCGCCGTAAAGTTCGACAGCGAGTCGAACGCAAAACCGGGCTTGCCGAAGTTCTCGGCGGCTTTCTCCAACTGATAGCTGAAAATCGCGATCACGCCAAGTACTTCCGCGCCGGCCTCGCGTACGGCCAGCGAAGCTTTGACCGAGCTGCCTCCGGTGGAGATCAGATCCTCGATCATTACTACTTTTTGGCCCGCCTTCAGCGAGCCTTCGATGACGTTTTCTTTGCCGTGGCCTTTCGCCTTGTCGCGCACGTAGATCATCGGCAGGTTCAGCTTCTGGGCTACAAATGCCGCATGCGGAATGCCGCCCGTCGCGATGCCCGCGAGCACTTCCGCATCGGGGTACATTTCACGGATTTTCTCCGCGAAGCCGAGCGCGATCAGATCGCGTACCGACGGATCGGAGATCGTGATCCGATTGTCGCAGTAGATCGGGGATTTGATCCCCGACGTCCATGTAAAAGGCTGTTTCGGCCGCAAGCTGACCGCGCCGATCTCAAGCAGCGCTTCCGCGATTTGTTCATCCAAGTAACGCAGTGCCATATCTATCTTCTCCTTATCCCGTTATCGATTCGATAATCTGTTCAAGCGCCTGGCGCGGGTCTGCCGCTCCCGTAATCGGACGGCCGATGACGATATAGTCGGTGCCTTGCGCGAAGGCGTCTTGCGGCGTCATGACGCGCGATTGGTCTCCGATCGCGGCGCCTGCCGGACGAATGCCGGGGGTCACGGTGGCGAACGAAGCGCCGCAGCGTTCCTTGATGCGGGTCACTTCAAGCGGCGAAGCGACTACGCCGTCGAGCCCGGACTGCTTGGCCAGCGACGCATACCGGAGCACCGCCTCTTCGATCGGACCGGCGATGCCGATCTCGTCGTTCAGCACCTGCTGGCTCGTGCTGGTAAGCTGGGTGACTCCGATCAGAATCGGCTTCGCCGATCCGGGACGGTCGGACAGCGCCTGCTCCACGCCTTCCCGCGCCGCTTCCATCATCGCAGCGCCTCCCGCAGCGTGCACGTTGAACATATCGACGCCGAGGCGCGTCACGCTGGCCGATCCGCCCTTGACCGTATTCGGAATATCGTGCAGCTTCAGGTCGAGAAATACGTTGTAGCCCGCTTCCTTCAGACGGAGCACGAATTGCGGTCCAGCTGCGTAAAACAGCTCCATGCCCACCTTCATATAGCAAGGAATGCCTTCCAGCTGGCGAAGCAGCGACTCGGCTCCCGCCGCATCGGGGTAATCGAGTGCGACGATAATCCGTTCTGCCGGATTCCTGTTGGATTTCAAGTTCGAAGCCCTCCTTAACGGATATAAGGTCATATGAGAGCCGGTCTCCGACTCGCTTGCATAGTCGGGAAACCGGCCTCCTGTTCGTTCTATTCGGTTGCGGCGGCGGGATACGTCCTTCTTCCCGGCGCCGGCTGCCGGCTACCCGCTATCCACTTATTTCGAAGCGGATAGCTGCACGTTTGGCATGGCCCGCGACGAGAAGTTGATCGTGTTAAGCACGTGCAGCAGCGCCCGTACCGTATCCAGCGATGTCATACAGACGACGCCGTTCTCGACTGCCTCGCGGCGGATCCGGAAGCCGTCACGCTCCGGCGTCTTGCCCTTGGTCAGCGTATTGACCACAAAGTGAGCTTCGCCGTTGCGGATCAGGTCAAGAATGTTCGGCGAGCCTTCGCTCAGCTTGTTGACGCGTTCTACGCGCAAGCCCGCTTTTTCGAGCGCGTCGGCCGTGCCGCCGGTAGCGACGATTTTGTAGCCGAGCTCGAAAAATCCGCGGAACAGCTCAATCGCTTCTTCTTTATCTTTATCCGCGATCGTCGCGATCAACGCGCCGGTCGGCGGAATTTTCATACCGGAGCCGATAAATCCTTTATACAACGCCTTGGCGAAATTGAGATCGCGGCCCATCACTTCGCCCGTCGACTTCATCTCCGGACCGAGCGTCGGTTCTACGCGGCGCAGCTTGGCGAACGAGAATACCGGCACTTTGACGGACACGTGGTCGTCTTCCGGCCACAGACCGGTTTCGTAACCCATGTCGGCAAGCTTCTGGCCCATGATGACGCGGGTTGCCACGTTGGCCATCGGGATATTCGTTACTTTGCTCAAGAACGGTACCGTACGGGACGAACGCGGGTTCACCTCGATGACGTACACTTCGTCCTGGAAGATGACGAACTGGATGTTGACGAGACCGACAACTTCAAGAGCCCGTGCGATTTTTACCGTAATATCGACGATTTTCTGCTTGAGCTCTTCAGAGATCGACTGCGGCGGATATACCGAGATCGAGTCGCCGGAGTGAACGCCTGCGCGCTCGACATGCTCCATGATGCCCGGAATGAGCACCGTTTCTTTATCGCAGATCGCGTCGACCTCGACTTCTTTGCCGAGCATATAACGGTCGATCAGAACCGGATGCTCCGGATTGATCTTCACCGCGTATTCCATGTAGCTGAGCAGTTCGGAGTCAGAGTAGACGATCTCCATCGCGCGGCCGCCCAGTACGTAGGACGGACGAACGAGAACCGGGTAGCCGAATTGCGAAGCCGTACCGACCGCTTGGTCAACCGAAGTGACCGTGCCTCCCGGAGGCTGGGCGATGTTCAGCTCGCGCAGCAGTGCTTCGAACTTCTTGCGGTCTTCGGCTGCGTCGATGCTTTCCAGGCTGCTTCCGAGGATGCGAACGCCCGCTTTGGACAGCGGAGCCGCCAGGTTGATCGCCGTCTGGCCGCCGAATTGGACGATTACGCCGATCGGATTCTCGCGCTCGATGACGTTCATGACGTCCTCGAAGAACAGCGGCTCGAAGTACAGACGGTCGGACGTATTGAAGTCGGTCGATACCGTCTCCGGGTTGTTATTAATAATTACGGCTTCGTAACCGGCCGCCTGGATCGCCCATACCGCATGAACGGTCGAGTAGTCGAACTCGATGCCTTGTCCGATCCGGATCGGTCCGGAGCCGAGGACGATGACTTTCTCCTTGCTCGTCTCTAGCACTTCGTCTTCCGTTTCGTAAGTCGAGTAGTAGTACGGTGTCGTCGCTTCGAACTCCGCCGCGCACGTGTCGACCATTTTGTATACCGGCTTGATGTTTGACTGCAGACGGTAAGTGCGAACGTCGGCTTCCTTCGTAAAGGAGTCCGCTCCGGCCAGCGTGCGCACTTCGGCGATCGCCCGGTCGGTAAATCCTTTGCGCTTCGCTTCCAGCAGCAGCTCGCTTGTCAGCTCGCCCGCCAGCTTCGATTCGAACTGGATCATTCCCTCCAGCTTGCCGAGGAACCACCAGTCGATGCTGGTCAAATCTTGAATCTGCTGCAAGGTATAGCCGCGGCGGTACGCTTCCGCGATCAGGAACAGGCGCTCGTCGTCCGGCTTGCGCAGACGGGTCTCGAGCGTATCGACGTCGAGCAGATCGGTGCCTTTCAGGAACAGGCGGTGCGCGCCGATCTCCAGCGAACGGATCGCTTTATGAATCGACTCTTCGAACGTCCGGCCGATCGCCATGACTTCCCCGGTCGCTTTCATCTGTGTGCCGAGCTTGCGGTTGGCGCTCGTAAATTTATCGAACGGCCAGCGCGGAATTTTCGATACGATATAATCGAGCGTAGGCTCGAAGCAGGCGTAGGTTTGTCCGGTAACCGGGTTGACCAATTCGTCCAGCGTATAACCGATCGCAATTTTGGCTGCCATCTTCGCAATCGGATAACCCGTTGCTTTGGAAGCGAGCGCCGAAGAGCGGCTTACGCGCGGATTGACCTCGATCACATAATATTGGAAGCTGTGCGGATCAAGCGCGAATTGGACGTTACAGCCGCCCTCGATATTGAGCGCACGAATGATTTTGAGCGATGCGGAACGCAGCATCTGATATTCGCGGTCCGACAGCGTCTGGCTCGGAGCTACGACGATACTGTCTCCGGTATGAACGCCGACCGGATCGAAGTTTTCCATGTTACATACGACGATACAGTTGTCGTTCGCATCGCGCATCACTTCGTATTCGACTTCCTTCATGCCGGCGATGCTGCGCTCGACCAGACATTGGCCGATCGGGCTGTAGCGGATACCGGACGATACGATATCGACCAGTTCTTCTTCCGTGTTGCAGATACCGCCGCCCGTGCCGCCCAGCGTATAGGCCGGACGAACGATGATCGGATAGCCGATCTCATTGGCGAAGTCGACCGCTTGCGGAACCGTCGTTACGATGACGCTCGCCGGTACCGGTTGCTCCAGCTCGCGCATCAGGTCGCGGAACAGGTCGCGGTCTTCGGCTTTCTCGATCGCGGTCAGCTGCGTACCGAGCAGCTTGACGTTTTCTTTCTCCAGCACACCTGCTTTCGCTAGCGCTACGGCCATGTTAAGACCGGTTTGTCCGCCCAGCGTCGGCAGCAAGCCGTCCGGTTTTTCCTGGCGGATGATCTGCGATACGAACTCCAGCGTGATCGGTTCGATGTATACTTTGTCGGCCATATTCGTATCGGTCATGATCGTGGCCGGGTTGCTGTTGATCAGGACAACTTCCATGCCTTCTTCTTTCAGGGCTTGGCAAGCTTGCGTTCCCGCATAGTCGAATTCGGCCGCTTGACCGATGACGATCGGACCGGAGCCGATCACTAGTATCTTTCTGAGTGCATTATTTTTTGGCATATGCGAGTTCCCCTTTCCGCTGGAGGTCCGATCCGGCACCGCGTGCAGCCACGATTTCGGCTTGACGCGGGGAGCGCGGATTTTGCTCCTTGAAGCTGTGAATCATCGTGATGAAGTCGTCGAACAGGTAGCTCGAGTCGAACGGTCCCGGAGCGGCTTCCGGATGATACTGCACCGAAAACGCGGGATGCGTTTTATGTTTCAAGCCTTCGATCGTCTTGTCGTTGTTGTTGATATGAGTCACGATCAGGTCAGTGCCTGCGATCGAATCGTCTTTAACCGTGTAGCCGTGGTTTTGCGAAGTGATGTAGCAGCGGTTCGAGATCAGATCTTTAACCGGGTGGTTGCCTCCGCGATGACCGAACTTCAGCTTCTCCGAATCCGCGCCGCAAGCGAGAGCGAACAGCTGATGTCCGAGGCAGATGCCGAAGATCGGGAATTCCCCGAGCAGCTCGGCGATCATTTTGACCGCATGCGGAACGTCTTTCGGGTCCCCGGGGCCATTGGACAACAGGATGCCGTCCGGTGCCAGTCGGCGGATCTGATCGGCGGTCGCGTCCTGAGGGACGACGACGACGTCGCAGCCGCGTTTGGTCAAATCGCGGATGATGCCGCTTTTGGCGCCGAAGTCGACGAGCACGATACGCTCCTTCGTACCCGGGCAGCTGAATACTGTCTTGGTGGAGACGCGGGATACTTGGTCCGTAATAAGCGGAGTCGCCTTCAACTGCTCCATCAGCTCCTCGACAGGGCGGTTCGACGTGGTGATCAACCCTTTCATAACCCCGTGATGACGGATCAGCCGTGTCAGCATCCGCGTGTCGATGCCGCTGATTCCGACAACGCCGTATTCCTTCAGCAGACTGTCGATCGTATATTGGGCACGCCAGTTGGACGGCACCTCTTCATGCTCGCGTACGACGAACCCGTGGATGAACGGGCGGATCGACTCGAAGTCGTCGCGCGCAATCCCGTAGTTGCCGATGAGCGGATACGTCATCGTTACGATTTGTCCGCAGTAGGATGGATCGGACAATACTTCCTGATAACCGGTAATTCCGGTGTTAAATACGACTTCGCCAACCGACTCGCCTTCGCTGCCAAACCCTTTGCCTGTGAAAAGCGTGCCGTCTTCCAACAATAGTCTTGCTTGCATCCTTTCATCCTCCAATCGATGTGCTGCTCGTCGTTATGCCATGATGATTTCTGCTTCTAGTTGCACCTTGCTCTATATATAAGGAAGTTATTCGCTCCAAACGGTTTTGCCGCCCACCATCGTAAGCGACGGCCAGCCGTACAGCTTCCAGCCGGTGAATGGGGTGTTGCGCCCCTTGCTGAGGAATTCCGATGGCTCTACCGCCTTCTCGGTGTCCAGATCGACCAGCGTCAGATCGGCTTCGCGTCCCACCTCGAGCACGCCCCAAGGCAGTCCGAACAGTTCCGCAGGCTTTGACGTCATCCGGTCCAGCAGAAATTCCAGCGTCCAGCGTCCGGTGCGGACAAATTTCGTATACAGCAGCGGGAACGCGGTCTCAAAACCGACGATGCCGAACGGCGCCATCTGCAAGCCGCGGGCTTTCTCTTCTTCGCTGTGCGGCGCATGGTCAGTTACGATAATGTCGATCGTACCGTCCTCAAGCCCTGCGATAACCGCCTCTACGTCTTTCGGCGTGCGAAGCGGCGGATTCATTTTCCAATTGGCGTCGTCCACTCCCGGAATATCCTCGTCGGACAACAACAGGTGATGCGGACATACTTCGGAAGTGACCTTGATGCCGAACTGCTTGCCGTGCCGGATCAGCCTTACCGACTGCTCGGCGCTGACGTGGCAGACGTGGTAGTGAACGCCCGTCGCTTCCGCGAGCAAAATGTCGCGTCCGACATGAATCGCTTCGGATTCGTTCGGGATTCCTTTCAACCCGTGCTTGCGGGCGAATTCGCCTTCGGATACCGCTCCGCCCTCGACAAGCGTGTTGTCCTCGCAGTGTGCGATGACCGGCATGTTCATCGAAGCGGCCAGCGCCATCGCGTCCTTCATCATCTGGGCGCTTTGCACGCCTACCCCGTCGTCCGTAAAGCCGACGACTCCCGCTTCCTTCAGAGCTGCGAAATCGGTCAGCTCGCGGCCGAGCTGGTTTTTGGATATGCAGCCGTAAGGCAGCACCCGGACGATCCCTTCCGTCTCGGTCTTGTCCAACACATACTTAACCGTCTCTACCTTATCGATGACCGGTCTCGTATTCGGCATGCAGGCGATCGTCGTATACCCGCCGCGTGCAGCCGAGCGGGTGCCGGTCGCGATCGTTTCCTTATATTCGAAGCCGGGTTCGCGCAAGTGCACATGCATGTCGATGAAACCTGCCGATACCAGCTTGCCTTTCGCATCAATCACTTCGTGGCCGTTCGTATCCGGGACATCGCTGCCGATAGCCGCGATCTTGCCGTCTTCGATAAACAAATGCCGGGTGGCTAGCTCGTTTTGTCCCCGTACCGGCACGCGTCCGTTAATGATCCAAGTTCCCATGGTTCGCCTCCTGATCGGTTGTTGCGGATCGGCCGCCGGATCGTCATGGTCCGGCAGCCGACCGTCTCGTTATCGTTAGCTCAGCGCCCGTTCGACGACCGCCATGCGAATCGGCACCCCGTGGCTCATTTGCGTAAAAATTTTCGATTTGTCGCATTCGACCAGTTCGTCGTCAATTTCGACTCCGCGGTTGATCGGAGCCGGATGCATGATAATCGCATGAGGCTTCATCATCCCTGCGCGCTCCACCGTCAGCCCGTAATGAGCGCGGTAGTCTTCGGCCGAGCGGATAAATCCTTTGTCATGGCGCTCCAGCTGTACGCGGAGCATCATCACGACGTCGGCCTGCAGCGCTTCTTCCATCGTCACGCAGCCGGCGAATTCGCTCAGCTCGGGCGCCTGCATGTTGTCCGGCGCGCAAAACTTCACAGTCGCGCCCATCTTCTGCAGTCCCCACAAATTCGAGCGTGCAACCCTGCTGTGCATAATATCGCCGATGATCGCCACCGTTAGTCCTTTGAATTCGCCGAACGTCTTGCGGATCGTATATAAGTCGAGCAGCGCCTGCGTCGGATGCTCGTTATTGCCGTCCCCCGCATTGATCAGCGGAACTTTGATCTTCTCGGCCAGCTCGGCCAGCAGGCCGATCGGCTTCATCCGGATTACCCCGGCGTCGATTCCCATCGATTCAAGCGTCCGTATCGTATCGTAGATCGATTCGCCTTTCTCCACGCTGGATGCCGCCGCCGCGAAGTTCAGCACCTGCGCGCCGAGCCGCTTCTCCGCCACCTCGAACGAGAACCGCGTGCGCGTGCTGTTCTCGAAAAACATGTTGGCGACGAACTTGCCTTCCAGCACAGGCGATAGCTTGTGGGTCTGGCTTTCCCAGTACGCGGCCCGGTCCAGGATGCTTACAATCTCTTCTTTTCCGAGGGATTTCAGTCCAAGCAGGTGTCTGTCGCCAGCTACGTTCGTTCTCGTCATGAATCGTTATCCCCTTTGCTGAATGATGACGACTTCGTCGATCCGGTCCACTTCGTTCATCTTCACTTCGATCTGCTCCAGCTTGGAGGTCGGTACGTTTTTGCCTACGTAGTCCGGGCGGATCGGCAGCTCCCGGTGTCCGCGGTCGACCAGGACGGCCAGTTGAATCGACCTCGGGCGCCCCAGGTCGATCAGGGCGTCCATCGCCGCTCTTACCGTTCTGCCCGTGTACAGCACGTCGTCGCATAAAATAATTCTCTTGTCCTGGATATCCGGCGCTTGCACCGACGAAGCGGCCATTACCGAATTCAGCCGCACGCGGTCGTCGCGGTACGAGGTGATGTCCAGCTCGCCTACCGGCATCGGGATTCCTTCGATGTCGCGAATCCGTTCTGCGATCCGGTTGGCGATATAGATCCCCCGTGTGCGAATGCCGACCATAATGCTGTCGTCCACGCCTTTATTTTTTTCCAGTATCTCGTGTGCAATGCGCGTCAAGGCGCGGCGTATTGCCGTCTCGTCCATTATAACCAGTTTATCCGGATTCATGGCCTGCTACCTCCCGATTACGCCCCGATCCATCCGGGGCTTTCCATGTGCCGATACCGCTTCTGGAGATGACGGAGTCCGCCCGCAAAAAAACTCCTTGCCCTAGGGCAAGGAGTTCGATTCGACCGCATCGCTGGGGCACGAAACAGTCATTCGCGTCCTCAAGGCACAACCACCCAGAGCGCGTATGACCATGTTCGCAACCGGCACGTCCGTTACGATATCGCGACTTTCTCGTCGACCACCTTGCCAGCCTCACAGGACCAGCTTAAAGGCACTATTTGGTTCCAAACGATTATCTCACGTTCGACATATGATGTCAATCGACAATTCAATTGGAAATATGACGAATCGTTGCGGCCCGCCATCATTGATTGCGCCCCTCCTTTTATGCTATAAAAGGTTTAGACGTTATTCCCAAGCCGAAAAGGAGAATACACTTACATGTCTGAAATGAACACGATGGAAGTCATTAACTTTATAAAAAACAGCGTCAAAAAAACGCCGGTAAAAGTATATGTGAAAGGCGCGCTCGAGCAAGCAAGCTTCGGCTCCGGCGTCCGTGCCTTTATCTCGGGCGGAAGCGGAGTGCTCTTCGGAGAGTGGCCGGCAATCGCCGAGGCGCTTGAAACGAACAAATCGTATATCGAAGATTTCGAAATCGAAAACGACCGCCGCAACTCGGCGATCCCCCTGCTCGATCTGAAAGGCATCAATGCCCGCATCGAACCAGGCGCCATTATCCGCGATAAAGTGACGATCGGCGACAACGCCGTTATTATGATGAACTCCACTATCAACATCGGCGCTTCGATCGGCGACGGCACGATGATCGATATGAACGTAGTCGTCGGCGGCCGCGTACAGATCGGTAAAATGTGCCATATCGGGGCAGGCGCCGTCGTAGCCGGCGTAATCGAGCCGCCTTCGGCACAGCCGGTCGTCATCGAAGACGACGTCCTTGTCGGCGCCAACGCCGTCATTCTCGAAGGCGTCCGCGTCGGCCAAGGAGCCGTCGTGGCTGCGGGAGCGGTCGTTACGCAGGACGTCGAAGCTTATACGGTCGTAGCCGGCACTCCGGCCCGGGTGATCAAGAAGGTCGACGACAAGACGAAGTCGAAGACGGAAATTATGCAGGAGCTGCGCCAGCTGTAAGCTGCATCATCGGTTCTCACACCACAAGCCAGGGGCCTCCCCTGGCTTCCGATATTAAGGAGGACTTATGCGTACGGAGATCCAAACGTTTGTCGATATACGCCGACAGCTCCATCGCATCCCGGAGCCCGGTTATGCCGAATTCAAAACCCAGCGCTTCCTGCTCGATCGAATCGGGGAGCTGCCGCAGCACCGGATCGAGGTGCGCACATGGCGGACAGGCATTCTCGTCAAAGTCAAAGGAACGGACCCGCAGTTCACATTCGGCTACCGCGCCGATATGGACGGGCTGCCGATCGAGGAGGACACCTCTTACAAGTTCCGCTCGGAGCATCCGGGATTCATGCACGCCTGCGGGCACGACATGCATATGGCGATCGGGCTCGGGGTGCTCACCCATTTCGTCGAGCGGGAGATGGCGGACGATCTGATCGTTATTTTCCAGCCCGCCGAGGAAGGCCCCGGCGGAGCCAAGCCGATGTTGGAGAGCGAGGAGCTTCGCGGCTGGCTGCCTGAGCAGATCGTCGCGCTGCATATCGCGCCGGAATACCCGGCCGGTACGATCGCGACAAGACCGGGCATCCTGTTCGCCAATACGTCGGAATTGTTCATCGATTTGATAGGCAAAGGCGGACATGCGGCTTACCCGCACCGGGCGAACGACATGGTTGTCGCGGCCGCCCACCTGCTTGTTCAGCTTCAATCGATCGTTTCCCGCAACGTTAATCCGCTCGATTCGGCCGTCGTGACGGTCGGTAAAATCGAAGGCGGCACGAAACAAAACATTATCGCGGAAAAATCCCGGCTGGAAGGAACGATCCGCACGTTGTCCGCGGACACGATGCAGCTGGTCAAGCAGCGGATCGAAGCGCTCGTTCGCGGGACGGAAGCCTCCTTCGAATGTACGGCTCATATCGATTACGGGTCGAATTACCGTCAAGTGTACAATGAAGAGCAGATCACCCGGGAATTTATGGAATGGCTCGGGACGTCCGGTCACGCTCGTCTGATCGAATGTTCGGAAGCGATGACTGGGGAGGATTTCGGCTATTTTCTCGAGAGCATCCCCGGCTTTATGTTCTGGCTCGGCGTCGACACGCCTTACGGTTTGCACCACGCCAAGCTTGAACCGAGCGAGCAGGCGATACCCGTCGCTATTTATGCGGTGACCGATTATTTCCGCTGGAAATCGGACCGATTGCGTTCAGGAGGGGATACGGCATGAGTGGAGGCAACAGCCGGACGGCGTCCGCGGCGGACCCGAGAAAGGATCGCGTGACGATCATGGGCGTGCCGTTCTCGAAGATGGACCTGGATGAGACGATCCGGCATTTTACGGAATTGGCGAATCGTTCCGAACGCGGCATGTATCATGTCGTGACCGCGAATCCGGAAATCGTGATGTCCGCCTCGAAAGATCCGTCTCTGATGAAAATATTACATGAAGCGGGCATTATCACGCCTGACGGCATCGGGATCGTGAAAGCCGCCAAGTGGAAAGGCGAACCCGTCCCCGGACGCGTAACCGGCTATGATATGCTGCTGCGCCTGCTTGAGCAGGGCAACCGGGACCAATGGTCGTTTTACTTCCTCGGTACGGACGAGGAAACGAACCGCAAGGCGGTCGAAGCGATCGCCGCCCGTTATCCGAACGTGAAGATTGCCGGACGCCATAACGGCTTCTTCGGAGCAGACCGGGAACCCGCCATCGTGGAAGAAATCGCTGGGGCAAGCCCTGATTTTCTGATCGTGGCGATGGGCGCTCCCCATGCGGAACGCTGGATCTACCGCAACAAGCCGAAGCTGAACGCCAAGCTCGTTATGGGCGTGGGCGGCAGCCTCGACATTCTCGCTGGGAAAGTGAAGCGGGCGCCGGAATTCTGGATCAAGCTGAACATCGAATGGCTGTACCGGCTGCTCTCCAACCCTTCCCGCTGGCGGCGGCAGCTCGTATTGCCGATTTTCGCGGTGAAAGCGTTCCTGCACCGCAATGACCGGTAAACCGGGTATCAAGATGACTATGGGTATACGCGGCAAAAGAGCGGCTAACCGTCCGGGTTAACCGCTCTTTTGCTTGGGACTATACCCGATGATGATCCGCTCGCCACTGCTTGACCGATTTTTTGATATCCGCCGGCGATAGGCCGGATTCGGCTGCTTGGGCAGCCAGTTGAGGAAACTCTTCGTCGGATGCGAAGCGCAAGGCGATGATTTGGCGGATCGTCAGCTTGCCGCTTAACGGCTTGCCAGTTAATACGAGGTGCCTCAATCCTTCCTCTGCACGAATTACGCGATCTTGCACGACGAGACTGTTTCTTCGCGTTATTACACCGACTAGGACCGTCTGTAAAGCTAAGGAAAACAGGACGACCGTCCTCCAGTCGAGCGAGCCCGAAGCAGCATCCGCAATAACGAAGCCTATTGCAGCCAAAAACGTGAGAAGTCCCAGCGGCATTAGCACAAAATGCTGCAGCGGGTATAACCTGCGATGATTTTCTAACGATTGCTCCTGCTTGTTTTCCATCTCTGGCTCCTCCTTGATTCCTTCGGTTTAATTAGGCTATCTTACTTACCCTATATGGTATTAAGTATACAATTTAATCTAAAATATTCATATCGCTGTTCGCAAATCGTCCATCGTCCAACCGTAAACCTAAAACAAATCGTGCCCGCTTCGGCAAATACAAAAAAGCCTTCACCCGTCAAGGGCAAAGGCTGTATTCGATCTGCTTTTAGAATTCGTACTGAACCGTCACATTTGTCGTTACTTTCAGCTCGCCGGTCGAAATGCTGGTCGGAGACCCGGCTGCGGAATCCATCATCGCTTTGGACATCTCGATGTTGCGGTATTCCGAAGGGATGGCGACTCCACCGCCTTGATTCACGGCTACGATCCCTTTCAGCTCTTTGCCGGCGTATTTGGCGATCGCTTGCGCTTTAGCCTTCGCGTTGTCCATCGCTTTCTCGATGACTTGCAGCTCATATTCCTGGCCCTTCTCCGTGCTGAAGCGGACGCCTTCGATCTGATTCGCCCCGGCCGCGGATACCGCATCGAGGAACGTTCCCAGATTGTCGAGGTCACGGTACGTCACCTGAAGCATTTGAGTGGCGCTGTATCCTTTTACTTTCGCCTCTCCGCGATCGGAGTACGAATACTCCGGTCTTACGCTGAAGCCGGACGTTTGCACGTCTTTCGCCGGCAGCTTGTACTTGTCGAACAATACTTCCCGCAGCTTCGTGTACGCTTCCGCGTTGGCCGCTTGGGCATCTTTCGCCGTTTCCGCTTCGGTGCGGATACCGAGGTTGATGTAAGCGACGTCCGGAGCGACCGTCATTTCGCCTTGACCGTTGACGGTAATCACGTTTTTGACGCTGGAGGACTGCTCGGCGGCGTATACTTCGCCCGGGCCGAAGCGCGGCAGGCTTTGAGCGTACAGTGCCGTCGTTAATGCGAGGGCGGCTACCCCTGTAATCAGCCATTTCTTCTTCATCGTCATGTTCATCGTTCATTTTCCCTTCTTTCCAAGAATTGTTTTCCGACTCTATTAACGAGCGTTTCCGGAAAATTGTTGCAGGAAAATGAACGGATTCAAAAAAAATTTAACCGAGCCGTTCAACAAACGATTCCAGCTTGTCCATCGCCTGCTCCAGAAGCTCCATCGAGTATGCATACGAAATCCGGATATACCCTTCCCCGTATTCGGAGAAAGCGTCGCCGGGAACGACCGCCACCCGCTCCTCGTCCAGCAGTTTCATCGTAAATTCCATGGAGCTTAATCCGAAGCGGCGAATCGACGGGAACAAATAAAACGCGCCTTCCGGCTTCTCCGCTTCAAGCCCCATCCGCTGCAGCCGGTCGTATACGAAATCCCGGCGGAGCTTGTATTGCCGCTTCATCGGCTCCGCATCGTCGATCCCGGCCGTCAACGCTTCTACCGCCGCATACTGGCTGATCGAGCTTGCACACGTCACATTGTATTGGTGCACCTTGACCATATGCTTCGAGATGTCCGCAGGAGCAAACGTAAATCCGATCCGCCAACCGGTCATCGAATGCGATTTCGACAAGCCGTTGATCACGATCGTCTGCTCCTTCATCCCGGGCAGCGAAGCGATAGAACGGTGAGGCGCATCGTAAATCAGCTCGCTGTAAATTTCATCTGAGATGATGAAAACCGGTTTGCCGCGCAGCAGGTCGGCGACGGCCTTCAACTCCTCCTCGGCCATCACCCGCCCCGTCGGGTTGGACGGATAACAGAGGACGACGGCGCGCGTCCGTTCGGTCAGCACCGGCTTCAGCAGTTCGGCCGTCAACTTGAACCCGGTCTTGCGGGTATCCACGTACACCGGTGTTCCTCCGCACAGCCGGATAATCGGCTCATAGCCCGGATAGATCGGGCCAGGGATAATGACCTCGCTGCCCGGGCCGACGATCGTCCGAAGCGTTATATCGAGCGCCTGGCTTGCTCCGGCCGTCACGATAATTTCCTGATCCGGATCGTAGCCGAGCCCGTATTTGCGGTTGACAAAAGCCGAAGCCGCTTGACGCAGCTCCGGCAGCCCCGGATTGGGGGTATACAGCGTTTTATTTTGATCGAGCGCCCTTTTGCCTGCTTCTATTATATGGGCGGGCGTCGGAAAGTCCGGCTGGCCGATGGTCAGCGTGACGACGTCCTTGTAGGCGGCCACCAGATTCGAGATTTTGCGTATGCCCGAGATTTGAATATTGTGAACCGCGGAATTGACCAGATGCTCCACAAGTGTTCCTCCCCATTACATGAGTACGGATTATAACGTTTTGAGAACGTCCAATAAATGGGTCATATCGTCGGGAAGGCCGACCTCGAACTCGAGATGCTCCCCCGTCGTCGGATGAACGAATCCGAGCACACCCGCATGAAGAGCTTGCCCGTCGATCGGGTTTCCCTTGTTGCGCCCGTACATCGGATCGCCTACGAGCGGGTGGCCGATATACTTCATATGAACGCGAATCTGGTGCGTCCGTCCGGTTTCCAGCTTCAGCTGCATCAGCGTGTAATCGGCGATCCGGTCAAGCACGATAAAATGAGTGACCGCATGCTTGCTGTTTTTGTCCGTGACAGTATACATCTTGCGGTCTTCCGAGGATCGGCCGATCGGGGCTTCGATCGTTCCCTGATCGTGGGTCACGTTGCCGTGCACGACGGCGATATATTTTCTCGTAACGCTGTGTTCTTTTAATTGGGCGGCCAGCGACAGATGCGCCTTGTCATTTTTGGCGGCCATGATCAGACCGGAAGTGTCCTTATCGATCCGGTGTACGATACCGGGGCGCAGCATGCCGTTAATTCCCGACAGATCGGTGCAGTGGTGCAGGAGCGCATTCACGAGCGTTCCCGAGTAGTGTCCGGGTGCCGGATGGACGACCATGCCGCGAGGTTTGTTCACTACGATGACATCGGAATCTTCATAGATGATGTCGAGCGGAATCGGTTCGGGAACGATGCTCACCTCGACCGGATCGGGAACGATCAACTGGACGTTATCCCCCTCGGCGAGCTTGTAGTTCGGCTTTACTGCTTTGCCGTTTACGACGACATCCCCATTTTTGATCCACAGCTGGATTTGCGAACGCGAGATATCCTCGCCGCACGATTCGGTAACATATTTGTCGATCCGCTCGCCGGAGTCCTTCGCTTCGACGATCCATTCCTGCAGACCCTCGGTATCCGGATCTTCCGAATTTGTTTCGAACGGCAGGACTTGCTGCGCTGACGAGTCGTGCTCCTTAAACTTGTCCTTGTTCATGAGTAAGACCTCTTCTTTCTTTACGCCATTCCAGAATAGAATCGAGGAAAATAAGCGCTACCCCGATTACGATTGCAGAATCGGCCCCGTTGAATATGGCAAATTGATAGTCGACGTCCCAGCCGAACAGCGAAAACCGGAAAGTGAAATGCATAAAGTCCACAACTTCTCCGAACAACAGCCGGTCTATAAAATTGCCGAGCGCTCCGCCAAGCAGTAATCCCAGCGCGACTTTCAACAGTTTCTTGTCGCCGTTTTTGCGAAGCTTCTGCAAATACCAGATCAGCCCGATCAGGATAACCGTTGTAACGACAATAAAAAACCAGCGCTGCTCTTGCAAAATGCCGAACGCCGCTCCCCGGTTCCGATGCGAAGTCAGCTGAAAAAACTCGCCGATCACCGGGATCGAGTCTCCTTCTTTCATATTCACCACAACTAGCCGCTTCGTAACTTGGTCGATCACAAATACGATAAGCGCATAAATATAATAAATCAACGTGCAGTCCTCCCTGCGACTTTAGGTTCCGATACCTCGCATTGTAGCATAGCGGCCGCCTGCGCGTCCAATGAAGCGAACCGCCGTTATCCGGCTCTCGCAATCATAAATTATGGTTGTTTTATTTCCGCACCGATGGCTAACGATATACGTATCGCTCCGATTCAGACACTGCCTTACGGAAGGAGAACGACAACCAGTGAACCGACTAACAAGCGAACAACGAGAGACGCTGCGCGACGTACTCATACGGGAAAAATACGAGCTGGAGCAACGCCTGAAGCAAAACGACCATTTCGGCGCTGCCGATCCGCTTGCGGCGACAACCGGCGAGCTGTCCGCCTATGACAATCATCCCGCCGATCTCGGATCGGAGCTATTCGAGCGCGGGAAAGACATTGCGCTGAACGAGCACGAGGAACACCATCTCGCCGACATTAACGATGCGCTGGAGAGGATGAGCGAAGGCGCCTACGGCATCTGTGCGGTATGCGGGAAATCCATATCGTATGAACGGCTGGAAGCGATGCCGACTACGGAGTATTGCATCGACCATGTTCCTGACCGCGATATATCTCAGCGCCGTCCAGTAGAGGAGCGTCTGCTCGAACCCCCTTTTGGCCGTACGAGCCTGGACGAGCTGCCCGGACAAAACGGATTTGACGGAGAAGATGCCTGGCAGATCGTCGAAAGCTGGGGCAATTCGGACTCTCCCGCCATGGCCGAGGATCGCGAGGTTTGGAACTACGATCAGCTGTATACGGAATCCGATGAGAATGACGGCTTCGTCGAATCTTTCGAAAGCTTTATCGCAACAGATCTGTACGGCGAGCAAGTATCGGTTATCCGCAATCGGCAGTATCGGGACTATATGGACAACCGGGAAGGCGATCCGCTGCTGGAGCCCGATCCGTATAACGATCTGGATTCTGGACTCCATTAGCCGATCTGGCATTCTACTGCCCACTGTCCCGTGCCCCCCCATTTTAATAAGCGCGCCCTTCCAGCTGTATCTGTACGATCTTGACGATATCGGCGATAAAGTCACCGATGATCGGAAGGTTTAACGCTCCGAGCATGCGAAGGAAGTAGACGATTAGCGCTGCGAACACGGTAAAACCGATGGCGATGCCGACGCCGCGGGCGATTCCGGTGTACAAATTGATGAAGATGAGCCGTCTCGGGCGATTCAGCAGCGCCACGTAGTCCGCGATTTGAACCTTTTCCATCTGATCGGCGATTTTCTTCAATCGTTCATTCACACTGTCCAGCGTAGTTTCATCCGGCTTCTTCTCTGTCAAGCAAGGTCCCCCTTTTGGAAATTGACTCGAATAACGTTCATGGAGAACCGGCGGGCCGGCTCTCCATGACGGGTCATTACATCGATTTTACGATCGGCGCGCAGCGGCCGCACAGCGACGGATGCTCTTTATCCGTACCCACCTCGGGACTGACTACCCAGCAGCGTTCGCATTTTTCACCGGACGCTACTTCAACCGCTACGGCAAGTCCCTTCAGCTTCATCGCCGTTTCCGGCACCGGTACTCCCGTCTCCTCCACGCTTACCGCCGATACGATAAACAGCTGATCCAGACCGGTCAGACGTTCGAGCAGCTTCGCGGTCTCCGCATCCGGATACAGGCGGATATGCGCTCCGAGCGAATTGCCGATCACTTTGTCCTTCCTTGCGACTTCCAGCGCCTTCAGCACCTCGTCGCGAACTTCCATAAACTGTTCCCATTTGTTCTCCAGCTCCGCGTCATACACGGACGTCTGCACGTCCGGCATATCGGCAAGCTGGACGCTGACCGCCGCCGTCTCCGGGGTATATCTCCACACTTCGTCGGCCGTATGCGGCAGTATGGGCGCAATCAGTTTAGTTATTGCCGTAAGCGCCTCGTATAATACGGTTTGGCACGCTTTGCGGGCCGCATCGTCCGGGCTGCTTACGTACAGCCGGTCTTTGACGATATCCAGATAAAAGGCGCTCATCTCGACCGCGCAGAAATGGTGCACCGCCTGATACACGACATGGAACTCATAGTTTTCGTAAGCTTTCAGCACCCGCTCTGTCATCCGGTTCAAGCGGATCACCGCAAATCGGTCAAGCTCGTTCATCTCCGCATACGATACGCGATCACTCGCAGGCTGGTAATCGGACAAGTTGCCCAGCAGGAAGCGTAGCGTATTGCGGATTTTGCGGTACCCCTCGGAGATTTGTGTTAGAATGTTGTCCGAAATCCGGTGGTCCGCCTGATAGTCAACCGAAGCGACCCACAGCCGCAAAATATCGGCGCCCAGCTTGCCGCATACTTGACTCGGATCAATCGTATTTCCGATCGACTTGGACATTTTGCGGCCTTCTCCGTCCAGCGTGAATCCGTGACTCAAAATCCCTTTGTAAGGCGATTGACCGCGGACCGCCACACCTGTAATCAGAGACGAATTGAACCATCCCCGGTACTGGTCGGAGCCTTCCAGATACAGATCGGCCGGCCATTGCAGCTCCGGACGCGTTTCCAGCACAGCGGCGTGGCTGGAGCCGGAATCGAACCAGACGTCCATAATATCGGTTTCCTTGCGGAACTCGCCGTGTCCGCATTCCGGACAACGAGTTCCTTCCGGCAGCAGTTCGTGGGCATCCATAGCGAACCAGGCATTCGAGCCTTCCCGTTCGATAATGCCCGCGACCTTCTCGATCGTCTCATCGTTCACGAGCGGATGGTTGCAGCTTCGGCAATAAACGATCGGAATCGGCACGCCCCATACCCGCTGACGCGATATACACCAGTCTCCGCGCTCGGCGATCATGTTGTGCAGGCGAACTTCGCCCCATTCCGGCGTCCAGTCGACCCGCTTGATCTCATCCAGCATCTCCCCGCGGAACTTGTCGATCGAAGCGAACCATTGCTCGGTCGCCCGGTAGATGACCGGTTTTTTGGTCCGCCAGTCGTGGGCGTACTGGTGCTTGATGAAATCCAGCTTGAGCAGATGGCCGGACTGTTCCAGCTTCTCGGTGATCAGCTTGTTCGCTTTATCGTAAAATACGCCTTCGAAGCCGGGAGCCTCCGAAGTCATCTTACCTTGATCGTCGACCGGGCACAATACGCCGAGATTGTATTTCTGCCCGACCGTAAAGTCGTCTTCCCCGTGCCCCGGTGCAGTATGAACGCATCCCGTACCCGCTTCCAGCGTGACATGCTCGCCGAGAATGACAACCGACTCCCGGTCGTAAAACGGATGACGGCACGTTACATACTCCAGCTCCGCACCTTTAAACGTCGCCTTCGTCGTGACTTGGCTCCAGCCGATTTCTTTGGAGACCGCCTCCAGCAGCCCTTCCGCCAAAACGAGTAATTTACCGTCCGTTTCCACAAGTACATAATCGAATTCCGGATGCAGGCTGATGCCGAGGTTGGCGGGCAGCGTCCATGGCGTAGTCGTCCAGATTACGATCGACGATCCTTCAGGAAGCTTGCCTTTGCCATCCTTCACATCAAAGGCAACATAGATCGAGGCGGACGTCTTCTCGCGGTATTCGATCTCCGCTTCCGCCAAGGCGCTCTCCGAAGACGGCGACCAGTACACTGGCTTCAGTCCTTTGTAAATATACCCTTTCTTGACCATATCGCCGAAAACCCGGATTTGCTGGGCCTCGTACTCCGGCTTCAGCGTAATGTAAGGGTCGTTCCAGTCTCCGCGGATGCCGAGCCGTTTAAATTGCCCTTTCTGCTTCTCGACCCAATTCAGTGCATACTGCTTGCAATAGTCGCGGAATTCGAGCACGCTCATCTTTTTGCGATCGACCTTGCCGCTATTGGCAATCGCCTGCTCGATCGGCAATCCGTGCGTATCCCAGCCTGGAACGTACGGCGCGTCGAACCCCCGCATCGATTTGTACCGGACGATGAAGTCCTTCAATACTTTGTTCAAGGCATGGCCGATATGGATGTCCCCGTTCGCATACGGAGGCCCGTCATGCAAAATAAACTTGGGACTTCCTTGCCGGTGCTCGCGCACCTTCGCATAAATGTCGATCTCTTCCCACCACTTCTGCATATTCGGCTCGGCCTGGGGCAAATTGCCTCTCATCGGAAACTCGGTCTGCAGCAAATTTAACGTTTTGCCGTAATCCATCTTTCGTACACTCCTTTTATCGTCTGAACAAACATAAAACCTCTCGTCCACAAAGGGACGAGAGGTTATTCTCGCGGTACCACCCTCATAAGCATACGGATTCGGCCGTAATGAATACGGCATTCCTCTCGGACATGCTCACTCGACGATCTGTAACGGGATCTCCCGTTCTCTTTAGTAACCGCTCATTCGCCGGCGTTCGAGAGACGCTCCCGGGGGATATTCGACTCGGCTGGATACCGGGCTTGCACCTTCCCCGGCTCGCTTGACTCCATCTCTCCGAATGTACTTGTCCCGGTCATCGCTTTGGGCTGCTTCAAAAAAACAACCGCTGCATAGCGGTCTGTCGTCCATCATTATACCCGAGTCGGCAAACGGGAGTCAACTGAAGCCCATCCGGACAGGTACGCTGATTTATTTGCGGTCATCGCCCGAATCCAGCGAATCCCACTGGTCATTGCCAAGCAGCTCGAGTTGCGCTTCGACAAGCGTTCTGAACCGGGTCCGGTAAATCGACGCCTGCTTCTTCAGCTCTTCAATCTCGAGGGCGACTTTGCGCGACTTCGTTAACGATTCGTTGATGATCCGGTCCGCGTTTTTCTCCGCTTCCTTCAAGATCAGCTGGGCTTCCTTCTTGGAGTTGCTCCGGACTTCGTCCGCCGCCTCCTGGGCGACGATAATCGTCTTGCTGAGCGTCTCCTCGATATTGGAGAAATGATCGAGCCGCTCCTGAAGCGCCGCTACCTGGCTTTGTAGTTCCTTATTTTCACGTATATACAATTCATAATCTTTAATAATCTGATCAAGAAACTCGTTGACCTGGTCCTCGTCATATCCGCGAAGACGTTTGGCGAACTCCTTGTTATGTATGTCCAATGGCGTTAAAGGCATTGGCGCACCTCCTGTAAATGATGACGGCGGAAAACGCTGTCTTATCCCGTTATAAAATTTCGACGGGAACAGCGGAAATCCTGCAATCTCTTACACGAATTTGCCAATTTTCAGCCGAATTCTGCCCTTTTTCGTTTCGCCTTCTACCGTTACGAGCCTAAATCTGCCGAATCCCTGGAAGGAGACGACATCGCCTTCCTTTAAGGCTTTGGAAGGGTCCGCTTCCGGTTTCCAGTTTACCTTGCAGCGTCCGGCCTTGATCGGGTCCATCACCTTGGCGCGGCTCAGACGGTAGACGTCGCTAACGATTCCGTCCAGACGAAGCGAAGCGACGGTCAAATTCATTTCCTCCAGCGTTTGCGCTGCGACTTGAATACGATCCAGCGGGAGCGTCTCCGTGGAGACGAATACCCGGTTCACGTATTGCAAATTCGAATTCACGAAATCGATAATTTCGTCAGCCACCAGGCAATGGCAGCAGTTGTCTCCGACATGAATATCGCCGATCTTGTCGCGTTTAATGCCTAAGCCGAGCAGCGAGCCGAGAAAATCGCTATGCTGAAGCCGGGAAAACTTGGCGTCCCCTGACGTGATGGACAACAATCCGACACCGGCCTCACCCGGTTCGCTGCGGCGATAGTCCGGTCCGATCGAGGCCCGCTTGCGTTCGGCCCCCTCGTAACCTCCGTCAAAGACGACCGAGACGCCGCCATTCCGATTCGCTAACGACTCGATGATGAACGACTGCCTCGGGTCCAGGAAATCGGTACGCTTTACGATGTGCTGTTCGGCCGCACGCTGAATCCAATCCTGCGCTTTGTCGACGAATCGATATTCATCGGGGTGAAAATGCGCACGTACTTCCGAGGACATCTCGAGTCACCTCAACTGAACATGTTAAGTAAATAACCAACGACGGCCTGCAATCCCGCAATGACAAACCGAAGCGCAATCAGGGCTACGATCGGAGAGATGTCGATCATTCCGCCGATGGGCGGTATGAACCGGCGAAATGGCGTCAAATAAGGTTCAACGAGCTTCCCCAATATTTCACCGATAAAGCTGTCGCGGGCGTTAGGCAGCCAGGATAGCAGGATGTATGCGATAATCAAATACGTATACACCGTTCCCAGCTGTCCAATATACCCTATAATGGAATCGATCGTTCCCGGGCTCAATACTTTCACCTCAATCTACAAATTTCACTCCTGATCATGCAGCATTTCCGAAATAGCGCCTTGAATTTCAACCGAATCCGGAGTGCACAAAAATATATTCGGACCGATCTTCGAAATCCCCCCATTCAAAGCGTATACGGTGCCGCTCAAAAAATCGACGATGCGGATCGCCTGATCCGTCCGGACCCGCTGCAAATTGACGACAACAGGCCGGCGCGAACGCAACTGATCGGCGATCTCCTGCGTCTCCTCGTAGGAGCGCGGCTCGGTCAGCACGACCCGGACGTTGCGCTGGGAATGGATGCTGACGATATTTCCCTTATTACTTTTACGCATGTCGGAAGGAACGGTTTCAGCATCTTCCATCTCGTCGTTTACCCGGTTCTGGTCGCGATCCACGACAACTTCCTCTTCATCCTGCAAGCCGACGAAATTCAAAAATCGATTCATAACTCCCATTACGATTGTCCTCCTTTATGAACGATTTCATTCGTACGATTGTACGGAGCCGTCCTCGTTATGGCATTGGCGGCAGCGGAGCTTATCCTTCCTTTCCGACCAACACCGTTCCCAGCCGAATCCAGGTTGCCCCTTCCTCAATCGCCACCTCGAAATCGTTGGACATCCCCATCGACAAGTGCGGCACCGGGTACCCGAGCGTTCCTTGCGAATTGAGCCGGTCCCGCAGCTCGCGCAGTCCCCGGAACACCGGCCTGGTCTCTTCCGCTTCGGCCTCGAACGGCGCCATCGTCATCAGACCGATCACACGGATATTCGGGTAGCCGGACAACTGCTCGGCGAACGGGATCAGCTGCTCCGGCGCCAAGCCGTACTTCGACTGTTCGCCGGATACGTTCACCTGCAAAAAGCAGTCGGCGACCGTTCCGAGCTTCGCGGCATGCTTGTCCACCTCTTTGGCCAGAGACAGCCGGTCGAGTGAATGTATGGCAGCGAACTTTCCGATCACGTCTTTTACTTTATTCGTCTGCAGATGACCGATGAAATGCCACGTCGCCTCGGAGCCGATGGCTTCCCACTTCGCCTGGGCATCCTGCCAGCGGTTCTCGCCGAGGTGCTTCAGTCCGCATTGGACCGCTTCCCGCGTTGTGTCAATCGATACATACTTCGTAACAGCAATTACATTAACGTCCTTGCGGTCGCGCCCGCTTCGTTCACACGACTGCGTGATGCGCGCATCCACTTGGCGAATTCGTTCCAGCATGCCCAACTTGTCCAATCCTTTCCGTTACCGCTGACTCGCGCTTCTTAGTCCGATCCAAGATGCCATACGACCCGTCGCCCCGTTCTCCTTCCGGTGGGAGAAGAACAGATCCGTGCGGCAGCCGGTACACATCCCACATATTTCGATATGCGTCGGCAATATTCCTGCTTTTATCATAATTTGTCTGTTCATTTCTTGCAAGCTCAGCATCCACTTCCCGTTCTCCGCTCCGGGACGGTATACGTCTGAATGTACACCGGGCTCTGCGCCGATCTCGTCCAGACAGGAATCGATCCTCGCTATAACCGCATCGTCCACTTCATAACAACACATGCCGATGGATGGTCCGATTGCGGTCATCACGTCGGACGGATCGGTGCCGTATGCTTCGGACATCGTCCGGATCGTCTCGCTTGCAATGCGCAGCACTGTGCCTTTCCAACCGGCATGCGCGAGGCCGACTGCCTGTCGCACCGGATCGAAAAAATAGAGCGGAACGCAGTCGGCATAAAAGGAAGTGAGCCATATTCCCGGCTCGTTGGTAACGATCGCATCGGTATGCGCAAACGCATCTTCGCGGGATTCACGGCCCTTCCCCCTGTCGGCCAGCGTCACGACGGCCACCTGCCGGTCGTGCACCTGTTCTCCGCAGGTCCAGGCTTCAAACGGCCAGCCTAACGTCTCGCCAAGCCGTCTCCGGTTCTCGATCACGTCAACCGGCTCGTCCTGGATATGCAGAGCGCAGTTCAGCGTTCCGTAAGGCGGGCCGCTTACGCCTCCGATCCGGGTCGTCATCCCCGCACTAATGCCGGGATGTTCCCGCTCCCATCGTTCTATCATAACGTACGCCGGTTCCCCCGGTTTACGGGTCAATTGAAAAGGTTCCAATGGCAACGCTTGTCCTCTCCTCTCGGCATCCAGTATATCATATCCGGACGACGCCGTCCGGCAGAGCCGACAAGTCAGCCGGCACCGCCGGGAAGGCGCGCTTCCGCGTTCCCGGCCCGTTCTATGACCGGTACGACCGCTGGTCGTCCTGGAACTCGTTATCGCCTTCGACCCGGTAGGCTCGGGCATCGTCCAGTTTGACGAGCACGACGTCCATCCCGATTTTTACTATGTTCCGCCACGGTATGACCACATCCGTCCCCCCGCCGAGGAAACCAAAAAACTTGCTCTGATTCGGCACGACGATGGACTCGATCCGGCCCTGCCGCAAATCGAGCTCGAGATCGCTAATTTGACCGAGCTTTTTGCCGTCGACGATATTGATGACGTCTTTCGATTGGAAGTCCGATATTTTCAAGTCCAATCACCACGAATCGCAGAGGATGGGAGCTGCCGGCCGCCGAACCTGTCAAATTCTCCGCACGATGCGGTTACACGCAAGATCAGGATCGACACGACTGGGCTCTATACCAGTATATGTGACATACGGGCAAAATGTCCTGCTCCTTCGGGCTGACAAGCTGAAAAGTGCTGTAAATATGCCAGAGCCTGTCTATTAGCGAGAGCGAATGAACGGTCCCTGACCGGAAAACCAGTCGTGCAAGGCGATAGTTCATGCATATGGTAATTTTAAAACACCAGATACAGCACGTAACCCGTATTTGCGAAAAGCACATATTCGGCGTCGCTGAAACGTAATGCGTACGGCTAAATTCGGGAGCTAGCTCACCAAATTAGAGTCTCTGGCACCCTTTATTTTCGGCATATTGGGGGACCGAGACAAATAGAGGCGGTTTATACCCCCTATTTCCGCCCGCCGAAGGGGTCTGCACCCGTTTCGCGGATATTAGAAGCTTCAAACCGCTCTTACTCCGTGTCCGAGCGGGCTTTCGGTCAAAATAAGGGGTGCAAACCACTCTTACTCGGTTCCCCCTCATCCATGTTTAAAGTTAAAAAAACCTCCAGCCCCGTACTGTGGTCAATACCAATGGGCTTGGAGGTTTGTCGCTTGTATAGTAGTGCTTGAACGGGGATAACGCGTGTAGTCCGTTCTTTGGGTACAAACTAGTTTCGGATCAGGTTTTAACGTGCTTCTGCATTTGTGAAATTGCCGACTTTTCAAGCCGGGATACTTGCGCCTGAGAGATGCCGATTTCGTCGGCCACTTCCATCTGGGTTTTTCCTTCGAAAAAACGCATCGACAAGATCATTTTCTCACGATCGTTCAGTTTGCGCATCGCTTCCCGAAGGGCGATTCCTTCGATCCATGACACGTCCTTGTTCCGTTCGTCGCTTATCTGGTCCATCACATAGATCGGGTCTCCGCCGTCATGATATATCGGCTCAAATAAAGAAACGGGATCTTGAATCGCATCGAGGGCGAACACGACGTCCTCCTTCGGAACATTTAAAGCTTCGGATATTTCGTATACGGTCGGCTCCCGCGAATTCGAATTGGTCAACTGGTCCCGTACCTGCAGCGCTTTGTAGGCGATATCGCGAAGCGAGCGGGATACGCGGATCGGGTTGTTGTCCCGCAGATAACGCCGGATTTCCCCGATGATCATCGGTACGGCATATGTTGAGAATTTGACGTTTTGACTCAAATCGAAATTATCGATCGCCTTCATAAGACCTATGCAGCCGACTTGAAACAAGTCGTCAACGAATTCCCCACGGTTATTGAAGCGCTGAATAACGCTTAAGACCAATCGTAGATTGCCGTTAACCAATTTCTCTCTTGCTGCTCGTTCGTTTCTCGTCTGAAGCTGTACGAACAATTCCCGCATTTCCGCGTTGGACAGAACAGGCAGTTTTGAAGTATCAACACCACAGATCTCGACTTTGTTTCGGGTCAACGTGAATACCTCCCAAGGAGAAACATTACTGTTAATTATCTCCCTGGAAGTTTTTTTTATGCGCCTCCGAACGCGAACTGACGTTCCTGAAAGGTCGGCAGAAATCGCTTACAGCTTACTCTCTCTAAAGCAAAAAGCTCTCCTCATCACCCGCAAGAAAAATCGGCGGAAGCTAAACAAAAAAGAGAAGCCTGCTCGCGCTTCTCCTCATACCATCTTATTGAACTCCTTGCGCAGCCGCTTGATGATCCGTTTCTCCAGCCGGGAGATGTAGGATTGGGAGATGCCCAGCATATCGGCTACATCCTTTTGTGTTTTCTCTTCCCCGTCTTGCAGGCCAAAGCGCAGCTCCATAATGATCCGTTCCCGCTCGGTCAGCTTCTCAAGCGCTTTATGCAGCAGCTTCCGGTCCACCTGCTCCTCGATATTGCGGTAAATCGTATCGTTCTCCGTCCCCAACACGTCGGAGAGCAGCAGCTCGTTGCCGTCCCAATCGATGTTCAGCGGCTCGTCAAACGAAACCTCCGTCCGGACTTTGCTGTTCCGGCGCAAATACATCAAAATCTCATTTTCGATACAACGGGAAGCGTAAGTAGCCAGCTTGATTTTTTTCTCCGGATCAAACGTGTTCACGGCTTTAATCAGCCCGATCGCGCCGATCGATACGAGATCCTCGATATTGATCCCGGTGTTCTCGAACTTCCTCGCTATGTACACGACCAAGCGCAAATTACGCTCGATGAGCATCGCCCGGATCGCCGCATCTCCGGATGGCAGCTTCCCCAGTAAATACTCCTCTTCTTCTCTCGTTAGCGGTGGCGGCAGCGCTTCGCTGCCTCCTATGTAATAAATCTCGTCGCTCTTCAGACCGAGGAGGAACAGAAGTCGGTAATAGAGCACTTGCATGATCAGTTTCCACTTTAGCAGCATGGGATACCTCCTGAAGGCTTTTCAGTGAAAAGCTTAATTGTAAGTTAAGGGCTTTTCTATGAAAAGCCAGCATCGTAAGCATCTGCCGGGCTTTTTATAGAAAAGCCAGCTTCGTAAGCATCCGCTTGGGCTTTTCTATGAAAAGCCGGCTTACTCGCAATCGTTTCGGGGGTGCGCCTTATTTTAATACCAGCCTCCCTCTACGTACACGTAAACGCTACGCTTCCATTTGCACCAATGTAGGGTGAATGATTGCCTGGTACGATCCGTCGGCGCACAGCTTCCCGCCATCAAGGCCGACAAGCACCCGCTCGTTTACGATTTCCGTTTCGTTATGGACAATCACCACCTTGTCGGGCTTCAAAGCTAGCATAAACTGCGTTCCACGGTTCACCCCCCGGTACGGAATAAGGCGTAGCCGATCCTGCCAGACGAACGAATCGGACCCGATCCCCGCAACAAGCTGGTCCACCTCCGACTGACGAATACGGGCCATCCACGACTCGGGCAGCATATCGCTCCACTGAGTCGCTTCAATAACCATAACCGGCGTGCGCGTCAACGGGTCGTACAGCTGATTGCCCGTATCGATCAATCCGGTGCATACCGATTCGTAGTCGTCGATGCGGATTTTGACTTTCGCCAAATATTGCGTCATCTCCCGCTTGCGCTTGGCGCCGAAAAATACTGCCCGGAACAGCCACAACAACGGAATAAACGTAAGAGTCACGAACAAAAAACCGATATTGACCCGGTGGGCAAGCCCGCCCGAGCGGGTGACAAGAATGCCGTTCATCACTTCCCCCGGCGACTGGAGGAAATAATAAATGCCGAACATCCCGCCCGCTACGGCGAAACTAACCACATAAAAAGCGCCCATATTCCGCAAAAACGTCTGCAGTCCGCCGAAACCGAAAGCGATTACGATCATGGCCGACGAAAATAAGCATTTCAAAACGATCGTAAACATAAAAGATAAGGAGGGCACCATCATCATCACAACGTACGAGGCGCCAAACGCGCTCGATGCCGCGATCCTCCACCAGCTCGGCCGTATATGACGAATCCGGGCCGCTGCGAGCAGAATCGCACCATCGATGAGGAAATTGACAAGGAAGATCAGATCCAAATAAACGACCATCGGTTCCCCCCTGCCTGCTGCAAAGACGACGAAACACCGCATCGAAGCGCCGGAAGCCTGTACGCTCCGGGCAGCTGCGGCTGTTTCCAGTTGAATCTGCCATTCTTGAAATCAGTATATAGTAAGCATATTTCAAAGTCTGTCTAAACTTGTCATGGCGAAGCGTCTTTTTTTGGCGAAATTTTTGGAGCAGGTTTTCTCCCTTTTATCGCATAAACAAAATAAATAACACTATAAAACAATATAATCAAACGACCAATAGCGCAAGAAAACGAATTTCCTACACAGCGGCAAGGAAAGAATGGCGGAATATGGTGTTTTTACCGAGGGTATAGGGAGAGGCAGCGAGATTTCAGAAATCATCGGGAACTGTTCTGCAACTTAACAGGATTACTCATCCCGGCACACGTACTCCAAGGTGGTAACGACACTTGGTAACGACACTCGTTCCATATTCGAGGTCCGCGCAGCTTGAAATATAGCTGCACGAACAAGATAGGAGTCTTTGGCGAGGCTGTCGATTCATTGTGGACAACCAAGTGGAAAGGGAAAAGATTACCTTCTCGCGAGTTTTGTCTGGAATCCCCTACCTTACAATCCTTATTCAATCAAGGGATTCCGGACAACCTCTCTGAGCAGAAGAAGGTAACTTTTCACTTGGAACGGCCTTTCTAACACTTCTACACAATGAATCGACAGCCTCTTTGGCACCTCCTATTTTCGATCTTTTCGACAAACTAATATAGAACGGATAGAGGCGGTTTGCCCCCCTATTTCAGCCAACTGGTGGAGTCTGCGCCTTTTTCGAGGATATTAGGCAGCAGAAAGTCCAAACGGCCACCCAATCGCGATGAACGTACTTGCGATACTTGCCTGCCTGACAAGAAAGGAGCTCCTTCTCCTTTTTTACCGTAGTGAGGAACTTCAACATTCTGGATAGTCAACACAAAAAACCCGACCATATAGGCCGGGCCGGGTATTTACGGGAATCGTATGCAAATGAGGTGCTCTGGCTCTGCTGCGATTAACGGCCGGAAGGATTGTTCTTCCCGCGGTTGCGCAAAAAGGTTGGAATGTCGAGCTGGTCGCCCGCAGGCTGGCCGCTTCCAAACGGACGAAGGCCGCCTTGCGATTTGTCAGCCGGCTGTTCGGCATTTCCACCAAGACCCGCGCGCCGCTGCGGCTGCTGTGGAATCTGCGCCGGCTTATGCTCGAACCCGGTGGCAATAACGGTTACCATAATCTCGTCGGTCAGCTTTTCGTCGATGCTTGCACCGAAAATCATGTTGACCTCAGGGTCGGATGCCGAGGCGACAATATCCGCCGCTTCGTTTACTTCGTACAAGCTCAAGTTCACTCCGCCGGTAATGTTCATCAGAACGCCGTGCGCACCGTCGATCGATGTTTCAAGAAGCGGGCTCATAATAGCCTTTTTTGCCGCTTCGGCAGCGCGATTTTCTCCGGTAGCGACGCCGATTCCCATCAGTGCAGAGCCGCGTTCGGTCATAATCGTTTTGACGTCGGCAAAGTCGAGGTTGATCATACCGGGAACAGCGATCAAATCCGAGATCCCTTTGACCCCTTGACGAAGGACGTTGTCCGCTTCACGGAACGCTTCCAGCATCGGTGTCTTTTTATCGATAATTTCGAGCAGCCGGTCATTTGGAATGACAATCAGCGTATCTACCTTTTCCTTCAAAGCATTAATGCCTTGCTCGGCTTGTGCGGAACGTTTGCGTCCTTCGAACGTAAACGGACGCGTAACTACGCCTACGGTCAGTGCTCCGCATTCTTTGGCAATCTCAGCAATAACCGGAGCGGCACCCGTACCGGTTCCTCCGCCCATGCCGGCAGTGACGAACACCATATCTGCGCCGCGAAGCGCATTTACAAGAACCTCACGGGATTCCTCAGCCGCTTTTTTGCCTACGTCCGGATTGGCGCCTGCGCCAAGACCGCGAGTCAGCTTCTCGCCAAGCTGCACCTTCGTATCGGACTTCGCCGTCTGCAAAGCTTGAGCATCCGTATTGGCCGTTATAAATTCTACGCCCTTCAGGCCGAATTCGATCATCCGGTTTACTGCATTGCTCCCGCCGCCGCCTACGCCGATTACCTTGATCTGCGCAAGCGATTCGTTACCCAAATCGATTTCAAACATACAAGTGTTATCCTCCCTCAATTGCTTGTGTTCGTTTGCCGCGAGAGTTTAAATAAATTCGCTCAAATAATTTTTAATCCGTTCGAACAGCCCGGGCTTCCCCTCTTTGGCAGACGATGATTTTTTGCTCACGGCCGGAAGCTTCTTGACGGCTGCTGTGCTCGGACGCTGGCGCGCGAACTTGGAAACGTAATGAATGATGCCGACTCCGCTCATGTAAGCCGGATCGCGAACCCCGATAAAATCGGGCACCGCCATGCGGACCGAGTTCTCGAGCTCCATCTGTGCGATCTCCAGCACACCGGGCATCGACACGGCACCGCCGGTCAGTACGTAACCTCCCGGCGCTTCCCCATAACCGAGACGATGAGCCTCGGCACGAATCAACTGAAAAATCTCTTGAACCCGGGGTTCGATAATATGGGCCAGATCAACCTGGGAATATTCTTTGTCCACGTTGCTGCCCATCCGGTTCACCTTGAAAATTTGGTCCGCTGCCGCGTCGTCGATGATGGCGCAGCCGAACTTGAGCTTAATCTTCTCGGCAATGTCGAGTTGTGTCCGAAGTCCGATCGAGATATCGTTTGTAATATATTCTCCGCCGATCGGCAAGGTGGACGTGGCGATAAGGCTGCCTTCCTCGTACACCGCTATCGTCGTAGCACCTGCGCCGATGTCGACCAGCAGCGTCCCTACCGTCTTCTCGTCCTTGGACAAGCAGAGCTGACCCGAAGCCAGAGACATGAGGACGATGCCGGAAACGCGCAGTCCCGATTTCTCTACGCAGCGAAGCAAATTATGTATGGATGTCTTCGTGCCGGTTATAATCGTCGCTTCGACTTCGAGCCGGACGCCTATCATCCCTCTGGGGTCTTGAATTCCCTCCAAACCGTCAACTACGTACTGATTCGGCACAACGCCAATAATTTCCCGCTCCGGAGGAAGCGCGATAACCTTTGCGGCTTGCAGCACCCGCTCGATATCTTCCTCGCCAATCTCCCGGTCTTCGTTCGACACGGCTACTACCCCGTGACTCGACTGTAAAGCGATATGATTACCGGCTATGCCGACATACACTTCCGAAATTTGAATCCCTACCATACGCTCTGCATGATCAATTGCGCTCCGTATCGAATGGACGGTCTGATCGATGTCCACGATAGCACCCTTACGAATACCCTCCGAGTCGGCAGATCCAACTCCGATTATATTAATGGCGCCGTTGTTCATTTCGCCGATAATCGCTCGCACTTTGGACGTACCGATGTCCAAACTCACAATGATGTCATTGCTGCTCAACCCGTGGCACCTCCCAGCAATTCAGATAAATGTCGGTGTCGCAAAAAACACCTTTGTACATATTCCACACGGTTTATAGTTTCCCTCTTTTTTCAACAATTTTTTATGAGGATTCGGGCGTATCAATTATTTCCAATTTAAGAGTGAAAAATCGAGTGGCTGGTAGATCCCATAACTACAATTCTACCATTTTTTAATAGGAAAGAGTAGTTCTTTTTTAGACGCAATCAAGCCGCCGGAACGCCATCCAGATACAGGTAAATATGTAACGTGCGCTTAACCAAACGGAAAAGAGGAGGCGACTGTTCGCCCCCTGACATAGTATTCGGATCAGTTTCCTTTTTTCTGGGGATCTTTGGTATCGTTTTTTGTCGGATTTGACGCGGAACCGCTTTTCTTGTCCGCCTCTTTGGCGGGGTCCTGCGGCTGGGTGTAATACATGTCGAACGGAATATGGGTATTGGCTTCCAAAAGTTCGAACACGCCGGAAGATACGTCCTTCTCCGCCACCTGCTCGATCATCTCGTCGAGGTATTGGATTTTGTCCGGCAAGTAGGTGATCGTCGTATAAACTTCGAACTGGGAGCGGGTGTACATTTTAATTTTATCTTCGTAGGTTTTGGTAGGGGAAGGCTTGATTTCCGATATTTCGGCGAGCGTCTTGTCCGATAAACGCCGGAGCGTCTCCGTCAGCTTCGCCTTCCACGGGTCGCTGTCGCTCCAGCCGGACAAGATCGGCTTGTCCACCACGACACCGGGGTCGTTCACGGGAATGGCCAGGCCGTTGGACAGCAGCATGTCTTTACCGCCCGACGAATTGATCTGGAAAGCGACGCGAGGATATTCCTCGACGGCCACTCGCACCAGCCCCGGAAACTTTTTGCTCACGGCCACGTTCTCGACGGCCTGCAGCTGGCGCACGCGAGCTTCGACGCTAGCCGAACGGAACGGAAAAAAGTTGTCTCCGACCGATATGCCGAGCACTTGTCCGATTTCTTCGGTCGTCAGGGCCGAATTGCCGGTAATCTCGATCTGGGCGATCTTGCTGAGAGACGAACGGAAAAACAGCACGGCCAACAGCGAGATAAACAGCAGCACCAAAAAAACGATCAGCTTCCGGCTGCTGCGGGGCCTCCGCTTCTCTTCCCGCAGTACGGGCATTCTTTCCTGCAAATCGAAAACCTCCGATCGTAACGCGCAAAAACGTTAAAACGCCGTTCATCCCCTTCCTGTAGGAGAAGGGGAGCTTCTGGCGATGCCGCAAACGGCTTATGGAACTTTCAATTGACGTACAGGACTGAAACGTTCGATCTTCGCTCCGAGCCTGCCGAACATGATCTCGATCTGGTCGTATCCGCGGTCGATATGATGAATCTGCTCGACGATGGTCGTGCCCGCCGCCGCCAGGCCGGCAATCACGAGTGCGGCTCCGGCGCGCAAGTCGGTCGCTTCGACCGTCGCTCCGTACAATCGCGGTACCCCGCGAATAAAGGCGCTGTTCAGATCGACCCGCACATCGGCGCCCATGCGGGAAAGCTCGTCGACGTGCTTGAAGCGGCCTTCGAACACCGTCTCCTTCACGACGCTGATTCCGTCGGCAAGCGCCAGGAGCACCATCAGCTGCGCCTGCAGATCAGTAGGGAACGACGGGTGAGGCGAAGTTACGATTCGTTCGACGGCTCGCGGTCTGGAAGAGTTGCTTACGTGTATTATATCATCGCTAGCGACGATTTGAACACCCGCGCGCTTGAGGACGTGAATGACCGAAGTCAGGTGAGCCGGACAAACGTTCTCCAAAGTGACGCTGCCCCGCGTTGCCGCAGCTGCGACCATCAGCGTGCCCGTTACGATCCGGTCCGGAATGACCCGGTAAGCCCGGGGCGTAAGCCGCTCCACTCCTTCGATCGTTATCGTGTCCGTGCCGGCGCCGATCATTTTGGCGCCCATGGCGTTCAAAAAGTTTTGCAGATCTTGAATCTCCGGCTCGCGCGCCGCATTGGAAATCGTCGTAACGCCTTCCGCCAAAGCCGCAGCCATCATGATGTTTTCCGTCGCCCCGACGCTTGGGAAATCGAGCGTAATATCGGTTCCTCTCAGCCGGTCTACGCTGCACTTGATCGTATTTCCCGACTCTTCGATTTTCGCTCCAAGCGCCTGCAGGCCCTTCAGATGCAAGTCGATCTTGCGTTCCCCGATGGCGCAGCCTCCCGGCTGATACACTTGCACATGGCCGAACCTGCTGAGCAGCGGCCCCATCAAAAAGATCGAGGACCGCATCTGGCGCATTAATTCCTCGGGAATATGCGACGAATGGGCCGAAGACGTTTCCAGCGAAACGACATCGTCCTTCAGCTCCGCCTTGCAGCCGAGTGCGCGCAAAATGTCCAGCATGACATGAATATCGAGCAGATCCGGCACGTTTCCGATCCGGTGAACGCCTTCCGCCATCGTACATGCCGCGAGGATCGGCAGCGCAGCGTTTTTGGCGCCGTGAATCCGGACATTGCCGGACAAGGGCTTCCCGCCTTCGATAACCAGCTTCTCCAATGTTATACCCTCCCGAAAGCCTGCCTTGCAAGCCGGGAACCGGAATAACCTGCGTTACTTTTCCCCTGCGATCCATACTTCCGGCACCAGGGTGACGCCGAACTTTCCGAGTACAGTGCTTCGTATATGGTCCATCAGTTGCAATACATCATTCGCCGTCGCGCCTCCGGTGTTGATGATGAAGTTGGCATGTTGCGGCGATACTTCCGCCCCGCCTACACGGTAGCCTTTCAGCCCGGCCTCCTCAATCAGCTTCGCGGCAAACGTCCCCTCCGGATTGCGGAACGTGCTCCCGGCCGTCGCAAGCGTCAGCGGCTGGGTATGAATGCGGCGGGCTTTGTTGGATGCCATAGCGGCGGAAATTTCTTTCCGGTCTCCGTGCTTCAGCTCCAGGACGGCTTCCGTCACGATCCCGGGCCGCCTGTGGAGCAGCGAATGCCGGTATCCAAACTCCATCTCATCGTTACGCAGGCGTATCGTCTCTCCGGTTTCCAGTACAATTTCGGCTTCTTTGAGAATACGTGACATATCCGAACCGTGAGCCCCGGCGTTCATGTAGACGGCTCCGCCCACAGTGCCTGGAATGCCCCCTGCGAATTCCAGCCCGGTAAGTCCTTCTCTGCCGACCTTAACGCACAAGGGGATGAGTGACACAGCTCCGCCGGCCGTAACAACCTGATCGTCGAACCGGATCTGGTCGAGACCTTTGCCGAGCTTGATCACGAAGCCGCGTACGCCTTTGTCGGATACGAGCATATTGGAGCCGCGGCCGATCGTCATAAACGATTCGCCGTGCCGATGCAGGATGCGCATCGTCTCAGCCAGCTCCTCTTTGCCGTTCGGTACGACCAGAACGTCGGCGGGACCGCCGATCTTCCAGGTCGTGTAGTCAGCGAGCGGTTCGTTTTGCATCACTTCGCCTACTTGGGCAGCCTGCAAATCTTGGATTACCTGCAGCATGGGTGAACCTCCTTCACGGGAACGCCTTGGGACCTGCCTGAACGAACGTCGAACGTCTGCAGACGCGGGTACGCCCCTAGGGTCCGAACACTTCGAGAAATACGGTTATGTTTCCGCATCGTGCATATAGCGGTATCCCGGTGTCTGTCACGGTTATAGTGTATAGTATGTAAAAGGGCCGGATGTGTGACAAACGCCCATCCGTGCGGGCGCGGATAAGCGGGGCGCGGCTGTGGAGCGAGCATCGCGGTCAGCTCCGGGCCCCGGACAGCCGCTCGATCAGGGCGATGATTTGCAAGACGCTGTCCTGATTGGAATACGCGTTCATCCGGTTTATATAGGTTTCCCGCTGCTCGTACAGACGAAGCAAGCCGTCTTGCAGCGTATCGGACGTTAGCTGCTCCTCCTCCAGCACTTCGGAGTAGCCTTGGCTGCGGAACGATTCCGCGTTGAGGATCTGGTCGCCCCGGGAAGCGTTTTTCGACAGCGGAATAAGCAGCATCGGTTTGCGCAGCGACAAAAATTCGAAGATGGACGTCGAGCCCGAACGGGATACGACAACGTCGGCCATGGCCAGCAGATCGGGCAGCTCGGTCGTCACGTATTCGAATTGCCGGTAGCCGCGGACGCCGTTCAGCTGCGGGTCCGCATGGCCTTTGCCGCACAGATGTACGATCTGAAACGTCTCGAGCAGCCGGCTGAGTCCGCCCCGGACCGCTTCGTTGATCGCTCTCGCCCCGAGAGAGCCGCCCATAATGAACAATACCGGCTTCCGGCTGTGAAAATCGCAGAGCGAGAGTCCCTTCGCCTTGCTGCCGCGCTTCACCTCGTCGCGGATCGGCAGCCCCGTGCACTCCGCCTTGCCTCCGGGCATATGGCGCAGCGTCTCGGGGAACGTGACGCAGATGTGCGAAGCGAATGGTACGGACAGCTTGTTGGCCAGCCCCGGCGTCATATCCGACTCATGGATGATGACGGGAATCCGGTTCATCCAGCCCGCCACGACAACCGGAACGGACACGAAGCCGCCTTTGGAAAAGACGGCGTCCGGCTTCAGCTTGCGTATAGTCCGGTAAGCGTCGAAGACGCCCTTGATCACTTTAAACGGATCTTTGAAATTTTTCAGATCGAAGTAACGGCGAAGCTTTCCCGACGAGATCGGATGGAACGGAATGCGGGCTTCCTCGATAATGGTTTTCTCGATGCCGTCCGCCGAGCCGATGTAATTCACATTCCAGCCGCTCTCGCGCAGTCTGGATATAAGCGCCAGATTGGGCGTTACATGGCCCGCCGAGCCTCCGCCGGTGAAGACGATCGATTTCATGGATGTCACCTCGCATAGCGGGAAATATTCAACAGCACGCCGATGGCGGTCAGCATAAGCGTCAGTGACGAGCCTCCTGCGCTGATGAGCGGCAGCGTAATTCCGGTTACCGGAAACATGCCGATGACGACGCCGATATTAATAATAACCTGGACTGCGATCATCCCGACGATCCCGACAGCCAGCAGGCTGCCGTACGAATCGGGAGCGGTAATCGCCGTCCGCATCCCTCTCCAGACGAGCAGCGCGAACAGCAGCAGGATCGTGGCTCCGCCGATAAAGCCCAATTCTTCGGCGATGATCGAGAAAATAAAGTCCGTCTGCGGCTCGGGCAAATAGCTGTACTTTTGCCGGCTCATGCCGAGCCCGAGTCCGGCCAGCCCTCCGGGGCCGATCGCGTATAAAGACTGAATCGACTGATACCCCGCTCCGAGCGGGTCCTGCCAAGGATCGAGGAAAGCGGTGATCCGCTTGAGCCGGTAAGGCGCCGCGGCGATCAGCCCGACAAACCCGGCCACCCCGACCAGAGCGAGGTACGATAAGTGCGAGATCCGGGCGCCTGCGGTGAAAATGATGAGCAGCGACGCACCGACAAGAACGACGCCCGTTCCGAGATCGGGCTGCAGCATAATCATCCCGAAAGCAAGCCCCATAATGCCGAGAGGCGGCACAAGCCCGCGCGTAAACTCGGTTATTTTCGATTGGTCCTCGGACAGCCATTTCGCCAGAAATACGATCATGCCCAGCTTCATAAACTCGGACGGCTGAATCCCCAGAGAGCCGATGCCGAGCCAGCTGCGCGCCCCGCCGCGGACAACCCCGATTCCGGGAATAAGGACGATAACGAGCAGCGCGAAACAGACGATGAGGCCGACTTTCGCATACTTTTTCCATACCCAGTAGTCGACGTTCATCGTAACAAACATCGCGGCTATGCCCAGAACGGCAAAAATCAGCTGGCGCTTCAAATAGTAATAATAGTCCCCATAGTCGTGAAAAGCCAAAACCGCGCTGGCGCTGTACACCATCACAACGCCGATCGTCAAAATAAGCAGTGTGGATATGAGAATCCACGGATCGGGAAACGAACGCACTTTAGACATCGCCGCATACCTCCATAGACGGGGGAGAATACATAGAAACCGGCGCTTCACAAACCATGAATCGGCTTATTGGAGTTATGCTCTATAACTCTCCTAAGCACACGCCCTCTCTACTTCCTTCCCCACTCTTGGGCTTGTTTGCAGCGACTCTCTCCGCCGGAACTGCGGAGCCGATGCGGGGCGGGCAACTATCGTTATATACGCAAAACGTGAAAGTGATAATGAGACTCCGAAGGAGCGCGCAGGTGCAACGTAAAGTTTACGTCCCGCATTTGAAATCGTGTCCTTCCCTGCCTTCCATTCCGAGAGGGCACGGTTTCAACAAGCGGGTGGAGTGCATCTGCCGCTCCTGTCTTATTCAGCTACATCACTTTCCTGCGTTTTGCCCATATACTTACAGTTGCCCTGCACCGACTCCCCCCGGCGAACGGTCGATGTAAACAAGCCCTCTCTACAACTTATGCACCGACTCTTTAAACATGCGTCCCCGAATCTCGTAAGACTCGAACATATCCCAACTGGCGCAGGCCGGCGAGAGCAGCACGATATCTCCCCGCGCGGCCATAGACCGCGCCGTGCGGACCGCCTCGTCGAGCGTATCGGCTGCACTGTTCCCAGTATCGACCGATTTTACGGCGCTAATCCCTGCCTCCTCCGCCAGCCTGGCAAAGATATCGCGGGTTTCTCCCAGCGAAACGACCGCTTTCACCTTCTCGCGCAGCAGCGGCAGCAGGTCGCGGAAGTCCAGCTTCCGGTCCTGTCCGCCGGCGATCAGCACGATCGGCTGCTCGAAAGATTCCAGCGCCCTGATCGTAGCCAGCGAGTTGGTCGCTTTCGAATTGTTGTAGTACCCGATCCCTTCGCGCTCGGTTACGAATTCCAGACGGTGCTCGACGCCCCGGAACTCCCGGAGCGCCTTCACGACCGGCTCGAGTCCGGCTCCCGCCGACATGGCTACCGCGACAGCGGCCAGAGCGTTCTCGGCGTTGTGTTTGCCGGGAAGTCCAAGTTCCTTAACCGGCAGCACGACAGTTTCCTGACCGGCGGCATCGCGGTATACGATCCGGTGACGTTCCGTTAGCGCTTCCTCCGGCGAGGCGAGCGGTGGATCGACAAATACACCGCGATGGAGCCGCTCCTTCATGGAAAACGGGACAAGCTGAGCACGGACGGTGCCCGCGATTCGTCTGCATTCCGGGTCGTCAAAATTGACTACCGCTACGTCTTCCGGCAGCTGGTTCGCAAACAGCTTCGCCTTCGATTCGATATAATCGTCCATCGTTCCATGATAATCGAGATGGGTCTCGCACAGGTTGAGCAGACAAGCGATACGCGGACGGAACGACACCGTCCCCTTTAATTGAAAGCTGCTCAGCTCCACGACCATCCGGTTGTCCGGCGTTGCCTCCAGAGCCGCCTCGCATAAGGCGATCCCGATGTTCCCGGCGATAATCGGCTTCAAGCCGGCATTTTCCAGCATAAGTCCGATCCAGGTCGTCGTGGTCGTCTTGCCGTTCGACCCGGTAATCCCGATAATCGGCGCTTCGCACGTATAGTTCGCCACCTCGACCTCGGTGACCACTTCGATGCCGAGACGCTCCGCTTCCTTAATAGGAGGAATGGAGTACGGAATGCCCGGATTTTTGACGACGAGCGCCACGCCCGGATGAATCAGCGTATCCGGATGACCCCCGCATAGAACAGAAATACCCAGAGCCGTTAGTTCGTCGGCCTCAGGGCATAAAGAGCGTTCCTTCTTATCGTTAACCGTCACGACGGCGCCGTGTTCGTGAAACAGCTTTGCCACCGTCACTCCGCTGCGCGCGAGGCCGAGGATGACGACTTCCCGGCCCCGGTAAAACTCGGGATGATTCATAGGTTTGCAACCCACCTTTATAAAGTAAACAGCGCAAGTGCCGCACAAGCGAGACCGGCCAGCCAAAACGTAAGAACAATGCGCCATTCCGACCATCCTACGAGCTCGTAGTGGTGATGGATCGGACTCATCTTGAACACGCGTTTGCCGCGCGTCTTAAAGGAAATGACCTGGATGACGACGGACAGCATCTCGATGACGAATACAGCGCCGATGATCAGAATCAGCAGCTCCGACTTCGTCAGCATCGCCGCAGCGGCGAGCCCGCCGCCGATTCCGAGAGAACCGGTGTCGCCCATAAACACTTTGGCCGGATGCGCGTTGAAGACGAGAAAGCCAAGCACCGCGCCGACCATAGCGGCCGAGAAAAAGGCGGTTTCCATCTCGGAGGTGACCATGGCGATAATCGTATAAGCGCCGAAGGCGATCGCGCTCGTCCCGGCCAGCAGACCGTCCAGTCCGTCCGTAAAATTCACTGCGTTCGACATGCCCAGCATCATGATCACGGCAAAAGGCACATACAGCCACCAGCCGAGCTCGAACGAGAAATCGGTGAACGGCACCGTCAGTTCGGTGCTGTGCCCGCTCCGATATAAAAGGTAACATACGACGCCGGAGAAAAACAACTGCCCGAACAATTTCTGTCTTGCGGTAAGTCCGAGCGAACGTTTGAACAAAATTTTGATATAATCGTCCAAAAAGCCGACCAAACCGTAACCTAACGTCGCGACGAGCAGAATGACCGCTTCCGCGGTTTTGTCGGAGAACCGTAAAAAGGCAATCGATAACGCGAGCAAGATGATCGTTCCGCCCATGGTGGGGGTTCCCGCTTTTTTCAGATGCCCTTGCGGACCGTCGGTGCGAATCTGCTGGCCGAACTTGAGCCGCCGCAGAATCGGGATGCAGATGGGCCCGAGTATGAGCGCAAGTACGAATGCGGCGCCCATTGTAAACAAGATAACACGTATATCCATGACAGTCGGTTCCCCCTCCCTTCTACAGCTGCTGTTCTATGAGGCGATGGACGACTTCTTCCAGCCGCATTCCTCTCGAGCCTTTCACCAGCACAATATCGTCCGGCTTCGCATACGCCGCAAGCACATTTGCAAGCTGCTCCTTGTCCCCGAACCAGCGAACCTTGCCCTCCGGAAAAAATGGAGCGGCCGCATCCGCCGTATGTTTGGATAACGGACCGTACGTCAACACGCAGTCGAAATGTTCGGACGACAGCGTCGCTCCGATCTCCGCATGGTAACGCACATCGTTCTCCCCGAGCTCCAGCATATCGCCGAGCACGACCAGCTTCCGGCCGAAGCCGGTCAAGTCGCGGAGCAACTCGAGAGAAGCCAGCGTCGAAGCCGGGCTCGAATTGTACGCGTCGTTCAGCACTGTCACTCCCGATACGCCCGTCAGCCGCTCGATCCGCATGCCGGTCGGCTTCATGGACGACAGCCCCGCCGCGATCTCGGCGTCGGTCAGTCCGAAGTAACGTCCGATCGCAACGGCGGCCATAGCGTTGACCACATTATGTTTGCCGAGCAGAGGAATAGAAAAGACAGGCTCTTCCGCGCCGTTCACGGTAAACCTCGTTCCGTCTCCGTCGATCTCGATCCCGGTGGGCCTCAGGTCGTTCCCTGCGCTTGCGCCGAACCGGACGACGTTCATGGACGCAGGCTGGCGGACATGCGGCAGCAGCCGGTCCAGCAGAGGCTCGTCGCCCAAATAGGCGAACATCCCGTCTTCCTTCAAGCCGCTCAAAATCTCCAGCTTCGCCTTCGCGATCCCTTCCCTCGAACCGAGGTACTCCATATGCGCCTCGCCGATCATCGTAATGACCGCCGCTTCCGGCTTGGCGATATGCGTCAGCAGCTCGATCTCGTGAAAGCCGCGCATTCCCATCTCCAATACGGCAAGTTCCGTCCGTTCATCCATCTGCAAAATCATCAGCGGCAATCCGATATCGCCGTTCAAATTGCCTTCCGTTTTATGAACGTTATATTTGACGGCCAGTACGGCCGCAATCATATCTTTGGTCGTCGTCTTGCCGTTGCTGCCGGTGATGCCCGTGATCCGGACAGGCAGTTGCTCGCGGTACCGCGAAGCAAGCTGCTGCAGCGCCGCCAGCGCATCGTCGACGAGAATCGCCGGAACGCCTACGGGAGGCTCGCCGCGGTCCCGCTGCCACAACGTGGCGGCAGCCCCTTTGGCGTAAGCTTCCTTCGCGTATTCGTGCCCGTCGAACCTCTCTCCGATAATCGGAACATACAAATTGCCGGCCTGAATCGTCCTCGTATCTTTGGATACGCCGCGGATGACGGCCGACTCCTCGCCGTACACCGTCTTCCCGGCTACCATACGGGCGATTTCGCCGAACGTACGAATGATCACTTCGATCTACCCCTTATCGCTTCCTGGGCGACAAGCCGGTCGTCGAAATGATGCTGGACGCCGCCCACGATCTGGTATGATTCATGCCCTTTTCCCGCAATTAATACTACATCGTTCGGGCTTGCCATTTCAACTGCTTTATATATCGCTTCGCGTCGGTCTGCCAGAAGTTCGTACCGGTCCCGGCTGAGCCCCGCCGCCGTTATGCCCGGCTCAATATCGGCCAATATCGACTGCGGCGGCTCGGAACGCGGATTGTCGGAAGTGACGAACACATAGTCGCTGTAGCGGGCCGCTATACGGCCCATCGCAGGACGCTTCGTCTTGTCGCGGTCTCCTCCGCAGCCGAATACGGTAAGGATTCGGCCTTCACAAAACTCGCGGATCGTTGCTAGCGCATTTTCCAGGCCGTCCGGGGTATGCGCGTAATCGACGATAACGAGAAACTCGTGATCCCCTTCCACCGTCTCCATCCGCCCGGGGACGACGCTCACCCTATCCAGACTATTCGCTATGCTTGAAAGTGGAATCTGCTCCAGCAAAGTTGATGAAATGGCCCCAAGCGCATTGTATACGTTGAATTTGCCTACCAGTCTCATCTGAATTTCCGCCGTTTCCCCGAACGCCGATACGGTAAATCGCGTGCCTTTCGGCGACATCTTAATGTCGGTCGCCCGGACGTCGGCATCTTCGCCGAACCCGTAACGGATCACCTGCGCGCTTGTTTGCGATGCGAAATAATCGGAGGCGTCGTCGTCGGCATTCAGCACCGCATACACGGCGTCGTCCGGATTCGCGGCGAATTCGTTGCCGAGCCGCGAGAAAAACAGTCCTTTGGCGGCCCGGTACTGCTCCATCGTTTTATGAAAATCAAGATGGTCCTGAGTCAGGTTCGTAAACAGGGCGGTCCGGAACTTGCAGCCCTTCACGCGTCCGAGCTCAAGCGCGTGGCTCGACACTTCCATAACCGCATATTGCGCTCCCGCGTCCCGCATCTTACGCAAATTCATCTGCAGCTCGAGCGCCTCCTGCGTCGTCCGTTCCGCCTCGAACCATTCATCGCCGATCTTCATGCTGATCGTTCCCATCAGACCGGTCGGATAGCCGTTATCCCGCAAGATGGATTCGATGAGCGTCGTCGTCGTCGTTTTGCCGTTCGTGCCGGTGACGCCGATCAGCTTCATCTCCCGGCTCGGATAGCCGTAATAAAAGCTGGCCGCTACCGCCATCGCGTACCGCGCATCCTTGACGAACAGTTTGGGAAGCTGGACCGGGACGTCCCGCTCCACGATCAGAGCGGCCGCACCCGCCTCAGCGGCTTTGGCGGCAAAGTCGTGTCCGTCGCTGACGAGGCCCGGTATGCACAGAAACAAATCGCCCGGCCGCACTTTACGGGAGTCGGTCTGAATGCCGGTTACGACCGTATCCGCATCTCCCGTCAGCCGGGAAGCGGCAAATAGAGAAGCGAACTGCCGAAGCTGCATAAATGTCCCCCCTTGAAGCCGTTATAGTAAAAAGGAATGGCTCTTCTATGAAAATTGACGTATGAACGCTGAGATTATGATTTCGATGTGGCAATTCACAGATATTCCGGTTATACCCGGATTTTATCTGTGAATCGCCTAGCCTATGCTTTCGAAGCCGCGTTTCACAGATATTCCGAATATATTCGGATTTCATCTGTGAAACGCCTTAACTATTATAGACCAAAACCCACCCCTTGCAATCACGATTCCGGGTGATTTCCCATATAAATGCGAATCGTAGTGCCCTGTTCCACCCGGTCGCCCGCCTTAGGAGCCTGGCTGATTACTTCGTCGCCGCTGCCGAACTTCTCCAGCCGGAAGTTCATATTCATATTCTCATACAAATCGCTGACCGAATGTCCGATCAGATTCGGCACTTCCACGAGCTTCGTCTCGCCGTACCGGTATTCCCGCTCGATCTGGTCTTTGCGGGGCTCAACGCCCATGTAACGCAGCGCGTCGCTCATTACGTTTTTGACGATTGGAGCGGCGACGAGACCGCCGAACTGAATGCCTGCCGGATCGTCAATCGCCACATAGATCACGATCTTCGGATCGTCCGCCGGCGCAAAGCCGATAAACGAGACGATATGCTCATCCGGCGAATAGCGGCCGTTGATGACTTTTTGCGCCGTACCCGTTTTGCCGCCGACCCGGTAGCCGTCTACAAACGCCGGCCGTCCCGTTCCTTTGGCCACTACGCTTTCCAGTGCTTCGCGCACCTGCTTCGAGGTCGACTCGGAGATCACCTGGCGGACCAGTTCGGGCTCTACGCTATTCACTTTCTCGCCGGTTTCCGGATTGTACCAAGCTTTGGCCACGTGCGGCTTGAACAGCTTGCCGCCGTTAATCGCGGCCGACACGGCGGTAATTTGCTGAATCGGGGTAACCGAGACACCTTGGCCGAACGAAGTCGTCGCAAGCTCGACGGGACCGACCCGGGACAGCTTGAACAAAATGCCGTTTTCTTCTCCGCCGATATCGATGCCGGTCTTCTGCCCGAAGCCGAAGCGGCGGATATAATCGAACAGCGATTCCTTGCCGAGCCGCTGTCCCATCACCACAAAGCCCGGGTTGCACGAATTCTCGACCACTTGCAGAAACGACTGGCTGCCGTGTCCGCCCCGCTTCCAGCAGCGGAGTCTGGCGCCTCCCACTTCGATAAAGCCCGGATCGTAGAAATGCTCGTTTTTCAAATCCACTTTTTTCTCTTCCAAAGCGGCCGCCAGCGTAATGATTTTGAAAGTCGATCCCGGCTCGTACGTCATCCAGATCGGCAAATTGCGATTATACACCTCGGAAGGAAAGTCGCGAAAGTTCGTCGGATCGTACGTCGGCCGGCTTGACATCGCGAGAATTTCACCGGTATTCGGGTCCATCGCGATGCCGATCGCGTTTTTCGCCTGATGCTGGACCATCGCCTGATCGAGCTCGCGTTCCAGAAAAGACTGAATGTTTTTGTCGATCGTCAGTTGCAGGTTAAGTCCGTCTTTGGGCGGGATATACTGCTCCGACGTACCCGGCATGTAGCGCCCCGCCGCGTCGCTCAAATACGACACGCTTCCGTTAATGCCCCGCAGCTCCGCATTATAAGCCGCCTCGACTCCGGTCAATCCCTGGTTGTCAATCCCGGTAAACCCGAGAATATGGGAAGCGAACGAGCCGAACGGATAATACCGCTTATTGTCCTCAGCCACCTCGATACCCGGCAAATTCAGCTCCCGGACTTCCTTAGCCCTCTCCTCGGTCATTTTACGCCCGGCTGGCCGGATATAGACGCTGGATTGCTTTTTTGTAATCGTCGCGTAAATCTCATCTTCATTCATTTGCAGCACACGGCCCAGTTCCCTCGCCGTGCCGCGCGCGTCCTGGATCTGGGCGGGAATTGCCAGGACGGACGGAGAACTGACGTTGTAAGTCAGACGTACTCCGCTCCGGTCCAAAATATCGCCCCGCTTTGCTGCGAACGGTATGTTACGGCGCCACGAATCTTCCGCCTTCTGCGCCAAATCCCCGCCGATCCATAGCTGGACGTAAGCCAGACGCAGAACAAGCGCGGCAAAAATAATCCCGCTTCCGAGAAGCGCAATAAACAACCTGCGACGAACCGTAACACTGGATACTTTCACGAAGAGAGCCCCCCTCACGCTTTCCTCCGAAATCGACAGCCGCAGCTCGTACGCCTTCCTTTTTCGGATCAAGCTTGCTAGATCTTATCTACAGAAATAGCTAGAACGTTTCATAACATAGCTATTCCTGGGTGAGGGGGGTTAGAACAAGCTCTTTCGCTAGCTTTCTTACTGTTTTTTGTCCGTCTTTTGCTTTGGATCGCTATTTTTCGCAGAATTGGCTGGCTGCTGTTTGTTCGCGGTTTCGGTCTTGGCCGCCAATTTGGCCGCCTCCGCCTTCGCTTTCTCCAGATCGATCCAAGGAACGAGCTGAAGCACCGTGACTTGTTGTCCGCCTTCGTCTGCAGATAACGTTTGCGAGGCGACATAACCTTCGCCCGTCACCTGGCAGTTCACTTTCAGAAACGAGCAGACGGCGAGCGCGTCGCGTAGCGATTTGCCCTGCAGGTTAGGCAGATCCATCCCCGCCTTCTCCTCGGTTACCAAATAGATTCGTTGCGTCGGTCCGATTTCCGTACCGCCTTCGGGAAATTGGGCTACGACGGACGCCCCTTTGCCCAGCACATCGTACTTGATTTTCGAATCACCCAGATCTTTCTTAGCTTCTATAAGCAGTTTGCCTTCCACTCGGGGGGCGACCACTTTTTTGTCGATGCCCGACAGTTCCTGCTTGACGGTTGCCGAGACGTTCATGTAACGCAAGCTTTGCGTTACGATTTCTTTAAATACGGGAGGAGCGACCAGACCGCCGTTATGGTAATTGCCGTGCAGTTCCGGCTCGTCGGCCAGTACGAGAACCACAATTTTCGGATCTTCGACCGGCGCGTACCCGACAAATGTAATCAGCCATTTTTCCGTCGAATATTTGCCGTCGATAACCTTTTGCGCCGTTCCCGTCTTGCCGGCTACCCGGTAGCCTTCGATATAAGCATTTCTTCCCGTACCGATCTCCTGATCGGATACGACCTGCTCCAAATATTCCGTTACTTTTGCTGCAGTTTCCGGCGATACGACTTGACGAATTTCTTTCGGCTCGAACGTTTGAACCGGTTCGTTCGTCTTCGGATCGAGCACGGCTTTCACGATGTGCGGCTGCATCATCTTACCGCCGTTGGCGATCGCGGCATATGCGGCGATCTGCTGAATCGCCGTAACCGAGACGCCTCCTTGCCCGTACGTAGCGGTTGCGTAATCGACAGGATAATTGAAACGCACCAGACCTTTTGTTTCTCCGGGAATATCGATGCCCGTTCTCTCTCCGAAGCCGAATCGAGTAATATATTCCTTCAGCTTGTCCGGCTTCAGCTTCTCGTAGCCCAGCTTGACGAAAGCAACGTTACTGGAACGCTTTAATCCTTCGAGATACGAAATTTTGCCCCAGCCTTTCAAATTATGGTCTTTCAGCGTCCGGTCATAAACGGCGATCCCGCCGGACTGGAACTTGTCGTTCGGATCGAACAGTCCTTCTTCTATGGCGCCCGCAAGAGTTACGAGCTTAAACGTCGATCCCGGCTCGTACTGCGAGCCGACGGCATGGTTGTAGAAGTTTTTCGTCTCGGACTCCCAATATTTGGACGGATTAAAGGTCGGCATGTTAGCCATTCCGAGGATTTCCCCCGTTTTGGGATTCATCGCCACGACCGTCATGCTTTTCGGCTTCCATTCGTTATACGACTTCTCCAAAGCGGTCTCGATATACGATTGGATATTCCGGTCAATCGTCAACTGCAGCGTCTTGCCGTCCTCGGCCGGCTCGTAGCTGGCTTTTGCGTCCGGCAGCTCGTAGCCCATCCGGTCTTTCGTCGTACTGATATGGCCGGGCTTGCCGGTCAACAGCTCGTTGTAGGCGGCTTCGAGCCCCATTACCGCTTTGCCGTTTTTATCGAAATAACCAAGTATGTGGGAAGCCATCGATCCCGCCGGATAGTACCGTTTCTGCGATTCTTCCAAATACACGCCGTGGGTGTACAGGTTGGCTTGCTTATTGATCGGTTCGGGCAAGTTAAGCGCCTTGGCGATCCGGTCGGCCGTCTCGGCGTCAATCTTCCAGCCTTCGCTTCGCACTTCCACCCAACTGGACAGTTCGCCTTCCTCTCTTCGTTTCGTAACCATATCCATCAGTTCGTTTTCGGGTTTATTCAAAATGCTAGACAGCACTTGGACAACCGTCTGGGCGTTTTTGAGCTTATCGATCGCCGTCGGGTTTACGATGACCGTATACGACGCGCCGTCTTCGGCGAGAACCTGATTGTACCGGTCGACGATCGAACCGCGGACCGGCTGAAGGATTTTGTTGCGCTCCCACATCGCCTGCGCTTTTTTGATCAGTTCTTTAGCGTCTACGACTTGAACCCAATAAATTTTACCGATAAGGACAATAAAAAATAGGGTGAACAATCCCCCTATCAGCAGTGTGCGCAGTTTTACTTTTCTATTCATGGCCCGGTCCTCTCACTCGTATTCATTAGCGACTATCGCCAGCGGGGGACTTTCTCTCGGTCAACTGATGCAGCTCTTCGTTCGGGACAAGTCCGAGCGACTTTCCTTGATCGAGCAGTTTTTTCGGGTCTTGATATTTTGTGATCTCCATCTTCAGCTTGTTGTTTTCAATTTGCAGCGCCTTGACTTCGCTCTCTATCTTTTGAATTCTCGTATTGAGTTCATAGATTTGAGCGTAACGCCATATGATGACACCCGCCACCACGACGCATACGATGACGGTAAATAAATACAGCAGCTTCTCCTGAACCGGAATCGATTTCCGTTTGACCACGACTTTCTTCTGGTCTTGTCCTTTCGGCTTTTTGACGGGTTTCCGTTCAATCGCCAAGTTTCCGTTGATATATGCCGACACGCGGGTGTCATCCTCCTTCGGGCGTTCCCCTGGTTATATTCATGCAGATTAGACGTCCAGCTTCTCTGCTACTCTCAGCTTCGCCGATCTCGCTCTCGAATTGCGCTGCAGCTCCTCGTCCGAAGGCAGCAGCGGCTTGCGGTGCACAAGCCGGACGATCCCCTTGGTGCCGCAGACGCACATCGGGAAATCGGGCGGACACGTGCATTTTTCTACATATTTGGCAAAGGCGTGCTTACAGATCCGGTCCTCGAGCGAATGAAACGTTATCACCGCTACACGGCCGTGCGGAGCGAGACACTGGATCGATTGCTCCAGCGCATCCTCGAACGCGCCCAGCTCATCGTTCACGGCGATCCGCAGCGCCTGAAAGCTGCGCTTAGCCGGATGAGGGCCCGTTCTTCTCGCGGCTGCGGGGATCGCTTCTTTAATCAGCTCCACCAGTTGGCCCGTCGTCTCGATGGGACCCGCCTTCCGCGCTTCTTCAATCGTTCTTGCGATCTTGCGCGAAAACTTCTCTTCCCCGTACTCGAACAGGATGCGGGCAATGTCCTCCGCGCTCCATTCGTTAACGATCTCGCGTGCGGTCAGATCGGAATCCCGGTCCATCCTCATGTCGAGCTCGGCGTCATGGTTGTAGCTGAATCCGCGGTCCGCTTCATCCAGCTGCGGCGACGATACGCCCAGATCGAACAAGATCCCGTCCACCTGCGGCACTCCGTCCTTCTTCGGAACGAAATCAAGGCGGCCCAGTACACTCCGCAAATATCTGAAATTGCTCTTGACCATATGTACCCGTTCACCGAACGGAGCCAGCGCGATTCGGCCATTCTCCAGGGCGATATCGTCCTGGTCGAAGGCGATCAGCCGGCCTTGCTCTCCCAGCCTGGAAGCGATCAGCGAGCTATGGCCCGCCCCGCCCATCGTGCAGTCTACATAGATGCCGTCAGGCCGGATCGCCAGCGCTTCTACCGATTCTTCCTTTAATACCGTCACATGCTCGAACAAGCTGCGCCCTCCCGTAAGTCCGGCGCAGCGATTGCCCAGCCGGACGATTCTATCGTACGAAATGTGTAAAATCGACAAGGTTACAGATCAAAATTGAAGTCGACGAGCTTCTCCGCAATCTCATTAAACGACTCCTCCGACTGCTCATAATAGCTTTCCCAAACTTGCTTGCTCCAAATCTCCACCCGGTTGGAGACTCCCAATACGACGCAGTCCTTGTCCAGCTTGGCGTATTCGCACAAGTTTCTCGGGATATTAATGCGGCCTTGCTTATCCAGCTCGCATTCGGTTGCGCCGGAGAAGAAAAACCTGGTGAACGCGCGGGCGTCCGCCTTCATTAGCGGCAAGCTTTTGAGCTTCTGCTCGAGTACGGCCCACTCTTCCTTGGGATATACGAACAAGCAGTTATCGAGCCCGCGGGTGACGATGAACGCGGCTCCGAGAGCTTCGCGGAACTTGGCGGGAACGATCATTCGACCTTTGTCATCGACCGAGTGCTGGTATTCCCCCATGAACATCCGCTAGTCTCCCCCTTCCCGCCACTTTCACCCACTTTTCACCACTCTGACTTGTTATTCTCCATAGACAAATAAAATCCTGCCGCAAGCAGCAGGATTTTTGAAATAATTTATCAATTGTTTTCAATTTGTACAAGTCGGCTGCGCTTACGCATCGGAGGCCGGCGGCTTGCGGTCGTTATCCGCATCCCGATCCGCTTCTGCATCGGACTCGATCTGGGACAGGTTTTGCCTGCGGATCGATCTGGAACGTTCTTCCAGATCTTTCATACGGGCTCTCCGTCTCCGGTAGATGACAGCTGCCGGTATGCCGACTACGGCAAGCACCGCAAGTACCGGAAGCGCCCCGGCGAGCACGATTACAACCCCTTGCAGGAAACCAAGCACAACCTTAGCGCTGCCTTTCAGCGCTTTGGCCAGCTTGCTTGTAAAGCCGCTCTCCTGCGCATTCTCGCCTTCAACCTTCGCTTTCTCGATTTTCTGGTACAGCCGGATTTCCACGGTTGAATAAGCGACGTTCTGCTCCAAATAACGCATCCGGCCTTTTAATCGCTCGACTTCGGTCTGAACCGTCTCGATCTGCTTCGAGAACGCCACCAGATCTTCGCTTTTGGTCGCTTTATCCATAAAGGAGAACAGCCGTGCCAGCTCCGCTTCTCTTGCCTTCAGCCGCGAGGTCAGGTCCACATATTCTTCCGTAACGTCCTGGCCTTGTACGCTGCGCTGGATCGACTTTGGCTTCATCTTCTCCAGATCTGCCAAAAATCCGGAGAACCCTTTGGACGGCACCTTCACGACGAGGATGCCGCTTTGCTCGTAGTCGGTCCGGTTTTCGGAAAACTGGAGCAGGTAACCGCCGGACAAATGAACCAGGTTGTTAATCTCCGTATGGGCGCTGCCGTACTCCGCTACCTCCATCGTCACATTCGCTTTGTAGATGATTTGCCGGTCGATGGCGGCGGGTTGCTGCCCGGCTGGAGAGGCGCCCGGAACCGAAGCTGGCGCTCCCGCCCCGGATTGAACGTTCGTCATACCGGATGTTGCTTGGGCGCCGTCTGCTCGCTCCGCCGCTCCTCCCGCTGCCGTACCGGAATCGTTGGCATTGAAAAGCTGGGCCGATTCCTGTTTGGCTGCCATTGCAGGTGCCGGCGCCGACTCCGAATTCATCGCCTGGTCAGTTGCCTCCTTCGCCGACCCGCACCCGGCCAGCAAGCCGACGGCCAGCAGACAACCCACCAGCAAAACGGCTCCCGACTTACGTCCCCTTCTGAATCCGCTCAAGTATATTCCCCCTAGGTCTTCCCTATTTTGACAGCGTGAATTGCAGATGAAAGCGCCGCCACTCCCTAAACGAGTCAAATCCGCTTAAGGTTGCAAAGATTTGGAAAAAAAAGAGACGGCAAGTTATGTGGTTTGCTGAGGGGTTGGGGTTGGGGTTGGGGTTGGGGTTGGGGTTGGGGTTGGGGTTGGGGTTGGGGTTGGGGTTGAGACCATATTATGGACGGGGGGCAGCAGGAATTAAAGAGGTTTGCTAAGCAAGTGCTGAGCAATCGGTGCGGATTTCTCTCCCGGCGAATAAAGCCCCCTCTGTTATGGGATAACAATAATGGGAACGATATCGACTTAAAGGAGTTTTGCGCGTGATCACGTACCTCGCCTGGCTTATTGTGCTTGTATCGGCTGTCGGCTTCGTACTTACCGTTATCGCGGGCCGGAAGCAGCGAGAAGGCAGGTTCGACCAAAATACGAATGCGACAACCGCCAAGCATCCGTTTCTGGCGAATCCGATCGTAATCGCTTATGTAGTGTTTCCTGTCCTGGCGGTGGTCGCCGCCCTCATGCTTTGGTTTTATGTATAATGAAGGGGAGTGTTACCCGGTGGATAAGAAAAAATACTATGTCTCGGTTCAGGCCGGATCTGTGCTAGAGAATCAGGGCGACGCCGCCTACGAGTTCGAGATCTTCGCAACGGAACCGGAAGTGGACGATTTGATCGAACGGTTCGGAATGCTGAGCGATCAGGACAACGCTTCGGCCTTTCGCGCCCATCTGCCGGGCGTGCCGTATCATCAGGATGCCGAACACGACGGCTATGATTATGTGCTGACCGAAGTGTACCAGAAGCTGTATGAGCTCGGTACGGAGGAGACGAAGCATACGATCGCCGGCATGCGGGCGATCGGGGAGCAGGATCGTCCAGTCCCTTGACGGCCCGCTCCTCCCGGCGGTGATCCGCTGTGAGATGCGAATCGAAATAAGAAACCGTCCGGTAACTTCAAGTCTCCCGGACGGCACAAGCAGGACAAAGAGCCGAACGGCCACGATAACAAACGATAAGCAGCTTTTACGACATCGCTGACCGACGACATAAAGCAAGGAACCCCTGTTCCGCTTTACCACGGTGAATAACTTAAACTTCCTGATCTTGTGACAAAAAGCCCCTCCTGGGATCAGGAAGGGCTTTTTCAGGCTCAGATCTCAGCCGATGATTAATGCTCCACCCAGCTGTCGAGGTACGATTTTTGCTCTTCGGTCAGGCTGTCGATGCCGAAGCCGAGCGATTCCAGCTTGAAGCGGGCAACCTGCTCGTCCAGCTCGTAAGGTACGTTCACGACTTTGCTGCCGATTTCGTTGTACATGTCGTTTACGTATTTGAGCGACATCGCTTGCAGCGCGAACGTCATGTCCATAATCTCGGCCGGATGTCCATCGCCAGCCGCGAGGTTGACCAGACGGCCTTCCGCCAAAATGTAGATTTTGCGGCCGTCTTTCAGCGCATACTCTTCGATATTGCGGCGAACCGTACGTTTGGAAGACGACAAAGCTTCCAGCTCCGGCTTGTTCACCTCTACGTCGAAGTGGCCTGCGTTGGACAGGATCGCGCCGTCCTTCATCACTTCGTAATGCTCGCCGCGGATGACGTCGCGGTTGCCCGTAACCGTTACGAAGAAGTCGCCAACCTTGGCCGCTTCAACCATCGGCATAACGGCGAAGCCGTCCATGTACGCTTCCACCGCTTTGATCGCGTCGATTTCGGTAACGATAACGTTGGCTCCGAGACCTTTGGCGCGCATCGCTACGCCTTTGCCGCACCAGCCGTATCCGACGACTACGACCGTTTTGCCCGCTACCACCAGGTTTGTCGTCCGGTTGATGCCGTCCCAAACCGATTGGCCCGTACCGTAACGGTTGTCGAACAAATATTTACAGAAGGCGTCGTTAACCGCCACCATCGGGAATTTCAATTGGCCTTCTTTCTCCATCGCTTTCAGTCGGAGAATCCCGGTCGTCGTTTCTTCCGCGCCGCCGCGAACTTGCGCGAGCAGATCTTGACGCTCCGAGTGCAGAATCGTTACGAGATCGCCGCCGTCGTCGATGATCAGGTCCGGTTTCGTTTCCAGGGTATGAATGAGCAGCTGCTTGTACTCTTCCGGGGAAGGATTGTACTTAGCGAATACCGTAATGCCGTCTTCGACGAGAGCCGCGCACACGTCGTCCTGGGTGGACAGCGGATTGCTTCCCGTGATCGTTACTTCAGCGCCGCCGGCTTGCACCACTTTGGCGAGATAAGCGGTTTTCGCTTCCAGGTGGAGCGAGATTGCCACTTTCAAGCCTTTGAACGGCTGTTCTTGCTCAAAACGTTCGCGGATCCGGTTCAATACCGGCATATGAGCTTGTACCCAGTCAATTTTCAGGTGACCGTCCTTAGCCAGGGACAGATCGGTAATAATCGAGTTTTGTTGCGCCTTTGTGCTCATTCTAATAATGGCCTCCTTGAATGTAGGTTGATTCTTTGGCTCTATCCGCTTAAAAGTATACAATCCGGTGATCGCCGTCGCTGGATAGCGGTTGTTCTGCCAACTGCTGCAGCCAGCCGCCGCCGTATTTCACCCAGTACTGAAACACATTATACACTCTCTCCTGCGGCTTGCCCAGCGGCAGTACCGATTGGCGAATCCGTTCCCAGTGACGCAAGGACGTCTCGTGCTGGGAGCGGAACGCGTCCGCCGCCTTCGCTTCGAGAAATTCGATCTGCTCGACGATCTTGCTCCGATTCGTCTCCGCAAGCTTCTTCAGCCCCGGATTCAGTCCGGCCACCGTATCCACAACCGGGCCGTACAGATCGCCGAACTTCGCCTTCGCATCCGCGAACAGCTTCTCCACCTCAAGCGAGCCCTGGGCCGCCAGCCAGCCGTTCATCTTGTCGTCCAGACGTCGTACGACATCGTCGAATTCGAGTCCGAACTTGCCCATCTGCTTCTGGATCGTCCCTTCGAGCAGCGTAAACTCCAGTCTCGGGACGAGCGCCGGCATCCTTAAGCCGAACAGCCGGAACGCTTCGCGGAGCAAGCCCCAGTACGCGATCTCGGAAGGGCCGAGCACCGTAGACAAGACGGGAAACAAATAGTCCTGCATCAGCGGTCTCGTCACGACGTTGTTGCTGAGCCTGTGAGGCTCCATCTCGGCCAGCCGCTCCAGCTCCTGCGGGGTGAACGAAAGCGTCCCCTTCCGGTCCACGAACAATCCGTCCCGGCGGTACAGCAAGATCCGCTCTCCCGATTCGTCGTAAACGAACAAGTGCGCCTGATCGGGGTGAAGCTCGACTTGAGCTTTGTACCCTGCCGATTCAAGACGGTGCTTCGCTTGCATCACGGCCTCGCTCAGTTCGGCTTGCCTTGCGGCGATCGAACGGAACAATCCGGATTCCAACCGTCTGAGCGAAGGGTCGTCGGAATCGACGAAGACAAGACCGTGCTCCCCGAACAGCCAGGCGAGCGTCCGGGCGAATTGGTCGGTCAAGCTGTCCGAATCCGCGAGGATCGCCCGGAGCTTATCCATCAGCACCGGCTTGAACTCGGTATTCATCAGCGTTTGTTCGAGCTGCGCAAGGGCATCGTCCCAGGCTTCCTTCGGCACGTTCCACCTGCTGACCGAAGTTTTGACGCCCGCTTCCGCATTCAGCTTGATCTTATGTACGGCGAGCGTATCGGAGAGCACGTAGGTATGGTTAACCTCGTCTACGTCGTGATCCTCTCCGGCGATCCAGAAGACCGGCACGACTTCCCTTCCGAGTCTCGCGGACGCTCTGCGGGCTTCCGTCAAAATCGTGATCGCTTTATAGAGCACGAGCAGCGGCCCCGTGAACAGCCCCGCCTGCTGGCCGCCAGCCACGACGAGCGTCGCGCGGTCCCGCAGCGATTCGATCCGATCGAGCGCCGCAGCCGCGTTCCCGATCTTCTTATTATAAGCGAGCAGCGTCCGAACGAGCTCCTCCCGATCCGCCTCCGGTCTGTCTTCCCTGTCCAGCCAGGCAACCCGTTCCCGTTCTCCGGATTCCTCCCAAGGGTTAAACTCGTACAGAGAAGCTACAGATGCGAAATCATGTATGTAATCCCGCGTAATCGGTTGTCCGGGCGCCCATCGGTAACGTTCCATTTTCATAGCGGCAACCCCTCATCGTAAGATGTCATGCATTTTTCGCGGCAAAACTACTTCGATTGTACACGTCCGAACCCGATTCGTCAAAAAAAGATACGTCCCCGAAACCGTTTCGGTAACGCCGTTCGCAGACAAACGAAGCAAAAGCGCGCTCACGCCGAAAAGCACCCGGCAGCGCGCCTAAAGGCCGTTACCGGATGCTCGCAATCGATTCGGCTTAATACACGACGGTTAATACTCAAGCATAATGGCAAGCCGTAAAATGGCCCGGACGGGCTTCCACCAGCTCCGGCTCCACGCTTGCGCACTTCTCGGTAGCGAGCGGACAGCGGGTCCGGAACTTGCAGCCGCTCGGCGGATTCACCGGGCTCGGCAAGTCGCCGGTAAGCACGATCCGCTCCCGCGTCGCTTCGATTTCCGGATCGGGAATCGGGATCGCGGACAGCAGCGCCTTCGTATACGGATGAGTCGGATGGGCGTACAGCTCTTCGCTTGGCGCGATCTCTACGACTTTGCCCAGGTACATGACTGCCACCCGGTCGCTAATATGCTTGACCATCGACAAGTCATGCGCGATGAACAGGTAAGTCAGCCCCATCTTGCGCTGAAGCTCCTGCAGCAAATTCACGACCTGCGCCTGAATCGACACGTCCAGAGCGGATATCGGCTCGTCGCATATAATAAACTTCGGATCAACGGCAAGCGCCCGGGCAATCCCGATCCGCTGGCGTTGTCCGCCGGAAAACTCGTGCGGATACCGCGTCGCATGGTCCGGATTCAGCCCGACCAGGTCGAGCAGGTCCTCTACGCGTTTTTTACGCTCCGCCTTGCTGCCGCTCAGCTTGTGAATGTCCAGCGCTTCCCCGATAATATCGGTAATCGTCATCCTCGGGTTAAGCGAGGCGTACGGGTCCTGGAAAATCATCTGCATCTCCCGGCGCAGCGCCTTCATCTTGGAGCCGGACAAGGAGTAGATATCCGTCCCGTTAAACTGTACGGAGCCCTCGGTCGGCTCGTACAATCTTAAGATCGTACGTCCCGCCGTAGACTTGCCGCAGCCCGACTCGCCTACGACGCCCAGCGTCTCGCCCTGCTTAATGTTAAAGCTGATGTCGTTGACCGCCTTCAGCGTCTGGCCTTTACCGATATTGAAATATTTTTTCAAATTGCGGATTTCCACTAAGGGCTGGCTCATTGCGCCACCTCCTTGGCAAGCGGATGCGTCAGCCAGCATCGGACCTGATGGCTGTCGCTGATCGTAGTCGTCCCCGGATCGCGCTCGGCGCAAATGCGCATCGCGTCGTCGCAGCGGGCGCAGAAGCCGCAGCCGGCCGGAGGTTTGATCAGATCGGGAGGCGTGCCGAATATCGGAATGAGCGGCTCGTCTTTCCGCTGATCCAGCCGGGGCACCGAACGAAGCAGTCCTTTCGTATAGGGGTGCTGCGGGTTTTTGAATATTTCCCACTTCGTGCCGGCTTCCACCACTTTACCTGCGTACATGACAATCACTTTATCGCACATATCGGCGACCACACCCAGATCGTGAGTAATCAGGATGATGGACGTCCCCAAGTTTTTCTGCAAATCTTTCATCAGCCGCAAGATTTGCGCCTGGATCGTAACATCAAGGGCAGTAGTCGGTTCGTCGGCGATCAGTAGCGCCGGATTGCAGGCGAGCGCGATCGCGATCATCGCCCGTTGACGCATCCCGCCGGAGAATTCGTGCGGATATTGCTTGATGCGCGATTCCGGATTCGGGATGCCGACGAGCTTCAGCATCTCCACCGCACGGCTGTCCGCCGCCTTCGCACTCATATTCTGGTGCTTGATAAGCCCTTCGGCGATTTGCCTGCCGATCGTCATCGTCGGGTTGAGCGAGGTCATCGGGTCCTGGAAGATCATGCCGATATCTTTGCCGCGAATGCGCTGCATCTCTTTCTCCGACTTTTTCAGCAGATCCTGGCCCAGGAAACGGACCTCGCCGCCTTTGATGATGCTGGGGGGCGACGGGATGAGCCGCATGATCGTTTGAGCGGTAACGCTTTTGCCGCAGCCGGACTCGCCTACGATCGCCACCGCTTCCCCTTTGCCGACCTGAAAGCTGACGCCGCGCACCGCTTGAACTTCTCCGCCGCGAACGCGGAACGACACTCGCAAATCTTGTACGTCCAAGATCGGTTCCATCAGGCATTCCTCCCTTCCATTGGTTCAAAAATCGATAAGCCGGTTATTTTTTCATCTTCGGATCGAATGCGTCGCGCAAGCCGTCTCCGAATACGTTAAAGGCAAACATCGTCAAGCTGATCAGCACGGCCGGGAAGAACAATCTCCAAGGCATATACATCCAGGACGAAAGCGCGTCGGAAATCATCGTCCCCCAGGAAGCCGCCGGGGAGTTAACGCCAAGGCCGAGGAAGCTCAGAAACGCTTCGGCGAAAATCGCCTGAGGCACGGTCAGCGTCAGCGTCACGATAATCGGACCGGAAGCGTTCGGGATCAGATGACGGAACAAAATCCGCGAGAAGCCGGCTCCGAGCGAACGCGAGGCGAGCGCATACTCGTGGTTTTTCAGCAGCATGACCTGCCCCCTGACGATCCAGGCCATCTTGATCCATCCGGTAATGACCAGTGCGAGTATAATGGTGTACATGCTCGGTTCAAACACGACGACGAACATAATGACAATAAGCAGGTAAGGAATCGAATCCATCACTTCCGAGAAACGGTTCATCGCTTCGTCGATACGGCCGCCGAAGTAGCCCATAATTCCACCGTAAATAACACCGATCAGCAAGTCGATCACAGCGGCGAACAACCCGACGCGCAGCGAGATCGAAGCGCCCATCCACGTCCGCGCGAACATGTCGCGTCCGAGATCGTCCGTACCGAACCAATGCTCGGCCGACGGAGGCTGATTCGTATTGTTCAGATCGTTCGTATAATAGTCGTAAGGCGTCATCATCTGGCCGAAAGCGGCCATAAACGCAAGAACGATCAAGATGACGAGCCCCGTCATCGCGAGCTTGTTCGCCCGCAGTCTCAGCCATGCGTCTCTCCAGGAGGACAAGCTTTCACGGACGATCTTTTCCCCTTGCCTGCTCTCGTGATCCAGTTTCTCGAATTGATCCGGCGTCACCGTCTCCGGCATGCCTGGGACCGAATGTTCCTTCATCATGCCTTCTCCTTTCCACCGGTCAATTTAATGCGCGGGTCTACGAGACCGTAGGCCACGTCCGTAAAGAAGCGGGCGCTCATCAGCAGCGTTCCGTAAAACAAAGTCAGGCCCATGATAAGCGTATAGTCGCGGTTTTCCACGCTTTCGACGAAATATTTGCCTAAGCCGGGAATCCCGAAAATTTTCTCGATGACGACCGATCCGGTAATAACGCTCGTTGCAAGCGGTCCCAAATAGGTGACAACAGGCAGAATGGCGTTGCGCAAAGCGTGCCGGACGGTAATAACCGATCCTGAAAGACCTTTGGCCTTAGCTGTTTTGATGAAATCGGACTGCAGCACCTCCAGCATGCTGGAACGCGTCAACCTGGCGATAAAGGCGATCGGCATAAACGATAAAGCGAGCGTGGGCAGCACATAATCCAGCGGCTCGTTTAATCCGGCGACATTAAACAGCGGGAGCTTCACCCCAAATAAGTATTGAAGCAGCGTAGCCATAACGAAGCTCGGTACGGCCACCCCGAGAACCGCAACGATCATGGCGACGTTATCGAGCAGCTTGCGGTGTCTAAGCGCCGCGACGGTCCCCAGAAGGACGCCGATCGTAACCGAGGTTACGACAGCCAGCAGGCCAAGGCGAAGCGAATATCCGAACGCGCCTTCGATAATTTGGTTGACCGAACGGCCCTGCCATTTCATCGACATGCCCAGATCGAACGAAGCGACATTTTTAATGTATGCGGCATATTGGACATATAAGGGCTTGTCCAAGCCGTAATGGGCCATCAAGTTCGCCTTGATTTCAGGCGGTACTGCTTTCTCCGACGTAAAGGGATCACCCGGTATCGCCTTCATCAAAAAAAACGTGACCGAAGCCAGTACGAACAAGGAGATGACTACAAAAACCAGCTTTCGCAGCAAGTAGCGAACCAAATCGCGCACCTCCCGAACAAAATACGAAGCATGTCAGCCAGCTTCGGTGAATAGCGAAATAGTTAACATAACTCTTTGATTATTGTAAACAATAACGTCTCATTCTGTCCAACTGCAGCATTTTCCATGCCTGCACAAAAAAATCGGGATATATAAGACGCCCTATATACCCCGAATGGAACTTCAACCCGTATGGTGACCCGATTATTTCTTCTCGATAGAGCCGTAGATGAAGTTGACGTCGCCTTTGTAATCGACGAACACGTTTTTCACGTAATCTTTTTGAGCCCAAATTCCGGTGTAGTAATAAATCGGCATAATCGGCATGTCGTTGATCATTATTTTCTCGGCTTGCGCCATCGCCTTCATACGTTTCGCTTGATCGGACGTGCCGTAAGCATCTTTGATCAGCTTGTCGTAATCCGCGTTCGAATATTTCGAATTGTTGTTGCCGCCGCCGGTCATCATCAGATCGATGTAGGTCATCGGATCGTTGTAGTCCGCTCCCCAGCCTGCACGCGCAATTTGGAAGTTGCCGTTTTGACGGTTTTTGATATAGACGCCGAACTCCTGCACTTCCAGCTTGACGTCGATGCCAAGGTTTTGACGCCACATATCGACGACTGCTTCCGCAATCTTTTTGTGCGCTTCGCTTTTGTTATAGATCAGCGTAACTGCCGGAAGCTTCGAATAGCCTTTTTCTTTCATCCCTTGCTCAAGCAGCTTCTTCGCTTCGGCAATATCTTCCTTGAAGTAATCGTCCTTCACTTCTTCGCGGAACGTCTTACTTTCGCCGCGAATGCCTTGCGGTACAAGACCGTAGGCCGGCTGCTGGTCGCCCTGCGTAATTTTCTCTACAATCGCCTTGCGGTCGATCGACATGGCGAACGCTTTCCGGATGTTTGCATTGTCGAACGGCTCCGCTTTCGTGTTGAACTCGTAATAATACGTCGATGCGATCCCTTTAATTTGCAGGTTGATCTTCGGGTCCTTCTTCAGCATCGGAAGCTGATCAACCGGGAATTCGTTGGTTGGACGGCCGGCCCAGTCGATCTGGTTCGTGTTGTACATGTTCAGCATCGTGCCCGGGTCGTTCATAATTTTCATGTTTACTTCGGTCAGCTTAACGTCTTTGGCCGAATGATACTGGTCGTTTTTGACAAGTGTCAACGAATCGTTATGCTTCCATTCCTTCAGCAGGAACGGTCCGTTCGTGACCATCGTTGCCGCCTCGGCCGCGAATTTCGGATTCGCTTTCACCGCTTTTTCGTTAAGCGGAATGTAAGTGTAGAAGGCAACCAGGCTGAGGAAATACGGCGTCGGCGATTTCAGTTCGACTTCAAGCGTAAAGTCGTCCTTCGCCTTCACTCCGATTTGGGAGGCGTCCGTAATTTTCTTTGTGTTGTATTCTTCCGCATTTTTGATGTAGTACAGCTGGTACGCATATGGAGCCGGAGGCGTCATCCCCGGATCAAGCACGCGCTTCCAGGCGAACTCGAAATCGCTCGCCTTAACCGGGTCCCCGTTGGACCATTTGGCGTCTTTGCGAAGGTGGAACGTGTATTTCAATCCGTCTTCCGAGACATCCCATTTCTCCGCCGCGGCCGGTTTTACTTCGCCTTTTTCGTCCATACGGGTCAAGGCGTCGTAGATCGGACGAAGCACCGTCGAGGAGTTGTTGTCCTGGGCCAGCCCCGGATCGAGTGAAGGCGGCTCGGAAGCGATCAGCATCCGAAACTTCTGCTCGGCAGCCGCACCGTCTGCGCCCGTTTCGGACTTTTTCGTGCAGCCGACCAGCGCTGTTCCCGCAAGCAGAACGATACTCGTGAAAACGATTACAGATTTGTTGAACCCCTTAATCTTCACAAATGTTCCTCCCTGTTCATGAAACTTTTTTTCTCCACCTTTTGTCATACACGAAATAATATACTTCCCTCGGAGTCAAAAAACCACGCATTATATTGAACGAAAACGTGCAATATATTGATCTTGACACCGCTTCTTTCTTTACTGCACAAATGGCGAAAATCGTTGAAGCGTTAAACAGAGCAAGCTTTTCAGCGTTAAAGCGGGACATCTTTACTCTTTTTTAAGTTCCCCCGCAACGGCTAAAATATGTAAGGAAGCGCAAAAAAGCCGCTTCTGCAATCACGCGGATTGCAAGAAGCGGCTAACTGCGGCTGACGCTGCGGCACGGGTTAAACGGATACGATCGATTTGATAAGACCGACGACCAAAAACAACAAATAAACGACACTAAGGCAAAGGAAGCCGAGCCTCCATAACAGCCGGACGATTTTCACATGGTCCAGCTTGCCTTTCATCCGATACTGGAAATTGCCGACAAGCCCGTAGCCGATTAAAAAGAAAAGTAAAATTAGAAAAAAGCCGAAGCCGGAATGAAAAATTTGCAAAAACATCGCGTGAACCGAACCGATGAGCAGCAAAGTTGTAACGTCCATCGCCAGCTTCGTCGCTTTTTTGGTGTCCCTGCGCCAAAGATATACTCCGATCCACAGGATGAAAAACCATAAAAACGGCACTGCGGCGGTAAATGCGTAAATATGTATGAGTACGTTCAATAATCCGTCCAACCTGCACCACCCGGAATCATGATCTTTTTCCGAAACGTACGTGTAACGTGTTATCGGCGCTATAGAAGCATCGTTGTTCAAGCTGTCGGCAGCAAGCCGGCATTATGTATTTGCCGGTTCCGCAGCTTTTATGAGACGGTATACGGTTTCATGATGAGGCATCGGCACCCCGTGCCGCGCGCCTGCTTCCAGCATGGCTCCGTTAATCCAATCGATCTCGGTGATTCGCCCCTCGGAGACGTCCTGCAGCATGGAGGAATGGTTGCCGGCCGTCTTGGCGCATACGTCAAGCAGCTGCTCCCATACGTCGTCGCGCGTGCGGATGCCTGAAGCGTTGGCGGCTGCCAGCCCCTCATCCAGTAGATCGCGCATAAGTCGGCGCCTCTCCCCGGACGCCGGAAGCTCTCCGTTGCGAAGACGAAGCAGCGCAGTCAGCGGGTTGATGACCGCGTTAATAAGCAGCTTATTCCATACAATCTCTATCATTTGGTTCGACAGGAACGTACGAAATCCTGCCTCATTCATCGTTTTTTCAAGCAAATTTTGCTCTTTTCCCCCAATATCCGTACCTGCATGTCCGATCGTCGTCCATCCTTGTCCGGTGTGCGCGACCCGGTTAGGAGACAGCTTCTTCGCGCCTTCCGTCGTCACCGCCAAATAAATGCGCGCCAGCGGAAACCGCTCTTCCAGTTTCTCGACATGACCGATTCCGTTCTGAAAACATACCAGCTTCCCTTGCTCCCCCAGCAAATGATGCAAAGTGTCCAGCAGCGGCTCCGTAATATGCTTCTGCTTCACCGTCAGGAACACCCAATCGTAAGGTTTCTCTGCGCCGTCCAGCAGCGGTGCGGTCTTATTTTCATAGGAATGTGCGCGAATAGCGACACCCCTCTCCCCTCCGCCGTCCAGCAATTGAATACCCGTTTCGTTCAGCAGCTCCGCCTGTTCTCCGGTACGGGTGATTAGCGTCGTATCCGTCCCCGCGGCAGCCAGTCCGGAAGCTACCAGCATTCCTATCGATCCCGCGCCTACGCATGCAATTCTCATATCCGTCCCCCGGCCTTTTTCCGCTACTATACCATATTTTCGGAAGGAAACAAGGATAAACGCCTACCGGCGTCTTTGACGCTGGCGTTTACCGGGGTTGGAGCCACTTCCACGATATACTGTCTCCTAAATCGAAAAAGCCCGCGGCGGGTTAAACCGCTGCAGGCTTATAGCTCGATCTTCCTTATATGGTCCGCATGCGCTTCGTTTCCCGGCATCGCGGCTGCAAACGTCAATCGATCCGTTCCAGGTTTCCGTTCGCATCCATCTTAAACCGCGTCTTCTGCTCCTCTTCCTCTTCTACGAGAAAAGCGAGCTTGCGGGCACGGTCCATAATTTGAATGAGCGCCTTGTAATCGTCATTCACGACGCGATAATCGGTCTGCACATTGCTGATTTCTTTCCCTAGCTGTTCCTTGTCGCGGCGCAGATCGTCCAGCTCTTCGTCTTTTTCCTTCAGTTCTTTTTCCAGATTGCGGATCTGTCTGCTCATCTCCTGATACGTTCCTTTCCACTGGCGCAGGAAACGAATGACCGCATCGATCGAGATGGACTCCTCCGTCACCGGCTCGTGTCTGGACGAACCGATATCCGCCGTATCCAGCGTAGCTACGGATGTTACGGCCGAGCCTATTCCGGCTTGCTTCCGGAACTGGTTCCGCTTCTGCCGTTGAGCCTTTGCGATCGAGATCGCCGCATCGTATTTTTTGCGTACGCAGCTGTTCCACCGAAACCCGCAGGCAGCCGCCGTTCTACCTATCTTTTCCCCTACTTCTTCAAAGGCCGCAAGCTGCGTACTGCCTTCGCGGATATGGCGAAGCGTCACCTCGGCCAATATTAGATCGTCTTCCTCGCTCCATGCGTCTTGTCTGACTACAGTCATCAACGAAAACCTCCCAACACAAACTAATATCGCCACTAACTTATTTCTATGCCCAAACTAGAGTTCATAGAATCTATTTGATACTATTTGGTATTACCATTTTTTGTGGCGCTCATACATGTTTTTTCGGACAACCGGTTATGCTAGGACCAACGCGATAAAAAGTTTGCTAATTCGTCACGTTCTCCGGTTTACAAGTCGAAAAGGTTGCAGGTATAATGGACAATAGGATTTTGCGTTTATCGATCGTTCAACAGAGAGGGGGAGTAATGGTGGCTCGCATGTTCAGAGTGCTCGGCTTTTGGACGCTCGCGATCGGTCTGATGGCACTGGCCGGCGACATGAAGGAGATGGCGCTGCTGTTCTTTTTCCAAACCGCCGCTTTTGTCGTTTTGGGGTATATGAATTTGTCCGAACGTACGTACATTATGATTTTCTGGGGATACATGGTTCTCTCCTTCTTAGGGTTCACGTACTGGTCGTTTTTCGAGATGGAGCTTTAATCCCCCGCTTCGCGATTAAGCCAACAAAAAAAGGTGAGCTTCCGGCGTCTTACGTACATAACCGGGGGATCACCTTTTTTTCGTTTGCACCAAAACTTTAAATAACTCGCTCATCGAATCGCTGACGAGCAGCTGGCGAACCGCACGATTCCGTCTCGCCTCAGGCCCGAACGGGTCTTGACCGTTATGAGCTACAAGCAGCTCCAGCACCCCTTCGTCGATCAGAAACTGCTTTTGCGTCCTTAGCGACCATTCGCCCGCCCCTGCTTCAATACCCGCCCGGATACAAGCCGTAAAGTCTACATGAGAAGTCATATCCTGCTCGCCCGGATACGCATACGGATCATCGAACGCCTGATGTTTCCTGTAGCATAGAAACGTTCCCTGCATGCGGTGAGCGCTGTACAGCTCCGCGGCGACATCGCCGTAATCGATCGTAACCAGCATGCCTTCCCGCAGTTCCGATACGATGCGTTTCACCCAATCGGCCGCCTCCGGATTCACGTCGACGATCTGACGCTCGCGGACCGGCACCGATTCCCGCTCGATATAGGAAGCCGCGCGGCTGCCGGCAGCCAGCGGAAACAGCCGCGTCTCGAACTTGCCGGACTCTTCGCTCCAGCCGACGAACCATTCGTACAGGCTCCCGTCCTTGCGCTCGATCCGGTGTACCGGGAACGCGTCGAGCAGCTCGTTCGACAACACGATCGCCGGACCGTTCTCCAGCATCTCGTACGATTGTCCTGGCGTTACGTGTTGCACCGCCACGTGATGACTCAATTGCTCGGTCTGCAGCCGCCTATGGAAAGGGCTGCTCTCTACCATCGCATACGTCAGCCGGTCATACAAAGATGTACTGCGCTGTGCGACCGTATCGAGGATATGTCCGGCCAGCCGGCCGGTACCGCCTCCCCATTCGACGATCGTCAGTGGCGTATCCGCATCGTACCGCTGCGCTTGCTTGATGATAAACATGCCCAGCACTTCGCCCATAATCGTTCCGATCGAGGAGCTGGTGTAGAAATCTCCATCCTTGCCCACTTTGACCGTATCGCTGCTGTAATAGCCGAGAGGATCGTGGTACAAGCACAGCTCCATATAATCGCGAAACGATAGGGCCGAACGGGGACTTTCGCCGATTCTCGAACGGATGATCGGGATCAACGGATACGGTCCGGTTAAGTCCGTCACAGTATGCTTTCCTCCTTCCTGCTTCTGTAAATGGCACTTGTTGCGTACAGACAATCGCCCGATATCCAAGTATAATGAGAGCGATAAACTAGGGAAAACCCGCAAAGGAGGAGACATCGATGAACAAAAAGCTGCCGTTCCTCCCGGTCGTATTGGCGGCTGCCGCCCTGCTGTTCTCCGGCTGCTCGGACGGAGTCAAGGAAAAAGAAGCGGTGCAGCAAGCGATCCGCAAGCAAAGCGAGATTCAGCAATTCCGATTCAGCGGCAGCGGGTCGTTCGGCTGGGACACCCCGGGAGCCGCTTCCAGCAGCGCTTCCAATCCGCTTACCGCAGCGCTGGCCGGTGCCGTCAACGGCGCGCAATTGGAATGGTCCGGCATCGCCAGCTACAGCCCGGTGCGCCTGGAGACGAATGTACAGATGACAACCCGGTCGGGGAATTCATTTCAAATTCCGTTTCTTATCAAGGATAACAAAATGTACGCCCAGATTCCACTTTTGAACAAGAAGGACGAGTATTACTCGTTTGATCTGACAAAGCCCGCAGGCAATTCCTCTCCCGGCGCGTTGCAGCCTGATGCTCTGGTCCGCACCCGGGACGCGATGACCCGTATGCTGGATTCGCTTCTGTCCGGAGTCGAGCCGAAGTGGTTTAAGGAAGATAAGCTCGATGACCCGGGGGCGGGCAAGCAGTATTCGATCGGGATCACGGAAGCCAATGCTGCCGAATTGTCGAAACAGATGGGGGCTGGCCTAGCCGGATGGACCGGACAGCTGCAAGCGATCACGGGAGGCAGTTGGGGCAATCCGCAACAGCTTGCCGGATTGCAGCTTCAAGCGCCGGGCTAGATCCGGCTTCGGGTCAATCCGGAATCGTTTCTCGAACGTATATCCCTTGATCTGAACGGCTTGCCGGCGGCCTCGGCGCCTGCCCCGGGAACGTACCGGTTCAAGCTCGATTACAGCTTGTCGGACATAAACAAGCCTATTCCTTTTGAACAAGACGTCCCGGCAGCCGTAAAGCCGTTTGAAGATCTATTGAAGCTGCTTCCCAGGAAGTGAGCTTCCGATTATGCGCAGCGCAGCGCACCCCAGCCCAAGTCCCTGTACCCTTCCGGTATGGGGATTTGCCGTTTCCTTACGCCCGCTGTCACGCGAAGCGGAACAACTTCCATGTTCATCAAATCGGGAAGCATAAAACGCCGCTCCCTCCGATACATTTAGTACGGATAGGACAGGGGGGACAACCGATGCCGAATATAGTTCGCCGGATGGCGGCGATCGGACTGGCCTGCTCGCTGCTTTTCTGCGGGAACGGCTTCGCGCTGGCCGAGCCAAGCGTCAGTGCCGACAGCCTGCTGCTCGGGAAAGGATTAACCGTGTACGAGCTGGACCGTGAGATCGAAAGGCTGACGGACGAGGAACACAAGCTGATCGAAACGCTTGAAGTGACCGGCCGGCTGGCCGAACAGACAAGCCGGAGGCTGGAAGAGAAAAAAAATCAGACCGGATCGGTCATCCGGTCTTATTATACAGGAGAGCGGCATTCGATCTGGCTGACCGTGCTCCGCGCAAGTTCGCTCCGGGACGCATTGTACGTCTGGGAGCAGCTGCAGTTCATCCTCTCCCGCGACCGCAAGTTCATCTCCGACTACCAGGAGCAGTACACCGCTTACAGACAAGCCGCAGCCGAGCTGGAAGAGGGCCGCCGATTGCTTGCCGATACGAGGAACGCCTACGAAGCGGAAAAGGCGAAGCGGACGGAAGCGCAACAGGAAGTTGACCGTCTGCTGGCAGGCCACCCCGACAAATCGCGGCTCGAAACCGAACTGGCCGATATCCGCTTGCAGTGGGAACAACGCGGGCTTCCTTTGTTCCGCTCGTATTTCGCCGCCTTGGCCGAAGTGATGACGAAGCTGCCGGAGCTGATCGGACAAAACGGCAAAATGGTCTCGATGAAAGGACTGAACCCAACTATCGTCATCGGCGACGGCGAGTTAAACCGGTTTATGCAGGCGAAGAGCAAGGCGCTGCACGGTTTTTCGTTTCTGTTCGAAGACGAGGCGATCGCAGCCGGAGGTACGGCCGACGACATCAAGATCTCGCTCAAAGGACGGTATGTAGCCGAAAATAAACCTGTAAACGCCATTCGTTTTTTCATTGACAGCTTATCGTTCAACGGGTACGCGATGCCCGAATCTACCGCAAAGTCGCTGGAGCGGCAATTCGATCTCGCTTTTTATCCGGGCAAGATCGCCCCGTTTATTCAAGCGACCGACGTAACGATCAAAACCGGCGAAATGACGATTTCTTTGAAGCTCAGCCTCTGAACGTAAGCTTTACTTGGAAGCGGGACGGATCGTCTCCCATTCGGCTTCGGTCCGCTCCGCGAACGTCCGGAGCGGCTGCTCGCCCCTCCATAGCAGCTCCAGCTGGGTTTCAAGCGCCGTCAACTGCTTCACCCGCTGCGGGAAAGCCGGCGTCGGTTCATTATTGTCGATAAGGGCGGCGATGTTCGAAAAGCCCACGTCATCCCGGATTCCCGTCATATAGGCGTTACGCTGCGCCGGCAGCACACCGGCGGTTCGCCAGAAATGAAGCGCGGACGGCTGGGAGATCCAGTCACGGATCAGCTCGAACGACTCCTTGGCAGCCTCAGACCGGGCGGAAATCGCGAAGCTTCTGCCGGATAGCCAAGGCGTCAGCCACGTCTCCTCCCCTTTGGGAAGCGGGATTTTCGCCATCGTCTGAACGGCCGGAGAACCGTTTTGCTTCCAGTCGGAGAAGGTGGTCAAATAACCGGCGATCTTGCCCTGCGCGAGCAGCTCCCACGGTTTCCACGTCGCGCTTTCGTAAGGAAACGATTTTAATAGCGCTTTCGCGTCTTCTTTAGCCCCGTCCGGCGCCGTCAGCAGAAAAGCTTCCAGCGATTTCAGCACAGCCGGGTCGTTCAGCTTCACCGGGTATTGCTTGGAAGCGGTTTTGCCGCCGCCCAGAATGCGCACCATCGTCGCAAACAGATGTCCGTCGGACGCGGGAATGTAGATTCCGTACTTGCCTTCCTCCGGTTTATGCAGCTGCTTGTGGAGCGACACGAGCTCCTCGGACGTTGCCGGAGGCTTCTCCGTTCCCGCATCAGCCAGTCTTTTCGTATGATAAACCAATACGGGGGCATCCAAATCTTTGGGAACCCCCCATACGTATCCGTTCCATTTCACTTGCGCCAGCGCCTGTTCCATTTGCTGGGACTGCAAATCCTGGGCAAGCATCGAATCGACGGGCAGCAAATAACCGAGAGCGGCGAATTCGCTCACCCAGCTATTATCAAGCAGCATAACGTCGGGCGCTTCCCCGAGCTGTGCCGCTTTTTTCAGTTTGGCGTAAACCGTATCGTCCGGCACGTTCTCCAACTGGATCACGATGCCGGGATGCGCTTTTTGATACTGCTCCTTCAGCTGCTGCAGCAGCTGGAACTCTTTAGGCGGCATGGAGACGGCGACTTTCAGCTGTTTCTCCGCATCGCTCGCCGACGGGGGCGTATGATCGACCGGATTGCCTTCCCCTGCGCTCGGTTTGGACCGGTCGACCGATCCGCCGAACAGCACGGAGACGAGTACGACGGCGAAACATACCGCGGAGCCGAGCAGCAGCCACTTTTTATGGCGGAACAAGAGGACATCCCTCCTTCGGATATGCAGACAGCGAAAAGGTTGCTAGTTCAAAAGCCTTATTTTTATCTATACTATATCAAAAAAGCGCTTTCGTGAACTCTTTTTCATGCGTTTCAAAAAAACGATACAATTTCTTCCTCGCATTCGACACGGAAATGGCGGATTGCTACAATGGGAAAAAGCCAGATTCAGACGGAGGGGGGATACGATGCGGAAATACGGTGTGGAAGTCCAGCTTCCCAAAGACACAAAGCCGGACGAATACGCCGGGTTCGTCCAAGCATTGGCGAATCACGTACGATTGTCGGACCGGGATAAGGAACTGCTGATTGTGGATGAGCAGCGGGAGTGCGCGTTATTGACGGAGCTGATTGAGGAATACGAATTCGAGTACGAGCCCTTCGAGCTGCTGAAGCTGCCGGAGAAGGCCGAGGTGACTCCGCTCTTTGAGGATTACGGCTTCGTATCGCTGTCCGGGGGCTGCTATTTGTACGGGCATCTGTGCGCCGTATACCGTTTTGCCGAATCGGACGGACTTGCCGAGACCGCTCAGGCGGTGGCGCAGATGGAGGAGCATCTGATCGCCCGTTTTCCTTATGAAGGAAGCGCGCATTATGCAGTCGACCGATCGCTTAACGAACTGATGCACGGCATCGCCAAGGCGTACGGCTGCCGCTTGCAATTCGTCCGGGAGTAACCGGCACGGCGATTCGGCCCTTGCAGCCGGAAAGCGGAGGAGCACTACGTTCCCCCGCTTTTTTTGGCGCGTCTTCGGCCCGATCAGTCCTTGCAATCGTAAAAAGACTTTCCGTCCGCTTCCTGCCGGTATTCCGTCGGAGACCGGTCGAACCATTTCTTGAACTGCTTGGAGAAATAAAGCGGGTCGGTAAAGCCGACCGATGCCGCCACCTGCTCCACCGTCAGCTTCTCGCGAAGCAGCAGCTTCGCACGCTCCATGCGAATTTTCAGCAGAAAATGCATCGGGGTCATCCCGGTGTACTGCTTGAACATTTTGGACAAATGCGTCCGGTTGTATCCGAGCGACTGCGACATTTTCTCGATCGAGATCGGCTCGGCATATTGCACGGTCAGCCAGCGGATCGTGCGCTCGACCTGCTGCTCGATCGGCGTCCTCTTCCCGTCCGCACCTTCGGACCGGTACGCCTCGTCCTTCCTGTACTCGGCCAGCAGCATCCGCAGCAGACCGCCGCTTCGCAGGTCGACGCCGGGGTCCGCCAGCTCCAGCGACCGCTCGATCTGATGAAACAGCACCGCAACCCGCCGATGGCGCGAAGGTCGTGCTACCGGACGATGCTGGGAGATATCCGCCGCATTCAGCAGCTCCTCGGCGATATTGCCGCGAAAGCCGACCCACCGGTACGTCCACGGATCGGCGTCGTCGGCCGTGTACCGGATGAGCTCGCCGGGGAAAATGAAGAAGCTGTCTCCTTCCCCGAGCTCGTATGTGCGCCCCATGCATTGAAACGTGCCTTTTCCCGACATCACATGGTGGACGAGGAAATAATCGCGCACCTGCGGACCGACATTATGGGCAGGCGCCGTCCGCTCTCTTCCGCCGAAAAGGACGGTCAATTCGCCTTTGCCCGGCAGGGGATTCACTGACGTCGAATGACGTTCCTCCATGTTCATGGCCGTGCGCTCCTTGTTCGTTTTCTGAATCGGTGAACCTCTCTTCTATTGAAAACGAAGCGCCGCCACAAATCAAGAGGCTGCCGGGGCACGTTCGAAGGAAGCCGCATTGTTCCATAAGCAACACGCTTTTCTCCATATTTTTTTTGACCTCCTGACTTTATAGTTGCTTATAGAGGTTGTTCAAAAAGTCCGCTTTTGATCACGAAGCAGATCAGGAAGCCTGCTCGGCATCGAATATGGCATTCAGCCGGAACTTCCGGTGCTCACGTAGCTTCACTACGCTCCGCTCCTCATTTCCTAGCTTCATCCCATCTTCTCGGTGCTGAAAACCGGACTTTTTGAACTCGCACTTATAGAACAAACAAGGAGGAATTGCAAAATGCCGAAAATTACTTTCATCGGAGCAGGCAGCAGCGTATTCGCCAAAAACGTACTGGGCGACGTCATGAAGACTCCCGCTCTGCAAGATTTTGAGATCGCGCTTCACGATATCGACCCGGTGCGGTTGAAAGATTCGGAGAACATGCTGAACAACTTGAAGACGACGTCCGGCAGCACGTGCCGCATCATCTCGTACGCCGACCGCCGGGAAGCTTTGCGCGGCGCCACCTATGTCGTTAATGCGATTCAGGTCGGAGGTTACGACCCTTGCACGATTACCGACTTCGAAATTCCGAAGAAGTTCGGTCTCCGGCAAACGATCGCCGACACGCTCGGAATAGGCGGTATTTTCCGCAATCTGCGCACGATCCCGGTGATGCTGGATTTCGCTAAAGATATTCGCGAAGTATGCCCCGACGCCTGGTTCTTCAACTATACGAACCCGATGGCCGTTCTGACGAACGTGATGAATACGGACGGCGGCGTCAAAACGGTAGGTTTGTGCCACAGCGTCCAAGCATGCATTCCTCATCTGTTCAAGCCGCTCGGAATCGATATGGAAGGCGTGCAGGCGAAAATCGCCGGCATCAACCATATGGCATGGCTGCTGGAAGTAACGAAGGACGGCGTCGATCTGTATCCGGAGATCAAACGTCGCGCCGCCGAGAAACAAAAGGAAAAACACGGCGATATGGTTCGCTACGAACTGATGTTCCGGTTCGGCTATTATGTCACCGAATCTTCCGAGCATAACGCGGAATATCATCCGTACTTCATCAAGCGCAACTATCCGGAGCTGATCGAACGATTCAACATCCCGCTCGACGAATATCCGCGCCGCTGCGTCCGTCAGATCGAACGCTGGAAGACGATGCGCGAAGAACTCGTCAATAACAAAAACATCGAGCATACGCGTTCCCACGAATACGCTTCGTATATGATGGAAGCGATGGAGACGAACAACCCGTTCCGCATCGGCGGCAACGTAATGAACACCGGTCTGATCACCAACCTGCCGAAGGAAGCTTGCGTCGAGGTTACCTGTCTCGTCGACCGCAACGGCATCACGCCTACGTATGTGGGCGATCTGCCTCCGCAGCTGGCGGCGCTCAACCGGACCAACATCAACACCCAGCTGCTGACGATCGAAGCGGCCCGTACGCTGAAAAAAGAGCATATTTACCATGCGGCGCTGCTGGACCCGCACACTTCCGCGGAATTGTCGATCGACGATATCGTCGCGATGTGTGACGCGATGATTGAAGCTCACGGCGACTGGCTGCCGAAATTTAAATAAGCGTTGACAGATTAGGCTGTCTCCCGGGTTCCTTCCCGGTGGGCGGCCTTTTTTTGGGGCATCCCGCCGACCAGCCTCCACGCCCGGATTCAGCCCGGCCGCTCCCCCTTCCCCGAAGCGGCTCTCCTCTGAAGAAACTCTTTATTTACTTGGCTTGAACAAGTAGTATTAGAGGAAGAAACGTGATGCAAGAAGGGGAGAAAACCAAGTGAAAGCTGCCAAATGGGGGATCGCGGGATTGGCGCTTCTCGTCCTGCTCGGAATCCTGGTCTGGCTAAAGCCGGGAATGGCCGATACCGGCCGCCCGGTATCGGGCGCGGACAACCCGGAGGAGAAGCTGTCTCTGCACTTTTTTATAAGCGGCGCTCCAGGTTCACACCTGCCTCCGCCCGAAGACGATTTTATCCGGCAAGCGATCGAAGCCAAATTCAACATCGATCTTACCGTAACGGCCATGCCCCCGGGCGACGAATACAATGCGACCTTGGCTTCTCTGCTGGCCGCCAACAATCCTCCCGATATGTGGCTGAATATCAGTCCGGACGGCGGAGCCAAATATACGCTGGACAATGTGCTGGCGGACATGACTTATTTCGTGACGCCGGCGACGATGCCGAACTATTTCAAATACTGGATGAACGAGCAGGAACTTCGCGAATATCAGGTGCATAACAAATTTGCGAGGGCCCCGATTCCGTATGACAAAAAAACGTACCGCGCCTATTACATCCGCCGCGACTGGTTGTCGCGCCTCGGCTTGGACGTTCCGCAAACCTATGATCAATATGTCAACGTTCTTCACGCGTTTACCTATAAAGATCCGGACGGGAACGGGGTCAACGATACGTACGGGTTCACGACGGCCGGCGCCGGAACGGGCATTTCCTTGGATTGGCCGGAATACGTCAAGAACGGGCTCCTCTTTCCGGCATATTTCGAGAACGACAAGCTGATCGACATGCAGACGGATTTGCGGGTCGGGCAAGTCGTCGAAGATATTCTGAAGATCCAGGACGCAGGCCTGGTCGACCCCGACTGGTTTCTGTACAAGGACAATCAGCATGTGGACAAAGCCGTGCAAGGCAAGGCGGGAATCGTCCTCGGCGATAGGCTGGAATTCGCCCTCGATTCCAATCCGGAGAGCCTGCAGACGCGGAGCCGCGCGATTGACCCGAACGCCGATTGGGTGCCGTTTAATCCGTTCGGCAGTCAGCCGCTCCGCACGGCGGCGGCTCCGGGTTATCCGTTCGTCTTCTCCAATAACGCCGCAGGCCTGAATCAGGAGAAGCTCAAAGTTACCGCCCAAATCCTGGACTGGCTGGCCGGCGAGGAAGGCTTCCTGCTTACGCACTACGGGATTCGGGATCAGCATTACAAACGGGATGGAAACACCATTACGCTGTTACCCGGCATGCTGCGCAATGAAGATAATGCCATTCAGGATCTCCTGAACATCTGGAGCTTCTTTACGCCGAATACGCCGGAAATCCTCGGACTTGCGATCGAGGACCCGCGCATCACCGCTCGGGACCGGACCGTGATCCGGACGATCACTACTATCCCGGTATATGAAGGGCTGGGGACGACCTTAACCCCTCCGCTGGGCATTAATGTGGAAAAAATGCGCGCGCGCCAAAACGAGCTCCAATTGAAAATGCTGTTCCAGGACAAATCCGGGAAGCGCTGGCCCGAATATCGCGGGGAATTGATGAGCTCCTATGAGGGAGAAAGCATCTTCCAGCAGTATGAAGAGAAAATTCGCGCCGCCCGCAAAAATCGCTAAGCCGCCGGCGCGCCAAAAGACCCGACTCCGGCTTTTATACCGGAGTCGGGTTGTTTATTAACGGGTAAGACTCTCCGCATTAACGTACGCGATGACATATTTCGTATCGGGCTTCTCCAGCGGCAGCTCGTAGCGGTTCTCGCCGAGGTGCCGGAACAGTGCGTCCGGACAGGAAGGCTCGCTTCGGCTCGTCAACCGGAGGAGGCCCGGACTGCCGCCGGTTCGGATGGTAAGAGTCATTGCATCCATATAGACGCGGATGTTGTCCCGGTGAGCCGGCACCACCCCTTCGAACCAGTCCAGCCCGCCCAGACGCGGCTCGATGACAAACCGCGCATACCCGGCTTCCAGCGGCTGGACGCCCATGTAATATTTCCCGAGCAGGAAAACCGGCCCCGCTCCCCAGGCATGACACAAGCTTTTGGCAAACGGCCGCCCGGACATCGCATACTGCGCGATCCCTTTCACCTGCGGATCGTATACTTCCCAGAAGCTGGTTGCGCCCAAATCCAGCATGCCGCCCCAATAACGCTCCATTTCGGTCAACACATGCGTCTGCTCGCCGATCTCGCAAAGTGCGGCCAGCTCGTAAAAGCGCATGTAGGGCGTAGTGATCGGGGGGACGCGGTCGTTTTTCAGCACCTGCTGTGCCACTGTCCGCTGCTGCCCTTCGTCCAGCATGCCGAGCAGCAGCGCGAACATGTTGGCATACCGGGTCATAACCGGCCGAACCTGCCCGTCGACCCGATGGTGCAGCAGTCCTCCCCGCTCTTCATCCCAGAATACATCGAACAGCTGGCCCCGCAGGACCGCAGCCTCTGCACCCAGCCGCTCGGCGAGCTCCTCGTCTCCGAACAGTCGGGCAAAACCGGCCGCCACTTCCAGACTGCGGCAAAACAGCACCTGCTGGAAGCTCAGCTCGCCCTCCTTGCTAATCTCCGCCCAGTCGACGAACACCCAATCTCCCGGCAAACCTTCCACCATACCGCTGCGGTTCGTCCGGTCGCGGCAAAAATCGAGCAGGCTCAGCATTTTCGGGTAGAGAAACCGGACGAACTCCACGTCCCCGGTGTACCAGTAATGGTCATGCAGGCTGATGATCCAGTAGAACGAATAATCGAGGATCGTATTGAGATGCGCCTCGACCGGATCTTTGCCGCGCAGCGCAATCATCGTCCGGCGATTGACGGCCTCGTCGAAGAACAGGTAATAATTGATCAGATAGCTTTGCGAGGCATCCCCCGACCATACCCAGCGGTCCCGCTTGATGCCGTCCAGAAATAACTCCCGCGTCGTCAGATGCATCGTGTAGGCGGCCACCTCATAGATCCGGTTGATCCGTTCGTTCGAGCAGCGGAATTGGCCGCGGTATTCGACGGGCAAGTATTCATACAGCATCGAGACATCGCCAACCTTAACGCCAGGCCCGGGAACGACGTTCACATAACGGAACGCTTTGGATTTGTCGTGCGTATAGTCGGGCAAATCTCCGGCTTCGACCGCAATCCGGTCGAATGTTTCGCATAACGTCTCGGAGCACGCTTCCTCCAGCGATTCCCCGTAGTATAGCGAGACGGTCCCTTCTCCCACCAGTCCATGAAGCTGCATGTAGCCGAACGTTTCCTTCCCGAAATCGACCAGCAGCGAGCCGTCCGCATTCCGCTTCACTTCGGCAGGCTCTTCCCGCGTCGTTGGCAGCCGGTATAACGAAGGCCGCTCCTCCGCCGTGCGGAAATTCCACGCTCCGGGCGTCGTCCAGTTCCAGTTGCCGTGCGTGACGCTCCAGCTGCGGTTGCTCGCGATCGTGGCTCCTTCCACGAACAAGGCCGGGAGACCGGCCTCGTGAACAACAGACACGATGAACGTATGCATCCCCGCGGGCAGGAGCAGCTTGCCGGTATCGGACGGAACCATCCGTCCGTCGATCATGACATTGTACCGGCCCTGCGCCGTGATCGTCACTTCCTCTTCCTGCGATATCGTATAAAGACAGCGAAACTTGACCGAGCCGTAGGGCGAATCGAGCCGATAAAACGGAGGATAGACACTTCCCCTCTCTTCCCGACGGATGGACACCTCGCGGTGAAGCCATATTTCGAAATCGCCGGGATACCAGATCCAGGTTGCTTGACTTTGTTCGTATGTCATAATGAAAATCTCCCTCATCCGTTACTGATAAATTGCCGCATCGTCCAGATAGATTGGGGTCGTGCTCTCCAAAGCTGAATCGTGCCCGCCGAAGTCGTTCCTGCCGGGAGCTTATAGTAGGCTCTTACAGCCGCAGGACCGGGTTGGAACGTAAAATATTGGGCCGTGATTCTCTGTGCGGCCGGTCCAGCCAGAACAATGCTGGCGCTGCCCGAACGAATATACGTATTATCCGTAACACGCTGCATGGAACCGAACTGCGACCAATACGTCACCGTCGATCCAGGTCCCGATCCAGCCCCCAGCGCGAACGACGGATCGGGATTCACCGGCTGCGAGCCGTCCAGCATGTTCAGGAGAAGTCGCGCCAGCTCGCGGCTGTCCGACGCTTCGTCCTTTTGAGCCACAATCTCCAGCTTGGTCCGCATCGTACCGCTGCCCGTCTGATTGGCTGTTATATAATCGTAAACCTTCCAAAACGACAGCGCGTTAATGAAATTTTCGTTGCTTTGGAAAAAGGTCACATCGTCCAAGTAAAGCTGGGTCGTAGACTCAACATCGTCTTCCCCAACGGCACGGACGTACCATTCATCCAGCAGGGCCTCGACATTCTGGTTCGGATTCCATTGCAGCTTGGCCGCGATCCACGGCTTCGGGCCTTCTCCCCAGTTCGGGTACAACTCGGCGTAATGCGCCTGAACGCCCTCATTCGCAGCATAAACGTAGTTGTCGGCCATCTGATTCGTGTACATGCGCGGAACCAGGTACGGGTTGCCATAGATGTAGTCGTACCACCCGACGCTGCCCGCCGTCTCGCCCCACTCCTCCAGCTTTTGCTTCGCTACACTTTCGACGGCGGGATCGATCCAGCTCATGCGGTCCTGCGTAATAAACGGAATCACGCGAGGATTCAACGGAAAGGACGGCGGGTCCATGACATTATCGTACGCGAGCAGACCGAACCATTTGTCCGGAAATACGGCCAGGACGTCTTCCACAACGGCATTGACCCACCCGTAGTAAATATCGGACATATCCGGAAGACCGGCCGAATTGAGCTGTCCCGGGTAATTCGGATGATCCGGTTCCGTCTCGCAATAGCTGCGGCCGTCGTTAACCCCCAGCGAGAACGAGTCCGCATCCGGATGGTTCGTAAAATACTCGATAATTCCGTAAACCGCGGCTTGGACGGTAGCCGGTTCGGAATAACAAGGTTGCCAATACGTGGTAGTCCCAACGGGCGGAATATAGGGCGTTCCGTTTCGTACCGGATAAAACTCGGGATGGCTCTAGCCGTATTTCTGCGGCGGGAAGAGCGAATGCACATTGTGATGAAACTCGATCCGGCCATGCAGCCGGTTCCGCTTCGCCCATTCGGCCTGCACGGGCAACGCCGCTCCCATCAGCGGACTGATCGCCCGCGACATAAAGACGGGTTCCTCGATCACATCTTGCTGCAGAATCGAGATATTAAGATGCTGCGGCACGTCTTCGCCGTCCGGTCCCGGCATCAGCCAGCGCACGCCGATATACCGTTCCAAAAAATCGTAAACGCCGAATTGCGTCCCCCAGGATGTCGCTCCCGCGATGACGATTCGGTTGCCATGAACATGAATAACGAACCCGTCCCCATCCACACCCTCCAGCAGGCCGTCCAGATGAGGGTCCGGATACAAGCCGCTCGCGCCGACATGAATCCATACGGGGTCCTGAAGCTGGCCGTTACCGGCCGGAACTTCATCTTCATCCCATACAGGTAAAACCGCCCCGGTCGATTTCAATATGTAAGTCCTCAGCGTATCGGCGGAGGCGCGGAGACGAGAGTCCGCATCCGCAGGCAGGATAATCGCGGCCTGCGCCTGACCGTTCAGGACAATGTCCAGCGGAGGGTTCGTCTCCATGCCCAGTGGCTGTGGCGGCTGTGGCGGCTTTGGCGGTTTCGGCGGTTTCGACGGCTTCTTATTCTCGCTTTTGCCGCCCGGCGGCCCGCTACCCGGAGACACCGCTTGTCCGTAAGCGGTTTCAATTGTAGGGAGTCCAACGGAAATCAGTAAACTGACCATCAGCAGTACGGCACAGAACTTTGTTAACTTCCCTTTGCCTGCAAGCCTCATGACCGGTTCCTCCTTGAATATAAGGATGCGGGGAGCGTTAGCAGCTTTGCTCCCCGCAGGCATCGTCTATGCAGACGATTGCCTATTACAGCATGATCGTGATCGTCCTAACTGCCTCTCGGACCCGAGCCGCTTCCAGTCGATCCGAGGCCGTAAATCGGCCGCTCTTAGCCTTTGACCGCACCGAGCGTGGCGCCTTCCATAATCCATCTCTGGAAAAACATGAACATAAACACGGACGGCACCATCGCGATCATGACGCCGGCGAACATCGTAACCCAATCCGAGGTATACTGCATCATCTGATTGGCCTGATACATATTGACGCCGATCGTGTACTTGGTCTGATCGCTGAGATAGATGAACGGTCCCAGAAAATTGTTGTACAAGCTAAGAAACTTAAAGATCGCCACAGTGACAATACCCGGCGCCGAGAGCGGCACGATAATCCGCATAAACACCTGGAACAGGGAAGCCCCGTCCATAAAGGCGCTCTCCTCCAGCTCCTTCGGCAGCGACTGCATGAACCCGCCGAGCAGCAGCAGGAAGAAGACGCTCTCCCCGAAGCTGTCCAGGATAATCAGTCCCGTTATGCTGTTCGTTAAATGCAGATCCCGCATCAGCACATACTGCGGAATCAGGGCATTGATCCCCGGCAGGAACAAGGAAAGCATGATCGTGCCCCATATCAGCTTCCGGCCCTTAAATTCCAGCCGCGTGAGCGCATACGCATTCACGGTAGTCAGGAACGTGCCGATGATCAGACTGGCTCCGACGTAATACAAGGTGTTCAGCAGCGCGGAGCCGATATTGTATTTCACCCAGGCGTTTTTGTAATTGATCCACTTCAACTGCTCCGGCAGCATCCAGACGTCTTGGAAAAACTCCCGGTTCGTCTTGAACGACTGATACACGATCCACACGAGCGGGAAAAGAACCGCCAAAGCGAAAAGCGCCAGCACCAGCCACCAAAAAACATCAACGATCGAACGTTTTTCCGTCACAAGCGTTTCATCCTTTCCATCAATACTCCACCGACCGATTCGCCATATATTTGTCCGTCAGCAGCTTGGCAAGGACGAGCACGACGAACAGGAACATGCCCACCGCGGAGGCGTACCCGTAGTTATGGTACTCGGAGCCGAACGCCAGATTGAACATATACAGACCGATTACGTCCGTGGAGCCCGCCGGCCCCCCGTTGGTCAAAATCAGCACATGCTCGAAGCCTTTCAGGGAACCGAGGACGAGGAACAGCGCGCCTACCCGGATAATCGGCATGATGAGCGGAATCGTAATTTGAAACAGCCGGGTCATCGGCTTGGCTCCGTCCAGAATCGCCGACTCGTACAACGATTTCGGTATCGTGATCATCGCATTCATGAAAATGACGACATAAAAGCCCACTCCCGCCCATACGTACGGGGGAATAATCGCCCACAGCGCCGTTTTGGTATCGCCGAGCCAGTAAAACTCCCCGATGTCGATCCCGGCCAGGCGCAGCAACGAGTTGAGCAGGCCGAAGCTGCCGTCGTAGACGAACGCCCACAACAGCGCGACTACGACGCTCGACAGCACGTTCGGGAAAAAGAAGATCACCTTATAAACCGGGGTTCCCTTGTAGCTTTTGTTCGTCAGCAAATAGGCCAGCAGCAAAGAAATCAAAATGACAAGCGTCGGAACGAAAATCATATAGATCAGGTTATGACCAAGCGCCCGCCAGACGTATTTGTCCTGGAACAGGGTGATGTAATTTTGCAGCCCGACGAATTGAGGCTCGTTAATGCCGTTCCAGTTCAGAAAGGAGTAGTACACGGACATCAGATTCGGGTATAACGTAAACAGCAGATAACCGCCGAATGCCGGTGTAATCGCAAGAGCCAGGAAAATCCGCTTCTGGTTTCGAGACTTCTGCATCCACCCCTTCTGCGCCGGGAGGGCTTGGTTCGTCGAAGGGTTCGTCATTTTTTCTGCGCAGCTATCGCTTTATCGATTAATTGCTGCGCCTCTTGCAGCTTCGGAAGCGGATCTTGCTTGCCGGTCGCGATCTGGCTCGCCGCTTCGGAGATTACTTTGACGGACTGGGCGTAAGCCGGATCGGTCAGCGTAACGTCGCGGAAGGCGCTCTCCATAACCACCTTGTTGTTTTTGATGTACTCGGCCACTGCCTTCGAAGAATCCTGAATTTTGTCGGCCCGGGCCGGGTCGTCGGCGAAATCGCTGCGCACCGACAACTGTCCGCCTTTATCCGCGATTACCGTCTGCACGTCCAGATTCCACATCCATACGATAAATTGTTTCGCCCACTTCTTGTTCAGCTCCGGCTTGGCCGACCAGATGAACATGCCGTTACTGAAGGAGCCGCGGATATATTTCACACTGTCCGGCTTGTCGCCCATCGGCACCGCCATAAAGCCCCATTTGAAATCCGTTGGCGTGGAATCCTTCATCTCGTTCTGAACCCAGGCGCCAGTGGAAACCATCGCCGCTTTGCCTTGCAGCACCTGCATTTGGGATTGCGTATGGTTTAATGCGGCCATGCCCTCCGGGAAAAATCCTTTTTTACCGAGCTCATAGACCCGGTTCCAGCGCTCCAAGCTTTCCGGACTCGTGTACTCGTTACGGAAATTACGGAAATCATCCTCAAACGTTTTCAGCTTCCCTTTCATATCCGCCAGCTCGAACAGCTTCCACGGGCCGAATGCGTATTGGAGATAATCCGGATACATCCCCGGGCTCGTGATCGGGATGATGCCGGCCGCTTTGATCGTCTCTCCCAGCTTCAAAAACTCGTCCCATGTTTTCGGGTTTTGGTTCCAGCCGTTTTTCTCGAACAGCTTTTTATTGAAGAACAGACCCGTCGTCGTTCCCGCCGTGGGCAGCAAATACGTTTTGCCGAGTATTCTCGCCGTTCCTTCAAACTCGCCCGCAATGGCCAGTTCCTTGACCGTTTTGCCTTTTCCGTCGTACACTTTGTAGTCCCAGAGATCCTCCTGCGACTCTACCTTTCCGCTCTCGACCAGCGGGATTTGCGCTGCATTCCCTCCGGGGAGCACGGGCGAGAACAGATCGAACATGTCGTTATCGTTGTTCGCGGATATTTTCGTTCCGATGATGTCCGCGATTTTTGGCGAATATACGACCTCGAAGCTTACGTTGGGAAACTTCTTCTTGAAGCTGTCCATCGCAAAGTCGAACCATTCCCGGCCCATGCCCGCTTCGTGGAACCCGATCTTTAAATTCACCTTTTCGTCCTTCGGCAGCCCGTTCTCCGGATACACGTCTGCGGCCGAGCTGCCTGCGGGATTTGCGGACGGCGCGGGGCTTTTCCCGCCTTCCTTCGAGCATCCGAGAGCCGTTAAGGAAAGGATCAGGCAGGCGGATACTGCTGCAATCGATTTCAATCTGAATGTCAACTTTAAACCCTCCTCGTTATGTCTGCGGCAAGCTGCCGTCTCGCTAAGTAAAGTACCATGGGCGGCAGCCTTCTGAATATCGACGATTTTATCACGGCATATACAATTCTTTTTTTGGCGATGCATGGCAAAAAGCCTGAACCGACCGTTTATGCCCGCAGGCACGGAACGGCCGGTTCAAGGCCTCTGTCGTCTGTAGACGATTTTTTACGCGATATCCGATATTCGTTTGGCGCTGCGTTACCCGCGGCGGAGCCTGGGCGTCGCTCCCTAGGCCATATCCTTGCGGTAATTGCCCGGCGTATTGCCCATCACCTTTTTGAACACCCGGATAAAGGTCAGCGTATGCGTGTAGCCGACAGCGGCCGCAATCTCGTTGACCGTCTCCTCCGTCCCCTTCAGCAGCTCGACCGCCTTCTCCACGCGCACCTGCGTGACGAAGTCGTTAAACTTCTCCCCGAATTGCTCCTTGAACAACCGGCTCAAATAACTGGCGTTCACGCCGAATGCTTCGCTGAGATGAGCCAGCGACAAGTCGGGATTGGCGTATGTTCGCCGATGTACCGCTTCACTTCATGCATCAATTGGTGGTGATGGCGGTGCTCCCGCACATCCCGCATTTGCTCCGAAGCTTCGGACAATACCCGGCGCAATTCGGCAAACATTTCGTCTACGTTTTCTTTCTGTTCCGCGATCTTCAGCAGCCGGTCGTGGAAGCCGTTCCACAACACCTGCAGCTCGGCGGGCAGCTCCATTACCTCTTTATGGAGATGGTGGATCAAATAAGTAACCAGACTGACCAGCTCGTCGTGCGCAAACAGCTGGCCTCGTACCAAGACGTGCAGATCGTCAAAGAGCTTCTCCCATTCCGGATCGCCGGAACGGAACAGCTGGCAGACCGCTCTGATCGGGTGGAACTGCTTGAACATTTCCCCTTGCGGCATCGAATTCAGATCCGCCGGACCAATCAGGCGGTTCGTTCCGAGCGACGACTTGTAGTTCAGCGTATCCATCGCGTGCCGGTACGATTCCGCCGCAAGCTCGCTCTCCGTCTGGAAGGAGCCGATCCCGATCGTCACCGTAAAGGGCAAATGCTGCTCGACCCAGGCGCGCAGCCGCTCGCAAACCTGTACCGGCTCCCAGTCGGCCGCGCCGTCGTCCAGCATGTACATGACCGCCAGACGATGCCGGGCGACCCACTCCGACCAGACCTCGACAGGCTCGCCTTCTGCAAGCTCTTGATGCCCGGTGCTCAGCACATGCTTAAGCAGAAATTGATCCCGCCTGCCGTATCGGCCGGCAAACTCGGCGTACCGGTCCATTTCGATCAGCACGACAACGAGTCCGCGAAGCGGGCTGTTTTGTCCGAGCTTGTCCAATTCGCTCTTCCACGGCTCCCCTTGAGCGGAAGCGGATGCCCCGCCTTCGAGCATCGTCAGAAAGACATGCCGCTTGCGGTAGGCCATATTTTCCTTGTTTTCCTCCTGCAGCAGGCTCGACCGGTCGAGCAAGTCTTCGATGGCCGTCTCGATATATTTGAACTCGTCCGCCTTCTCTTCCCGGTTCAAACTTTGCTGCTTCAGCTTGGCGTATTCCTCGATCCGTGCGGCAATGCTGCGAATCGGCTTGTAGTTGCGTCTAGTCACATAGACCAGCCAGACGATGCCGAGAACGATGACAAGGAAGCCGAACGCCATCCAGACGTAGAAGAGGGAAGATACCCAATCTACGATGCTGGCCCGGTACATCCCGCTGCGTACCGTCCATCCCGTATAGGACGACTGAACGGAAGACAGCGGCTTGCCGCCGCTCCGCAGCCGGCCGTTCGAATCGGGAACGTCTCCCTGCGTCTCCTTCGAAGCGATCAGAGCCCCTTGCTCGTTGACCAGCTCGACGAAACTCAAATTCGAATCCGACATTTGACGAATCAGCTCGCTTAGGCGGTCCGTCCTGACGTTGACGATCATCATGCTTTTATCGCCAAGGTTCGTAATTTTCACGAGGCTGACGACCGAAACCGGCTTGCTATTCGGCTGTTCCCGGTACATTCGCGTCCCGACCCACCGGTAAGGCTTCAAGCTGGTCAGCTGCCTCCCCACGAACTCCTTGTCGCCGAACTGATCGATTCCGGTATACGTGGTCGGAGTGAGCACCGATCGGCCCGTTACCCGGTACAAATAGACCGAATCGATGAACCGGTTGTTTTCCATCATGCTTCTTAACGCCGATACCGTCTGGTAATCGTCATACCGGTTATCCCCCGTGCGATCGCCCTGAAAAAACGCTTTCAACTTGTCATTCCCTAAAATTTCCTTGAACATCGCCTCGTCTATATTCGTCAGCACATCGTCGATTTTTTGCTTGATGCTTTGCGAGAGCAGTTCGTTCGCGCGGACGGCCGATCGTTTGGCCATTTCGTTCAGCGTTAGATAAGTCATAAGCAGCAGGCTCAGGCTGACGACGAACAAGACGGGCAAATAGGACAGCAGCAGCCGGTTAAACCAGTTTTTCCGCATAAGACCCTCCGGAGTCATTCAATTGTTGAGTTAGCCGCTAAGCGGAACATCCTGCTTTAACATGTACAGGATCGGAGCTCATCCGTAAATAATCAATTTTAGCACCGGATATACAATAGCTTCCGCCAACTCCCCCGGTTGCTGCGCAGATCGCGAAACACGGCGGATTGTCCGGCTTTATAGGTCTTCGCTAGCCATAGGCCCATTGTACAACAGAGCCTGCCATCCGTCATCGGAAGAAAGGTTGTCCCAACGTTTGATTTCGAGAATAAAGGACGGTTGTTGAGAAAAAAGAAACGGCGGCCCCCCTGCTTCAGGGAACCGCCGTTTGCTTGTTTGGCCGGCCTAATCTTTGCAGCCGACACCGGTATTGCCCGCCCGCGAGATGATTCCTGCGTATGTGCGGCAAATCTTACTTCTGGACTTTCGTAGCTTGCGGCACAATCGAGAAGACGAGCGACACGTTGTCCGGGGAAGAAGCTTCGATCGTATAAGCACCGATCGCGACGCTTTGTGTCTCGAAGGCGCCGCCGCTTTCTTTCTGAGCGTACATGGCGTCGAACCAGCTGTCGAACTTGGCGGCGTCGTAGCCGAAAACTTCGTTGACGAACCGTTTAATCGGCTCGAGGTTGCGGGCCAGCACCCCTTCCTGCAGACGAATCGTAATGCCGTATGTATCGTACTTGGGCTCTACCCATAAGGACGCCTCGTCCCAGACATCGCCCGGATTTTTGTTCGGCGACAACGCCTTTGACTTCGCTTCCGCGTCCTTGAACAGCCGGAGCGTCGTTTCTTCGAGGTCGTAGTTCGTTCCCCGAAGCTTGCCGGCTTCCTCCATCACGCCATACGCCCGCTTCATCGCTTCATTCGGGAACACGATCCGCTTATAGCTTCCGTCCTTCGTCGGCACGACGAGCGTATGCAAGCCGGTGTGGGACGCGGACGGCTCGATCCGCTTGCTCTTGTCGATCAGCCGCTCGACGATCGTGAGCGACTCCGCCCGCGTTACCGTTACGCCTACGCCGAAATACCCATTCGGGTACCCTTCCATAATGCCTTTGGCGAACGATTCGGCGATGAACTTCTGCTGCCGCTCGTTGGCGCTTCGGAGATCGCCGATGCCGTTGGACAGCTTGCGGCTGTAGTCCGCGTCCTCCAAATACTCGGTCTCTTTCAGCGTATAATAGAGCAGTTCCGCCACTTGCTCCCGGTTCAGCTTCTGCTTGAAGTCGGGAAATACGCTCAGGTTCATCAGATGAAGATCTCCCGCCAGATCGATGTAAGGCTTGGCCCAATATCCGACAGTGCTTGGCGCAAACGAAAAGTCGCGGTAATCCTGGCGCAGGATGTTCCGATTAGCCGCACTTAGCGACTGAATAAACGATTCTTTCCAGCTGCGCTCCCCGTTTTGATGACGGTCTGTAAACGATAACAGCAAGATTTTCAAAAATTGATCTGCCGAGACCGGCTCGTTCGGCCGAAACGTACCATCCGGATATCCGTCCAGAATCCCCTCGGCTACAAGCCGGTTGATCGTCGGTTCCGCCCAATGTCCGGCCGTATCCGTAAATCGGCCCGGCGTCTCGATCGAAGATGCCGCCACGACCCGGACTCCTTCGGCCAGTTGGCACAAGCCGGTCGTTAGGGCAAGCGCTAGCAGTAACGTTCTCGTTCGTCTCATGTACAATACTCCCCCGGTTGTTATGTACGCTCCAATAAACAATCATATCGGGAAACCGAAGGAGTTGAAAACAGGCAAACGACCTAAATCGACAAGGGAGGGAAGAACGAACCGGACTAGCCCGAACGACTCACCTCCTTCTCTTGAATCATTTCGACTATTTTCGACATTTTCCAACAAATTACAACTGGTAGAGCCTAATCCTCTTATGAAAAGCAGCGAGGCGCCGTTACCGGAACCCCGCCGCTTTCGGTTGTAAGGCGGGCTAAAGCAAATCCGCCGCCAATTGAGCCAGTTGAGACCTCTCGCCCCGCTCGAGATTGATATGGCCGCTGATCGACTGGTTTTTGAATCGCTCGACCACATACGTCAGCCCGTTGCTGTAAGCATCCAGATACGGGTGGTCGATCTGTCCCGGATCGCCCATCAGCACGATTTTGCTTCCTTCCCCGACGCGGGATACGATCGTTTTCACTTCATGCTTGGATAAGTTCTGCGCTTCGTCGATAATGATGAATTGTCCCGGGATCGATCGACCGCGAATGTACGTAAGCGCCTCGACCTGAATGCTGCCCATCCCGGCCAATATTTTCTCGATATCTCCCGGCTTTTTTGTATTAAACAGAAACTCCAGGTTGTCGTATACAGGCTGCATCCACGGGCGCAGCTTCTCGTCCTTCTCGCCGGGCAAATACCCGATATCCTTCCCCATTGGCACGACCGGTCGCGCAATCAGCAGCTTCTTGTACTTGCGTTCGTCCTCGATCTTCATCAGTCCGGCCGCCAGCGCCAGCAGCGTCTTGCCCGTCCCCGCCTTGCCGGTCAGCGTAACGAGCGGAATCTCGTCGTTTAGAAGCAGCTCGAGCGCCATCCGCTGCTGGACGTTCCGCGCCCCGATGCCCCAGATCGGCTCGTTGCTCAAATACAGTGGATCAAGCCGTTTGCCGTCTGCGCTCGCCTTCAGCAGCGCCGACTTGGAAGTGCCCAGCTCATCTTTCAAAATGACGAACTCATGCGGCTGAAACGTATAATTGGTATTCAGGTCGGTAACGGGCAAGTAGCGCGCATTGTAGAAGTTGTCTATAACTCCCGGATGCACGTGCATCGTTAAATAGCCGGGATACAATTCATTTGAAGTGACGACCCGGTCGGTCAAATAATCTTCGGCGGAGAGCCCCAGCACGTCCGCCTTGATCCTTACGAGCGTATCTTTACTGACCAGAATGACGGGTCTCGGCTGCTCCAGCTGCTGCTCCTCCAAATAATAGTTCAGAGCGACCGCGAGAATCCGGTTGTCGTTCGTAATTTCCCCGAACACATCCTGTAGTTTTTGAAAGCTTTTATGATTCAGCTCCACCTTGAGGCTGCCGCCGTTCTCCAGTTCTACGCCGTCGTGCAAACGCCCTTTCGTACGCAAGGCGTCAAGCAGTCTCGATACCGTTCTCGCGTTGCGACCCAATTCGTCCGCGTTTCGTTTTTTGGAATCGATTTCCTCCAGAACGACCGCAGGAATGATCACTTCGTTGTCCTCGAAGGCGAAGACGGCATTCGGATCCTGCAACAGGACATTCGTATCCAACACATATACTTTTTTCATCGTACGTCCCCTCCCGCTTGGCGTATGGCTGTCGCCTGTACATAATCACAGTCGAATCGGACAAACTAACCATGGCAATTCAGGATTAGAATAGGAGCGATTTATATGAGATATGTCGTTGTCCTCGTTTTGGCGATAGCTGTGCTCTCCGGCTGTGCCCGCCATCCGCAAAATCAGGCTTCGCCTGCGCCGGATGGGCAAAATGGAGTTAAAGTTCAGCAATCGGTTCCGGCGAAACCGGAAATCCATAATAAGCAGGAAGTGACGCAAAGGCTCGAGAAGCTGGCTTCGGATATTCCGCAAGTCCACAGCGCACGCTGCGTCATTCTCGGCAATACGGCTATTGTCGGCATCAACGTTGATCCCCAGCTCGACCGGAGCCGCGTCGATGTGATCAAATATTCGGTCGCCGAAGCGCTCCGCAAAGATCCTTACGGCGTACACGCCTTCGTTACGGCCGATCTCGATATGGCGGGACGCATCGCGGAAATCCGCGAGGATATCCGGCAAGGGCGCCCGATAGCCGGCTTCGCCGAAGAACTGGCCGATATGATCGGCCGGATCGTGCCGCAAATTCCGAAAGATATAACGCCACAAGGGAATCCTCCGGCCCGTACAGACGACGGTCAGCAGATGGATAAGCAGCTGTAGGCGCCATCTTAAAGGACAAGCTTCGATGAAGACGCAAAAAGCCTGGTTCCCTTGGAACTAGGCTTTTTGGATGGCAGCAAAAACTTGTCCGTCCAGCTTCTCTGCCGCACGTTTGTCATACGTTTTCTCGTATTCGGGCTCGACAGTAATACGGGAGCCGTAAAACATCGCATCCCGGACCGCCTCCAATTGCACGTCGATACAAGTCAGCTTGAACGGCACGCCTTCGAGCGCATCCGTTACGAACGCCGCTTTCCCATACAGCGCATTCAGCGTTCCGCCGCCGAAAAAAGTCAGCGTTACGAGCGGATTCGCTTTCATATTCGCCACAAGTCGAGAGCGCTGATCGATTGCGAAGCGGACCACCGTCGGACTCATCGGTCTAACCCAGGAAATGGCGCTAAGGCTTGGCGCACCCGTTTCCGCATCGATGGTGGAAAGCATAACGAGCCTTTCTTGCTGCAGCTCCGATAGTTGTTGCTCCGTCAAAGCCGTAATCGTTTCCGCCATTCATTCATCCTCCTGATGTGCAGCTTGCTTCCAGTATACCATAACGAGCGGACAGTCAGCCATAGCCGATTGGGTCCGCCCGTCTGTATAGATCCTGCAAAGCAAACTTATTTGAGCTGTTCCTGCAAGGCGGTCTGAGCGGATTTCAGCTCGGTTTGCCCGATTGTAATATACGGACTATGCCATTCGCCTTCCAGATGAACATAGTTTATTTTATCGCGGTCGATTCCCATATATGTCCGGATAAAGCTTTTGATTTGCGAGGAAGGGATGTCCGTATCGACGTTTTTCCCTCCCGCTTCGATGACCGGACCGAGCTTCAGCAGTCCTTCCAGCGATTTCAGCTTGCCGACCATTTCCCCGATCACCTGCTGCTGGCGTTCGTTGCGCTCGATATCGTTCGAATCGGCGGCATTTTGGCAGTTGCCTTTCCGGTAGCGGACGAAATCGAGCGTTT
>NZ_JARBDB010000036.1:0-3005 GCF_036577605.1 Paenibacillus sp. GYB004
CGAGTAGATTTTTAACACGGTAATAGATAATTCATTCATAGAACCGCCTCCTTTCTGGTCGGTTGGTGAGTCTGGACAACTACCATTCTAGCAGAAGGGCGGGGAGGAAAACACTGGATAAAAGGAGCCAGTCCTGTAACAAAGGAAAGCGAACAATTGAACGAAGAAAGAGCATCAAGATATACTGGCAAACGTGCCGGCAAGAACAATCCCACTATGAAAACAGACACTCACTCATCGAAGCATAATGGGTACCGATGCACCGAGAAGGGAAAGAAACAAGTACAAAAAGAGCTGCGCCGCTACCAAATGCGGCCGGGCATGTTGGTTCTAATTGAAACGGAGATTATGAATCTCAATGAATGTTCGGTTTGGTGAAGGGAGTGAGCCGGAAGTGAAATACGATTTCGCTGCAGCCCGGAAACGACGGGAAGAATTGGTCAACATGTATCGCTCAATGAAGCAACAGCACGAGGATGATGCCACATGGTCGTGGTGGCTTATCGCGCAAATCGAGGAGATTGATGCGGAAATTCGAGAGGCCCATAGGGCCCAATACGGAAGAATGACCGTCCTGGCCGACGGTCATCCGGTAATGCACATATCAAATTTAGTTACTCCTATAGTACCGCAATGGGCGAGGGAGTTCAAGGAGGATATCAGAGTATGACTATGGTGGCGACGGGTATCGTTCGACAACTTGATAACTTGGGAAGAATCGTTATCCCAATCGAACTGCGCCGAACGATGGGTATCGGCGAAAAGGACGCACTCGAAATCTTTACAGATGGCGATCGGATCATGCTTCGCAAGTATACGCCTGGCTGTTTGTTTTGCGGAGGCTTGGATATCAAATTGACCTTGAAAGGTAAGCCGATTTGCACGGCTTGTACCTCGCAATTTGTTAATGAAAATATAGCATCTGATTTGAAATAAACACAGTCGCCTGACGAGTCCGCTGCGGAGCGGACGAAAGCCGCGTCGTGATGATGCTGCTCGCGGATATCCGCACTGTTCTTTGACAAAAATATGGCCTTTTTGGCCGTATCATCAAGCGTCGAACGAGGTCCTTCCCCCTTGGCTGTTGACTTCGGCGTTTGATGATGCGGCTGACGCATCAGAGTGGTGGCGGAATAAGGTAGACGCTTAAAATGCAAGGCGGGATACGATTAGGTGAGTCCCGGCGAAGACTTGGACGGCGCGGAAAGAGAACGCCGAGTTCCCACGACCAAGCTAGTATGTCGGATCGACCGGAAAAGTCAGGGGTGCTGCTACCCGTCATAAGAAATGCCCGCTATGCAAGGTGCAAATCCTTGCCCACTCTTCTTTCATATCGTGGGGGTTTCGCCTTTAGGGTTCTTGCTTCCCCCTATAAAAAGCCTTGCAACCCTCGTTGGGTTTCCGGTTCCCAAGGGCGACAAAACCGGGAGTTGATTACATAGGGAAGGAGGGACAAAAATGAGTTTGAAGGCTCGAATTGATGCTGTTGTGGAGAAATTGAAGGAATTTCAAGAAGGCACTGACGATAGCCAGGAAACAACCCCAGTAATACTTCGCAACGCTGCCACTTTCATAGAAGACGAGTTGGGCGACATGATCGATGAACTCGAAGAAATCTCTAGGGAATTATGTGATCAGTAATGAAAAATAGCCTGCTGGAACAGGCTATCGAAACAAGATTCTTGTCACTCATTATACTACATCATGCGATTGCAGAATAGGGGAGTGGCGCAAGTGAAGGAAATTGACCTACCCCATGGATACGTCACGATCATTGATGACGAAGATTATTCTCTTGCTTCCAAGTACAGTTGGTACCTTTTAAAACAACGTTCCAAGGTGTATACGTATGGATCGATTGTTGGAAGCGGAGAGAGGATATATCTTCATCGACTTATTTTAAATGCACCTCCGGACAAATTGGTAGATCACATTAATGGCAATGGTCTGGACAACAGGAAGTGCAATCTACGGCTTTGTACGCATCAGCAAAATAGTTGGAATTCCAACATAGGTCGAGGGAGTTCCAAGTATCGCGGCGTCAATATGGTTGATAGTGGTATATGGTCGGCAAGAATTAAGGATTCCAGAGGATCCGTCGAACTCGGTAAATTTTCGAGTGAATACGAGGCTGCTATGGTCTATGACATAGCAGCTAAGCTATTGCGAGGAGAGTTCTCAAAACCTAACATTCCGGATGCCGCGTATTCTGATAGTTTGTTTCGCAAGGTGCTGTTTCGGATAAAACGTCTGCATTTATTGCCGGATCCCCCAGTTGAAACAAAGTGCTTTATATGCGGGACAGTATTCGGTCAGGTAAGGTGGTTATTTGTGCGCAACCAACTTCGTGGGTCGGTCAATTGTTGTTCGCGAAGTTGTCGTGCAATACACGCAAATTCAGTCAGACATCATGCTATGAAATCTAGGTAACAAGGAGGCACTTACCTATGTCAAACACGACCAAGCAGAAACTCATCGATCGTTTACTGGAACTACCAGCGGAGATTGAAGTAGCCGAGGAAGCTGCTTTGCAGGCACACTCCCGACTGGTGACAGCCAAAGAACTTATCCTATGGAAAGAGGATTCGCTCCTCCTCACCGAAAACGGTCCGATCACCGGCAAGAACGCCGAAACACGAGCCGCGCAAGTCCGCTCATTCACGAAAAACGAACGGGAGGCATTAGCGGACGCCGAAATGGAGTTAAAAAACGCCAGCTCCCGGCTGGAACGGCTGCATGTCGAGTTCAAAGCTCTCCGAGCAGTAGCTGATCTGCTCAAGGTGCCGGCATGAAAAAAATTCTTCTCGACAGCCTAACCATACGCAATTTCAAGGGTTTCCGCGAGTTCGTCCTTATGGCGAACGGCGGAAACCTCGACGTTTACGGCGATAACGCCACTGGCAAGACGACGCTATTCGACGGTTTTACTTGGCATCTTTTCGGCAAGGACAGCACCAACAGCACGACATTCGAAATCAAGGAACTCGACCCGGCCGGCAAGGTCC
>NZ_JARBDB010000037.1:0-4010 GCF_036577605.1 Paenibacillus sp. GYB004
CTTTTCTTCCTTGAGAATTTCCAGGACAATGCGCGCCTTTTCTTCGGGTGTAAACTTGCGTCTGCTGGTCGACATACAACTAAGAAACTCCTTTTTTGCTGTCTAGTTTCTATGTAGCATTATAAAATATCTTGAGCATCCAGATGGTTTTTACATACTTCAGCGGCAAATTCGACGTTTTCCAATGCGTTTAAATTCGGAATCAAATTGTAAAATTGAAACACAAAACCGATCTTCTCGCCGCGATACCTGGTTAATTGTTTTTCGTTGAGCCTTGTTATTTCTTGTCCGCCGACAAACACTTGGCCTGAGGTAGCCGTATCCATACCGCCAAGGATATTCAAAATCGTACTCTTGCCGGCACCGCTGGCGCCCAAAATAACGACGAATTCTCCCTCTGCTATCGAAAAATCAACACCGGCAAGCGCTTGAATGGGCACTTCTCCTATTTTGTATTCTTTCGTTACTTGCTTGAATTCGATTAACTCTCTCACTTGTACCCTCTCCCCGAATCGCAATGATCGAACCTTTTCCTAATGATCAACTTTCGTAAGTTCCCGTTTTGCCTAGCATTTCTCTTCTTGGCATGTTAGTATGTTACTCATGTAGCACACTATAATTCATGCTCCAACAACTGTCAATAACCGATCATACGTTCGATGAACGACCGGTATTGACAATTGATTGCCTATCCATTATGGTATGTTGGATCGATAACATACCGATATACTGAAGGTGGGGCAATGAACATCACTTTCGACGATAAGCAGCCGATTTTTCAGCAGGTAGCCTACATCATTGAGGACGATATTTTGAACGGCACTTTCCGTGTGGACGAGCAAATTCTTTCTGTGGCTCAGTTTTCTCAACTGTTTCATATTAATCCGGCGACTGTCGTGAAGGGGATCGGCCTGCTCGTCAATGAAGGTATTCTGTACAAAAAAAGAGGGCTTGGCATGTATGTCGCGATAGATGCAAAACAGAAGATTCAGATGAAGCGAAGAGATCGCTTCTACAAGGAATTGTTGTCCAATCTGCTGAATGAGGCCGACAAAATCGGGCTGACAACCGAAGATATCATTAACATGATCAAACAGTTGAGGAAGGAATGAACGAACCGTGAGCATAGTATTGACTTGCGACAAGGTAAACAAATCATACGGTCGAACTTATGCTTTGCGGAACCTGAATCTGCAGTTGGAGGAAAACGTCATTTACGGCTTGCTCGGGCGAAACGGCGCTGGCAAATCGACGCTGCTTAACCTGATCGCAGGGGGAATCTCCCCGAACAGCGGCTCCATCGAGGTACGAGGAACAAAGCTGGGCAAAGGAGAACTTCCGAACGATTTTTGTTTCGTACGTGAGAAAGCCAAACATTTCGGAGGAGCGCGGGTTATCGAGGTTTTGCAGTTTGCTGCGAGTTTTCATCCGAACTGGGACTGGACGTTCGCTCATGAGTTGATCCAAACGTTTCGGCTCGATCCGCACAAAAAACTCAGACAGCTATCCCGAGGCATGGAATCGCTCGTAGGAAACATCATCGGTTTGGCCAGCCGGGCGCCGCTGACGTTATACGACGAGCCGGTGCTCGGCCTCGATGTCCTGATGCGGGAACGGTTTTACAAGGCGCTTCTGGAGGATTACGCCCACCACCCTCGCACGATTTTACTGTCTACGCATCTGATCGACGAAATCGCCACGGTCGCCGAAAAGGTGTACATCATCGAAGCGGGCTCCCTCCTGCTTCATGATGAGATCGATCGCATACGTACGGCCGCTCATCTGATCCGGGGACATGCGGAAGCGGTGGCTTCGTTCACAGCCGGAAAACGGGTCTTACATACGGAACCCTACGGCCGCGGGACTCTTGCCGCTATTTACGAAACGTTAGACGATGTGGACATACAGCAGGCGCGCGAGCTGGACATTTCGATTGAGAATTTGTCACTTCAAAAGTTTTTCTCGTATTTGATCGAAGGAGGTCATTAAATTGGGCGCATGGGCCGTTCATTTTAAGGCAACCTATTTGCAAATGAGGATTTACATCTGGGGCGTCATTATTCTTATCCTTCTTGGAAGGCTGGCGGAATTCATTGTTAGCCGCTTTACAGACAGCCAAAGCAACATCCTTTCGGACGGCAACATCCTGATTCTCATCTTGCTCCTGACCGCTATTGTACTGCCGCTCCGTTATTACAAACGCATCGTGCATTTGGGCGCAAGCCGAGAGCGATATTTTATGGCCCTTCAATTCGTCTTTGCCGTCTGGGCGGCAGCCATCGCTTTGTTCAATTGTTTATGGTATGAGCTTGAAGTGGGCGTGCTCCGGAATTACACGAATACTATTGATCTGATTGAAGTCTTCCATTGGGTTGATTTCGGCTTCGCAGGTTCATTTGTGTACCAAGCCGCCTTTTATTTAATGGTAATGGCGCTATTAAGCATGCTGGTCTCCGGTTATTACCACCCTGTCGGTTGGTTGCTGTGGGTGATACTCCTCACGGCAATCCCGGTCGGAACGGCGATTCCTTCGCTGCGCGTTCATGTCGGTCATTTTTTCGAAGCCCTGTTATTCAACGGCTCGCTGCTGATTGGTGCCGGATATAACCTGCTGCTTTATTTCGTCTTCGTGGCCGGCGGCTGGTTGTTTACGCGGGGAAGAACGCACTAATAAATTCGTTAATAAGCATCCAAATCCGGACACCAAAAGAAAAGGCACAAACATTCACCCCTGCGCTCTTGTGAATGTTTGTGCCTTTTATCCGGTGGAGCACCGAACAAAGGTCTGCTGCGAGGTATCATTCTAAACGAAGCCTTTTCTACGACGAATGCCCCTATGTAAGAGGTTGCTTTTTGAGGGTTCAAAATGTCGTAGTTTGCTTTATTGCTTTAGCAAACTTTGATCAGTTGAGGAATACAACGGAAAAGACCAAAAACAGCACTACGCCAATAATTTCGATCATTCCCACCTTCATTGGCCGCATCGCCTTTCCCGCGTAGACGAATGCCCGGATCGAGGCGAACAGATACGCTATGGCCATAAGCGGATAGCCGACCGCCAAGGGTACGAGTAGCACCAGCCCGTGGTAGATCTTGGCATACATCAACCACCGTTTGCTTGTCCTTTCGCGAAATACGGTCTTCACGAACAAAGCGCTTCCGGTAAAGTACAAAAAGCTGAACAGTACGACAACCGCCATAGTCTTGTCCCACTGCCCACCACCGAACAAATAAGCTGCTGCCCCGCCGAGGGAGAAAATCAGTATCGCGCACAGGTCGTTTAGGATCTCTCTCTCCGCTCTGATCTTGGAATGCCATATATTGACGAGCAGCAGCAGGACGAGCGGAATGCCGAAGTACAGCAGCTGCGGGCAATACAGGATGGATGGAATCAAGCACAACAAGGCGGCTAAAGCATACCCGGTTCCCCACTGCATCCAAACCTTTCGGTTGGAGCTTCTCTTGACAGCCTGAAGAAACGGATAGGACGACAAATTAAAGAAACAGCCAAGCCAGAAAAAGGACAACATGCATGCCCTTCGGCGTTCCAGACATCACTCCCATGATATACGGAACGCTGACCATCGCCCAGCCTCCATGCTCGTGAGGAATAACAATCTTCCGGTCTTTCATGGAAACCTCGCTCCTTCAATGAATTCGACTAAGAAAATCTGGATAGTCGGCAGCTTTCCAATTCATCCGCCAGCACGTTGTCTATAATCTCGTTTGCAGCCAAGCGGCTAACAACAGGGGCTAGTGTAATAGCTGAATGCATGACTGCCAGGTAAAGACCCTCGATTTGATCATGACATCCAATAATAGGGTAACCGTCTTCGGGCATAGGCCGCATTCCTACCTTGATACTTTCCAGCTCCAAATACTCCCCTCCCACTATAAAGTAATGTTTTCTCCTGTTTTCTCGCTCATTCTTAGTTTTTCAACTTTGACAACCTATGTCCGCTGGAGGAAGATTGAAAGAGATGTAAATATTTCTGCATGGGCTGTGGCGG
>NZ_JARBDB010000038.1:0-383 GCF_036577605.1 Paenibacillus sp. GYB004
TTGATAGGTTCGGGGTGGAAGCGCAGCAATGTGTGGAGCTGACGAATACTAATCGGTCGAGGGCTTATCCTATCAATACTCCACGAACCTTCGTGGAGGCCTCAAGAGCCCTTGAGGTAACGTTTCACTCTCTCTCTTCTTCGGTTCGCATTCAGTTTTCAGGGAATAAACCCTGAATTTCATAATCGTTTGGTGATGATGGCGGAGGGGATCCACGCGTTCCCATCCCGAACACGACCGTTAAGCCCTCCAGCAGCAGTAGCAGTAGCAGTAGCAGTAGCAGTAGCAGTAGCAGTAGCAGTAGCAGTAGCAGTAGCAGTAGCAGTAGCAGTAGCAGTAGCAGTAGCAGTAGCAGTAGCAGTAGCAGTAGCAGTAGCAGTAGC
>NZ_JARBDB010000039.1:0-51481 GCF_036577605.1 Paenibacillus sp. GYB004
TCACTGCGGGCGCAACCTTGAAGCTGTACTTGACCAATGGCACGTTGGTAGCGACAGCGACGAGTGTAACGGGAGCGACTTACGCGTTCACCGGTGTGGTGCCGAACAGTCTCGGCTTTTATGCCACACAGACGGTAGGTGGCGAGGAGAGCGAGAACTCCGCTTTTGTCGGCGTGACTTTAAGGACCCCGACGGCTTCGGCTGGACTTGGTTTAGTCGATGTGAGCAACGTATTGTCAGGGGCCACGATCACACTGTATGACACGGACGGGCATGTGATTTCGGACAGTCCTTCGGATCAGAGCGGCGGCGTATGGCGATTCAGCGGCCTGACAGCGGGCAAGACGTATTATGTCATTCAGAGCATCCAGGGCGTGGTCAGCGTAAATAGCAGCTTTGTGACGCTCCCATCGGTTCCGGGCGTACCGACGAATGTAACGGCGTCAGCCGGGGATCGGCAAGCCGTCGTCAGTTTTACGCTACCTGCCGACAATGGTGGAAGCGCCATTACGGAGTATGAGGTCATTGCCTTGCCCGACAATATTAGAGTGAGCGGAACATCAAGTCCGATTTCGCTAACCGGCCTAACCAATGGAACAAGGTATACATTCAAGGTGGCGGCCAAAAATGCGGTCGGCCAAAGCGAATGGTCGGCGGAATCCAATGCCGTTTATCCGTTGGCTTCGTCCGAAGACGACGAAAGCTCCTCTGACGGCAGCGGCTCGGCAAGCGGCAAGGGCCCGGCCGGACAAACGGATTCGCAGGGAACCGGCGGTGCGAATGTACTCGTGAACGGCCGGGCCGAAAGCGCGGGCACTGCAACGGTGAAGGAAGTGAACGGCCGGCAAGTCCTGTCGATTGCCGTAGATGAGAACAAGCTGCGGCAGCGCTTGGAGAGCGAAGATCAGGGGGCCGTCGTCACGGTTTCCGTGACAAAAGCCAGCGACGTAGTTATCGCCGAGCTTAACGGCAGCATGGTCAAGCTAATGCAAATGAAACAAGCAATTTTCGTGCTTCGCACCGGTCAGGCTGCCTACACGATACCTGTACAGCAAATGAGCATAGATTCCATTGCACAGCAAATCGGGAAAGATACCGACCTGCGGGACATCAGCATTCATATTGAAATTGCCGTGCCATCGGCAAATACGCTGCGTCTGGTTGAAACCGCGGCGGCAAAAGGGGAATGGCAGCTCGCCGCTCCTCCGCTTGAATTCAAAATTTATGCGGTGTACGGGGAGCGGACAGTTGAAGTCAGCCAATTCAATACGTATGTCGAACGCACCATCGTTATGCCGGACGGCACACACCCGAATCGAATTACAACCGGTGTGGTTGTGGAACCGGACGGAACCGTACGCCATGTGCCGACCAGGATTGGGGTTGTAGACGGGAGATATACGGCCAAAATCAACAGTTTGACTAACAGTACGTATTCGGTAATCTGGCATCCGCTGGAGTTTGCTGATGCAGGGAGTCACTGGGCCAAGGATCAGATTAACAATATGGGCTCACGGTTAATCGTTAACGGGACAGGCGACGGCGTATTCAGTCCCGACAAAAATATTACACGGGCCGAGTTTGCTGCGATTATAGTCCGAGGCCTGGGGTTGAAACCTGAGGACGGGTCTGCAGCTTTCTCGGACGTGCAGGCATCGGAGTGGTATAGCGGTGTGATCGGGACGGCGTATGCGTACGGCTTGATCAACGGCTTCGAGGACGGCACGTTCCGCCCGAACGAACGGATTACCCGTGAGCAAGCGATGGTCATTGTTTCGAAAGCGATGTCCATTACAGGACTGGCAGCGGATGCATCAGACGGTGCGTTATACGGGTTCACCGATGCTGCGGAGACTTCCGGCTGGGCGGCTCACGGCATTTCGGCAAGTATAGCGGCCGGAATTGTGACGGGGCGAGACGGAGGCCTGCTGGCGCCAAAAGCCTTCGTGACTCGTGCTGAGGTTGCGGTTATGGTGGAGCGGCTGTTAAAATCTTCGGATTTGATTTAGGTTATAAAAAACGAGCACAGGTTACCTTGGTAAATGCCGCTAGTACGGCGTAACAGGGTAACCTGTTTTTTTTGGATATTTACATCCCTTTCGTTCTCACTCCAGCAGCCGTCCGTAAGCTTCAACCGGAGGAATGCCGTGTTCCCGGAAATACGATTGGTCCATGAACACGCCGAAGCTCGTGATGGAACGAATGCCTTGTGATCTGTAATAGGCGATATCCCTGGCGGCGGCCACTTCGTCGAACCGCAGCTTGCCGGCCGGCTTCCGCCATCTGGACTGAAGCGAGACGTCCAGCCAATATTCCAGTACCTGAGCCTCCTCTGTACCGAATACAGTCAAATTGCGGGCAAGCGCCTGTTGGAATTTCTCGTCCCCGTCCACTCCTCGGAGTCCCGATTCATTCATCCGGTGTATGCCGGGGCCAGTAATCTCGAGGAAAATCCCCTCGTGCGGCCGGACTTTCCCCGGAGGCGATTCCAGTGTGGCCATGTAGTCGAGGTACGAGAGCTTGGCGTGGCGATCCACGGTCCGTATGGCTTCCAGTATCGCATTCATGACCAGCAGATTTTGGTCGCCGTCCGAATACGTCCGGCAGTTCTCGCAGCGGCACCATGGCTTGTTGTCGTCCTGCCACATGTAGTACCGGCCGGTCGTAGGCTTTAGCTTCCGGGCGAGCCGGATCGCCTGGTCCCTAACTATTTCGAGCGCTCCTTCGCTTGACGGGCAAAAGTTGTCGTGCGGCGTTCTAACGCCGTTCTCGTCCATCCGAAACCAATGAGGATGCCTTCCATAGTACTCGCTTGGCAGCAGCCAGCACATGGCGTGCAGCTCGAATTCCAGCCCAATGTTCAGATCGTCTAACCGGTTAGCGAGCCTGAAACCTTCTGCGGATTCAAAAAAACGGATCATCGCATCGATTTTAGAGCGAATCTCCGGCTCCGGGCCCCAATTATGCAGTCCCAGCACATTCAGATTCGCCTGATGCAGAAGGCCAGGCCACTCGTCGTGCAGGTCGTCCAAATCGAGTACGATCCCTCTTCTTTCGATCATTCGTCAGATCCCTCCTCAGGCGGTTTTCTGTCTCCATTATAGAGAGAGGACCCCTTTATCACATTCCATCCGTCCGGCAACCTATCTCATTTTTTTGGTATAATGGGAATACCAACAGACGAGTAACCGGGAGGGAAGGTATGCCCGTGAATCCGATATATTTGACGGATTATCCGAACATGAACAGTTCGTTTCCGTTCAGTCTCAAAATCGAGAAGGTCGAGTCGGTCGTTCCGCATCGTCATGATTTTCTGGAGTTCATCCTGGTCCTGGAAGGCCGCGGCACCGAAACGATCAACGGACTTCAGCATCCGATGGAGCCCGGCACGATGATCTTCCTGCTCCCGTATCAGTTTCATGCGATCCGGAGCGATCCCGGGGCGTGTCTGCATTTGTATATATGCAATTTTGATCTTGAGCTGCTGTTTGATTCTAGGGAAGGGGATCAGGGGCTGGCCGGAATCGTGCTGGACGAATCCGACCGGCTCCCGCCGTATATCCAGCTGAATGAACGCGAGATGGTGCAGGCGAAAGGCCTATTCGACGATATGAGGCGGGAGGCGGCCGGGGACGAACGGATGCGCAGCATCATGATTAAGTCCAAGCTGTTTGAGGCGCTGGTATGGTTTGAACGGTGGAGATCCAGTCGGCATGCGGGCGGTTCGGAGACCGCCTGTGATGGCAGGCAAGAATCCCCGTCCGCAAAGGCCGGCTTCTGGCAAATGATCCGTTACGTTCATAGGCATTACCGGGAAGAGCTGACGCTGGAGCGGTTAGCCCGGCAGTTTCATTACAACGCCTCCCACTTGAGCGAATGCTTCAAGGTGCGAACCGGGCAAAATTTCGTTCCCTTTGTGCAAGGACTGCGAATTCGTCACGCTTGCGGGCTTCTCGCCTCGACCGAGCTGCCGGTGTCGCGAATCGCCTACGAGGCCGGCTTCGGGTCGTTTCAGACGTTCTCCCGTTCTTTTCTGAAGTGGAAAGGAATGTCGCCGACCGACTATCGCAAACAGTCCCATATTCATTAGGCAGACAGGAGTTGATTCCGATGTTTTTGCGAAGTCTTGAAGTGATGAGAAGCGGGCAAACCGATCCGGGCCAATACCCGTTCTCGATCCCGGCCGTGAATGCGCTGGACCGGCTGTCGTTCCAATCGAACGTTACGTTTTTCGTAGGAGAGAACGGGTCGGGGAAATCGACGATTCTCGAAGCGATTGCCTATCAATGCGGCTTTCATACGGCTGGCGGCGGCAAAAATAATCGATACGAAGTAGACGCTTCCCAATCCGCGCTGGGCGACCATATCCGGCTTTCCTGGATGCCGAAAATAACGAACGGCTTTTTTCTGCGGGCGGAGACGTTTTATCAGTTCGCCTCTCATTTGGATACGATGCCCGAAAGCTTGAGATATTACGGCGGACGCTCCTTGCACAAGCAATCGCACGGGGAAGCGTTCCTTTCTCTCTTTCAGCATCGATTCGGCAGGAAGGCGATTTATTTGCTGGACGAACCGGAGGCGGCGTTGTCGCCGGCCCGGCAGCTGGCGCTTATGCGCATCATGAAGGATCTGGAGAACGAAGCCCAGTTTATTATCGCGACCCATTCTCCGGTGCTGCTCGGATACCCGGATGCGCAAATATTAAATTTCGACGTTTTGCCGGTATCGGAGATCCGGTATGAAGAGACGCTGCATTACATCATCACAAGGCGTTTTCTCGAGAACCGGGCCAAAGTGCTGGATGAATTATTCAATGATTGAAATGCTATAATGATAGTATCGGAATGAAACGGTAGTTGGTAGAGCGGAAAGGGAAGTCGAACTATGAGTGCAGGGAATGCTTTTTTGGCCCGCAAGCAGCGGGAACTGGGCGTTGCCTTGAATGAAGTGCAGCAAAAGGCGGTTCTGCAGACGGAAGGCCCTCTGCTGCTGCTGGCATCGCCCGGATCGGGGAAAACGACGACGATTATTATGCGGATCGGCCACCTGATCGAAGGGAAAGGAGTAGACCCTTCCAGAATCAAAGCGGTCACGTTCAGCCGGGCATCGGCAAGCGATATGAAAGAACGGTTTCAACGTTTTTTCCCGGACCTGCCGCCGGTCCACTTCTCGACGATTCACAGTCTTGCTTTTGAAGTGATGCGTATCTATTTGCACCGAAAAGAAATCCCGTTCCAGATCATAGAGGGCGATGTCGATCCGGAAGAGCAAGTGCAGGATCAGGATCAGGGAGACCCCGGCGCAGAACATTTGCCGCTTCACAAGAAAATCATTTTACGGAGACTGTTCCAGTCGATCAACGGGGAGAACATCACCGACGACCAGATGGACGAGCTGACCACCTATATCAGCTATATCAAAAACAAGATGATCCCCGAAGAGCGGTGGAACGCGGTGAAGACTGACGTCAAGCAAGCCGAACGTATTCTGCGCGAATACGAGGCGTTCAAACGTTCGGGCCGCCCGAAGCTGCTGGTCGATTACGACGACATGCTCACGATCGCAAACGAAGCGCTGGAGCGGGAGAACGGGCTGCTTCGCAGCTATCAGCAGAAGTACGATTACGTGCTGACGGACGAAAGCCAGGATACGTCGGTCGTGCAGCATGCCATCATCGAGAAGCTGGTGAAGGGGCACGGCAACTTATGCGTGGTGGCGGACGACGACCAGTCGATCTACAGCTGGAGAGGGGCGGAGCCCTCGTATTTGCTTCAATTCAAGCGCGTGCATCCGAAGGCGGTTACGCTGTTGATGGAGCAAAATTACCGGTCGACCAAAGATATCGTGAGCGTGGCGAATCAGTTCATCAAGCGCAACAAAGACCGGTACAACAAAAACATGTTTACCCGAAACCCGGCAGGGAAGCCGATCCGGGTCCGGAGCCTGGCGAATTTCGCCGATCAGACCAAATATTTGGTACGGGAGATTCAGAAGGTGGAAAACTTGACGGAGGTGGCGGTGCTGTACCGCAACAATTCGTCCTCGATCCCGCTGATGAACGAGTTTGACCGGGCCGGTATTCCGTTTTATATGAAGGATGCGGACAACCGGTTTTTCTCGCATTGGGTCGTTGAAGATATTTTGAATTTCATGAGGATGACCTATACCGACAGGCGTCCCGAACTTCTGGAGAAAATCTACGCGAAATTTAACGGATATATTACGAAGCAGCAGATGGCGGCCGTCAAAGCGTTCCATACCAACGAATCGGTATTCGATACGCTGCTTGATCGGGTTCAGTTAAATGAGTATCAGATCAAACCTTTGAAGGCAAGCCAAGAGACGTTTCGGCAAATGCGGGGGATGCCGCCGCGTCCGGCGATCCAAGTCATCCGCGAGCGGCTCGGGTACGAGAAAGCGCTGGAGAAGATGTGCGAGCGTCTCGGATTCCGCAAGGAATATTTGCTGGGCATTCTGAACACGCTGGAGGAAATCGCCGATACGCTGCAAACGATGGAGGAATTCGCAAGCCGGCTCAAGTATCTGGAGTCGGTGCTGAAAACGGCGAAGTCGCGAAAGGGGCAAAATGCGGTCACCTTCTCAACTTTCCATAGTGCGAAGGGGCTGGAGTTCGAGCGGGTATATATGATCGATCTGGTGGAGGGCATCATCCCGTCGGCGGAAGATCTCAAATCCGGCTCCCCTGAAAGAGGCGCCTCTCTGATCGAGGAGGCCACACGGCTGTTCTATGTCGGGATGACCCGGGCGAAGCAGCATCTGGAGCTTCTTACGTATAAGGAACGGGACACAGAGAAAACAACGGCGTCGCGTTTCGTCACTGCGGTCATGACCATCCTGAATCCTCCGAAGCCGCCTGCAACATTCGAAAGGAAACCGGCGGCTGCGTCTTCCGGGAGAGGGTATAAGCAGTCGCCCGGGCAAATGGGGGAACGATGGAATTCAGCGGTTCCGGAAGCTTTTAATCCGAACGCCATCACGAACCAAAAGGAGCTGGCCCCCGGTCTGGAAGTGAAGCATCGGGTGTTCGGGCGCGGTACGATTGTCAGGGTGAATCGGGAGCGGGTTCATATCCGGTTCGAAAAAACCGAGAAGGCGCTCTCCATCGCAACTTGTCTGGAAAAACGGCTGCTGGAGCCGGTATAAAACGGATCGGAAGAGGGGGCGGATGCCTCCTCTTTTTTCACCTTGGGGGCCTCGGATGTCACGAGTTGGACGGACGTTTTTCTTCCCGCTCCCGTTTCGCCTTCGCCAAATAGTTGACGCCGATAATCCCGGCTATAATCATGCCGGCGCCGATGGCGTGATAATAATGAAACGCCTCCTGCAGGAACACGATCCCGGCCATCACCGTAATGAGAGTAGCCAAATTGCTAAACACGCTCATCTGGGACGCGGGCAGCCGCGATAAAGCGAAGTTGGACAAGTAGGACGTCAAGAGAGAGGACAACACCCCTAAATACAAAGCCGCAACGACGAAATCGGCGTGCAGGAAAGGCTGGAAAAACTGATGGACGGTGCCTCGAATCAGATGATCGGAGATCGCCAGTACGTTAAACGTGATAAATCCGAAAAAAGACATCACATACGTTAAGGTAAATAAGGAATAACGCTGCGTCAGTCTTCTGGCCAGCACGTTGTACAGCGAGGCGACGACGGCCGACAGGGCGAGCAGTCCGCTTCCGAGTATGCTGCCGCTTGTGCCGGTTCCCGCACTGTTCATATACAAAATGTAAATGACGCCGAGCACGGACAGGCCGATCGCGATTTTTTGCCTCGGTGTGGAAGTCTCCTTTAATACAAGTCCCGCGAATACGAGAGTGAAAATCGGGACGGTCGCCAAAATAATGCCGGCCTCCGAAGAGGAGCTGTACAGCAAGCCGAATACTTGAAACGCAAAAAAGAGGACAGGATATAAAACCGCTAAAGGAGCGATCGTCCGCAAATCTGATTTCGTCACCCGTACGGATTGCTTCGTCGCGAGCAGCCAGACGGTGGCCGCCAGCCATGCGATCGAGAACCGGTGTGCCAGCGTATCGAGCGGTGAGGCGACGGTGAGCGTTTGTTTGACAAACAGGAAGGACAGGCCGATGATCATGGCGTACACGATCGCGGCGATGTAGGCATTTCGTTTTGCTGACATGGGAAGTACCTCTTTTCGTAGTGGAGTACGGTACCCTCATTGTACCTGTTTTTAACAAGCCGTTCGCTATGGAAAATCGGAATCTGTACCGGTACAGATAGAGAGATATACGGAATGAAATGCCAAGATACCGGTGAGGCTGGGACTCGGCTAGAGGACGATTTTATAAAACATATTGAATTAATATACATGTTTATGTATATTAATTCTCAATTCATTAGGGAAAGGAGTGAATCCATGCACAAGCAGATCGAAGAACACAAGCAAATCGAAGAACGTTCGTTGAACGCATGGCCCGCCCTGCAAACGTTTCTGTACGACGGCTGGCTGCTGAGATTCGCGGACGGATACACGAAGAGATCCAATTCGATCCAGCCTCTGTATGCTCCGGAGATGCAATCCGGTTCTATAAGCGGGAAAGTGCGGCGGTGCGAGAGTCTGTACACCAGTGCGGGGTTGGATACAATTTTCAAAATAACTCCGTTCGTTACTCCCGGCGACCTGGACCCGTTTCTGGAAGAACGCGGCTACGAGCGGGTTGATCCCACCAGCGTGAAGACGGCCCCGCTAACCGGCCTCAGGGAACCAAGCCTGCCGGAGATTCGCATCGAAGAAACGTTAAGCACGGACTGGCTGCGGACGATGGCGGCTTTTCAGCATTTGTCCGAGACGAATCAAGGCATCACGGCCCGGCTGCTGCAACCCTCTTGTTTAAAGAAAGGGTTTTTCACGCTCTACAAGGAAGGAAAGCCGGTTGCCTGCGGCCTTGGCGTGATCGAGCAGGGGGACATCGGATTGTATGATATCGTCACGAACCCGAATGAACGGAATAAAGGGTACGGGGAGCAGTTGATTCTGCACATGCTCCAATGGGCCAGGAGAGAGGGCGCTGCAAGGTGCTATCTGCTCGTGGTGCAGCAAAATCTACCCGCGGTTCGGCTATACGAGAAGCTGAACTTTCAGGAAATCTACACGTACTGGTACAGGGTGAAGAAGCGCGCGGACCTGCCGCAAGTATCGGATTGAGATTGCGATCACTGTCAATAAACCCGGCGGCGGCAGGTTCATCAGGGGAGTTCGCTGGGCCGCGAAAAGCAGGGCTGACAAGACCGGAGGCATGCAAACGTAGTTATTTTCGGGTATACATAATCGTCTGTTTTTATGGTATGCTTCACGATATAGCGGATTATTCGCAAAAAAACGCATCGCAGCGGGGGGAGCCGGACAAGCACGGTCTTTAGCCGGAACATACCTCCCGAAGCGGTGTAAGCGAGATTAGAAGCGGAGGCATGTGGCGTGCGGGCAATGATGAAGGAATTTAAAAAGTTCGCTCTCAAAGGGAATATTATGGAGCTGGCGATCGGGGTCATTATCGGGGGAGCGTTCGGCAAAATTGTGGCCTCTCTTGTTAACGATCTGTTGATGCCGTTGCTCGGACTGTTGCTCGGAGGGCTTGATGTATCGGCACTCCATTTCAAATTTGGCGGAGCGGAATTGAAGTATGGCGCGTTTCTGCAGACGGTCATCGATTTCGTGATCGTAGCGTTTTCGATCTTTATGTTCATCAAAGGACTCAGCCTGCTCAAGCGCAAGGAAGAGGAGAAGCCGGCTGCGCCGCCGGCCCCGTCCAAGGAGGAGCAGTTGCTCGCCGAGATCCGGGACTTGCTTAAAGAGCAGCGTCAGGACCCGGGCAATCGCTCTTGAATCAGGTTCGACGAGCAACGTGTGCCGCTAAGCTAAGCGTCAGGCGAACGTTAAAAGAGGTCTTTCGCACCAAATGCGGGAAGACCTCTTTTTGTTGTGGCTGCAGGCTGTTACTGCTTCGGCGCTTGAGTACGCTTCGTGAACAAAGCCAGGATCAGCGCGACGACGGCGAAGCCGAAGCCGATCATGAAGGCGTTATGGACGCCGGCCACCATCGCTTCCGCCGCCTGTGCGGGAGAGGTCGGATCGGCCGACTGCTCCAGGAAACGCCGCTGCCCCGAAGACATGACGCTGATGAAAAATGCGACGCCGATCGCGCCGGCGACTTGCTGCAGCGTATTCAGAATCGCCGTGCCATGCGGATAATAACGAGGCGGCAGCTGGTTGAGGCCGTTCGTCTGGGCAGGCATCATAATCATCGAGATGGCGACCATCATGCAGATGTGCAGGATCAGGAACGTCGTCTTGGGCGTTTCCACCGACACTTGGGTGAAGAACCACATAATCACGACCAGGAAAGCCGTTCCGGGAATAACTAACGCCCGCGGCCCGAACTTATCGAACAGTTTGCCTGTGAGCGGCGAGATTAATCCGTTCAGCAAGCTGCCCGGCAGCATGAGCAGGCCCGAAGCGAATACGGTGAGACCTAAAGCGCCCTGGAACAGGAATGGCAGCAAAGACATCGTCGAGAACAAGGTCATCATCATGATGATCAGCAGAACGGTGGTCAGGGAGAACATCGGGAACTGGAATGCCCGAAGGTCCATAAGCGGCTCCCGCACCCGCAGCTGACGGAATACGAACAGCAGCAGAGCGACCGCGCCCACCAGAACGGTGCCGTACACTTGCGGGCTCGACCAGCCGCCGTGTCCTTCGCCGGAGCTGCTGAACCCGTATACGATGCCGCCGAAGCCGAGCGTAGACAGGACGATAGATAGGACGTCCACCTTCGGTTTCGTAGGCGTCGATACGTTTTTCAAATAAATAAATGCGAACACGATCGAAAATATGGCAAACGGCAATACGAGAAAAAATAGCCAGCGCCATTGCAGCGACTCCAGAATAAGTCCGGATAAGGTCGGGCCGATGGCAGGGGCGAACATAATAACCAGCCCGATGCTTCCCATAGCGGCTCCCCGCTTCTCCGGAGGGTACAGCACGAGGATGGTGTTCATCAGTACCGGCAGCATCAATCCGGTTCCGCCCGCTTGCAGCAGACGGCCGACCAATAGGAACGAGAACCCCGGCGCGATCCCGCATATAAGCGTACCGATTGCGAACAAGATCATCGCCCCAAGGAACATCTGCCGGGTCGTAAACCATTGCACGAGCAGGGCAGAGGCGGGCACGAGCACTCCGACCACTAGCATGTAGCCGGTGGCCAGCCATTGCAGTGTCGACGGCGACACATTCAGCTCGATCACCAGCTGCGGGAAGGCGATGTTCAGCAATGTTTCATTTAAAATCGAGAAAAATGCCCCGATAATAAGCGAAATCAAGATAGGAAGCCTCTTGACGTTCCCCACATCCACGGGAGCCGCAGGGCTTGAAGCAGCAGTGGAATTCAATTTCTCTTCTCCTCCTTTATCTATATACGTGGTAATTATAAAATAATAACTAATTCCGTTCAATCGAAAAGTGGGCACCGTTATGGTAAACTATAATTATAAGGAAGGTGCGGTCATGAGAGAAAGAGAGTTGCTGCTTGAGCATTTTGTAGAAAACTTCATGTTGCTGATGCCGTTGCTGAAAAGGAAAATTTTCGATCCGCTTCCGAAATGCGATATGCCCCAGATCCAGTTATCCGGTTCCAGCATCCATATTATTGTGCTGCTGCGCGAAGTCCGGCGTTCCATCGTATCCGAGCTGTCGGAGAAGCTGAACATTTCGAGGCCGAATATGACCCCTCTTCTGGATCGGCTGGAGAAGCAAGGCTTGATTACCCGGCTTCCATGCTTGAACGACCGCCGTTCCGTATACGTGGAAATAACCGAGGCCGGAGATCAAGTGTGTGCCGAATACCACCGGATCATCTCCGACCGGATCAAGAGCATGCTGAATTTGCTGGATGAAAACGAGCTTATGGAGCTTAATGAGCATATGAGCAGGATGAAATCGATATTAATTCAGGCTGGTGACCGGACGGGCAGCTAATATTTCAGCCGGCAATAAAAGAGCGGGCAGCCGTTTCGTTTGGAATCGTTTATATAGGTATAGGGAACCGGGTTGCCGTCTTGATATCCAAAAACGGCGATGCCGGTTTTTTTGTTTTTCCTTAGTTTTCATAACGAACCTGCCGCACATGCAAGAAACTGTTGGAAGCTTCCCGCAAGGTTGACATCCCGATTCAAAACGATTAATATATACGTATACCTGTAAGGGTATATATTTTTACTCAAATCAATACCCCCATGGGTATTTGATATTGAATATGACCTTTAAAACGGGATCCATTCAGGGAGGGATATAAGAGATGACAACATCATCCTTAACAGCGATGACAGCACAGCAGTTGACGAAGAAGATTTTAGATCGGGAGGAGCTGATGATCCTCGATGTCCGCAATACTTCCGACTATGAGAAATGGCGGATCGAAGGCGGGCGGGTCGAAGTTGTCCACATCCCGTATTTCGATCTACTGGACAGCATCGAGCCGGCGCTTGAGCTTATTCCGCCGGGAAAAGAGCTTTTGGTCGTATGCGCCAAGGAAGGCTCTTCGATCTATGTAGCTGAGCAGCTTATCGAAGCGGGGAGGACTGGCGTTTCGTATTTGCAAGGCGGGATGAAAGCCTGGATCGAGTATTTGGAGCCGGTTAAGGTAGGGGATCTGAAGGACGGCGGCGAGCTGATCCAGTTCGTGCGGATCGGAAAAGGCTGTCTTTCGTACATGGTGATCTCGGGCGGGGAGGCGGCTGTCATCGACGCCGTGCGAATGACCGATGTGTTCGAGCGGTATGCGAGGGAAAGAGGGGTTGTCATCAAGCATACGATCGACACGCATCTCCACGCGGATCATATATCCGGAGGGAGAAAGCTTGCGATTAACGCTTTGGCTGCCTACTGGCTTCCCCCGAAAGATGCGACGGAAGTAACGTTCGATTACGTTCCCCTCGAAGAGGGAAGTTCGATTACGGTGGGGAGCACGGAAATTGCGATCCAGCCGATCTATTCACCCGGACATACAATAGGCAGCACGTCTTTGATCGTCGACGGGAAGTATTTGTTAAGCGGTGATATCCTGTTTGTCGAATCTATAGGCCGTCCCGATCTCGCCGGCAAAGCGGAGGACTGGGTGGGGGATCTGCGGACCTCGCTGTATACGACTTACCGGGAGCTTCCGGAGGAACTGCTTGTACTTCCGGCCCACTTCGGCAAAACGTCGGAGCTCGGGGAAGGCGGAATCGTGTCCGCTCGTCTAGGCGATTTATACCTTTCCAACCCCGGTCTCAATATAACGGACGAAGAATTGTTCCGCTCAGCGGTTACGGAGCATTTGCCGCCGCAGCCGAATGCGTATCAGGAAATCCGGCAGACGAATATGGGAAGGTTGACTCCTGGCGAGGAAGAGCAGCAGAACATGGAGCTTGGACCGAACCGGTGCGCCGTTCACGATAAATAACCTGGGCGTTTCCTAATGCGCAGGCATGTATGGCGGAGGGACGGGGAAGTTTAATCAGCAAGAGGCACCCGCAGCTTTAGATGAATGACGTTACCGCTGCTTCCAAAGAGGAATGGAATGCGGGCGTGAACCTTATAACTTGAAGGAGAAGTGATTCTATTATGGCAGGTCAATATTCGAAGGATATTTTACCGCACGAAGTGAGACAAAAGCTGGAGCGAGGGGAGAGCCTCCCCATCATCGATGTGCGCGAGCAGGACGAATGGGAGTCCGGGCATATTCCGGGGGCCAGGCACATCCCGCTGGGGACTTTGAACGAAAGACATCAAGAGCTCGACACCAAGCAGGAGACGATTATCGTATGCCGAAGCGGCAACCGCAGCGGGTTGGCTTGCGAGTTTCTGGAGTCGATCGGGTACAACGTGATCAATATGCAGGGCGGCATGATGAGCTGGGACGGACAGGTAGAGTACGGAAAGTAAAGCAGGATTTCAGAGGTCTATCAAACAAACAAGGGAGGCTGCGCAGTTATGACTGTTGACATTCATTCCAACCGCGTGCTGGTATGCGAAGGTCTGGCTTGTCCGATGCCGGTCGTGAAAACCAAAAAAGCAATGGAAGAGATGCAAGCCGGCGAAGTGCTTGAGGTGCGGGCTACCGACAAAGGATCTGTAGCGGATTTGCAAAGCTGGGCGGGCCGTACGGGTCACCAATATGTCGGCATAAAGGAAGATCAGGGGGTATACCGGCATTTCATCCGGAAGTCGAACGAACAGGAGACGAAGCCGGAGGTCAAATATCCGCATGTAATCAGCAGCGAGCAGCTGCAGGAGAAGCTGGCTTCCGGAGGCGACGTACAGGTACTGGATGTTCGCGAGCCCGCGGAATTCGCCTTTGGACGTATTCCGGGAGCGGTCTCGGTGCCGGCCGGTGAGCTGGAGCGTCGTCTGGATCAATTAAATCCGAATCAGGAGTATTACGTCATCTGCCGGTCCGGCAGCCGGAGCGATGCAGCATGCCAGAAGCTGACGGAGCGGGGATTCGCGCACGTGTACAATGTTGTGCCGGGCATGTCAGGGTGGCAGGGCGCTACGGAGCGCGACTAATCTCCATAGGTACGAAATATGAAGAGAAGGTAGGGATGCATTATGGCGGATATCGTGGTTGACGCTAAAGGATTGGCCTGTCCGATGCCGATCGTCAGAGCGAAGAAGGCGATGGACTCGCTACAGCCGGGTCAGCTGATGCAGCTGGAAACGACGGACAAAGGTTCCATGAACGACTTCCAGGCTTGGGTAGGCCAGACGAAAAACGAAATGGTCGAAGCGAAGGAAAATAACGGAGTGTTTACGTTTCTCGTAAGAAAAGGATAACCGAACGGGACGGGAGGAATGCAAAGCGTTCCTCTTTAGTCCTCCCGGTCTTACGTATGTAGCGTTATCCGATATGCAATCTTTACCTAATACGGGCGATGAATGAAACTGGTGGATATCCGGGAGGCCGCCGATTATTACGAAGGGCATGTTCCAGGACGCCGTTCACATATATGTAGTAGGAGGGGGACGCGATGTATGACGATGCGATCAAGAAACGGCTGCGTCGTGTAGAAGGACAAGTCCGCGGCGTGCTGAGTATGATCGGAGAGCAGAAGGATTGCAAGGATGTGGTCAGCCAGCTGTCGGCTGTACGCAGTGCGGTCGATAAATCGATAGCTTATATCGTAGCGACAAATCTGGAGCGATGCATCGTTGAAGAGAAGGAAGCCGGCAACGATACGGACAGACTCGTCCGGGAAGCCGTTGATTTGCTAATCAAAAGCAGGTAAGGAGCTGATCCGGGATGGATAAGATCGGATATGTGATCATCATTGCTCTGGCGGTATGGTTTGTATATAAGCAATTTGCCCCAGTGAAGGGGCTGAAGAATATGAATGCTCAGCAGTTTCGCCAAGCGGCCAAAGGCTCCAAAGTGATCGATGTGAGAGAGCCGCACGAATATAAACAGGGCCATCTGCCGGGTGCGGTCAACATTCCGCTCGGCCGGCTCGGGCGCAGCTTCGCGGATATTCCGAAGGAGACGCCCGTTTTTTTATATTGCCGGAGCGGGATGCGAAGCAAACAAGCAGGCAAAGTGTTGGCCAAGCACGGGTATACGGACGTATCCCATCTGACAGGCGGTATATCGTCCTGGGACGGGCCGCTTGCGATGTAGGACAGTGGCAGCGCGGTGTGTGGCGCCCACAGTTGATTATGTATTCGAGCGGCAGGATGTAAACGTAACGGTTGAAGGAACGGGCCTGGCACGTCCTCAAACTGAATCTGGCGTGCTTATTCAGTTGTCCGGCCCATAAGCAGCCGTCTATCGAAGATGCCGGGATAACTACGATGCGACGAATTCCTCCTATTCCGATATAATAGATCTATAACTACTAACAGGGTGTCCGACAATGCTTGATCGGCCGGACAAACTTTGGGAGGATTGGCGCTCATGGCGATGGATTACGATGACGATATCAAGCGGCGGCTGAAGCGGGTGGAAGGACAAGTCCGCGGCATCCTGAAGATGATGGAAGAAGGAAAAGACTGCAAGGACGTGGTCAGCCAGTTGTCCGCCGTTCGCAGCGCCGTCGATAAAGCGATGGCCTACGTAGTCGCGGTTAATCTGGAGAAGTGTATCGTGGAGGAACGCGAAGCCGGCAACGATACAGGCAAGCTCGTACAGGAAGCGGTGGAGCTGCTGATCAAGAGCAGATAAGCTTGGGGGTTCGCGGGCATCGCGCACCCCAATAAGTTCAAACAGGCGTCGAATTGTAGGGTGCGATTGGAGTACGCGTGAACCTTACGCAAGAGGAGGCTTACCAGGATGAGTCCGATCGGGGAGTGGGAGCCGGCGGAGCCCGGCGTCAAGCGCAAAATATTCGAGCCAGGCCAAGCGCTGATGATGATGGAAGTGCATTTCGAGGAAGGGGCTGAAGGCTATGTGCACAGTCATCCTCACGAGCAGATGTCTTATTGTTTGAAAGGAACGATCGAATTTACGATCGACGAGCAAAAAACGGTCATTCGCGCCGGCGATACGATTATTATCCCTGGAGGGGCGAAGCACGGAGTCAAAGCGCTGGAGCCCAGCGCGCTGCTGGACGCCTTCACGCCGCTCAGGGACGACCTGCTGAAGCGGGGGTAGTTTGCAAGGCAGAGGCAGAGGCGTGACAAGCGCATATAGAGTGCAGACCGACTGCAGAAAGCCGCCATGATGCGGCTTTTTTGCTGCCGGAGCGGCTGATCTGTCGCGATTTCACGGATATTCCGTCATGGGTCGCTGTGTTATAATCGGGTTGACTGACGAGTAATTTTTATTCTATATCCTATCGGCTTTTTTAGAGGAACGAGAAGCATATGCCTTGAAGGGAGCGGCGAACATGTCCGGTTCTTTGTCGACGAACATTTCGAGCAAGCCCGGTTTCAAGCGCTTTCATTATGATTATGTCTATGCTCCGGAGTTGAAGCGGTACGGTCCCATCCATTTGTATCAGCTCGGAGATTTGAGCTGCGACTCCGGATTTGCGCTGCATCCGCACAAGCAGTCGTGCTACGAGATCTCTTACGTCGTATCGGGCGCGGGCTGGTTTTCCGTCAACGGAAAACGATACGAGATGCAGGCGGGCGATTTGTTTCTGTGCCGGCCCGGCGACATTCACGAGGGCGGCGTGGATGGGCGCGACCCGTTCCGTTATTATTATTTCGGCTTCCGGTTTGACGAGGCGGCAGGAGCCGACGATCCGCTGCTGCCGATCCGCCGGGCGATGGATGAGCATGCCGGGCCGATGCGGTGCAGGGACCGGCTGGACGTTACGGTGCCGTTCGTCCATGCGCTGAAGGAACTGAATGGCGAAGCCCAATACTCCCATTCGATGACCGGCATGTATTTGGAGCAGCTCCTCGTGCTGACGTACCGGAACTATTTCTCCGATTGGCAGGCCGACTATCCGGGGGAACATCGCGAACGCTCCGCACAGCGGGCCGTCTATTCGGCGGTCGCTTATATTGACGACCGGCTGCTGTCGATCAAGGATTTGAAGGAAGTGTCCGACGCGCTCGGCTACAGCTTGTCTCATCTGTCGCATTTGTTCGTCAAAGTGACGGGCGACAGCCTGAGGGGATATTACGCCAAGCGGAAATGGCATAAAACGGTCGGGCTGCTGGAGGAAGGCGGCCGGACGATTACGGAGATCGCTTCGATGATGCAGTACGAGTCGATCCATACGTTCAGCCGGGCTTTCAAAAAGGCGATGGGCGTCCCGCCTTCGGAATATGTGCGTTCGTGCGAGCGGCCGCAGTATAAATGAGTCGGCCGGGACGGGCAAAAAACCGGAATGGCACAATTTTTCAACCGTAAATGCCAAATACACCCGGGTGCGGCCCCCCCTATACTGGAAGCAAGGAAGAAACCAGTACGACAGGATATGGGGGAATCGACAATGACAACAATCCGAATCGGCATGATCGGGACGGGCAACATCGCCCACTCGCATGCCACGCGGCTGAAAAAAGCCCAGGAAGCGGCTATCGTAGCGCTGGCCGATCCGAGCGCGGGAAGTAGAAAGGCGCTGAAGGAGAAGTTCGCGCTGGACGGAGCGGACGAATACGACGACTATTCGGAGATGCTGAAGCGCAGCGATATCGATGCGGTGATTATCTGCTCGCCGCATACGCTTCATTTCGAGCAGGCATGGGACGCGTTGTCGGCGGGCAAGCACGTGCTGCTCGAGAAGCCGATGGTGTGCACATCGAAAGAAGCCGAGGAGCTGATCGCTCACGCGAAGGAAACCGGCAAGCTGCTGCAGGTGTCGTACCAGCGCCACTGTGCGCCGCACTTCATGTATATCCGTTCCGCGATCGCCGCGGGACAGATCGGGAAGCTTACCTCGATAACCGCTACCCTGTACCAGGATTGGAAAGATGCACAGACGGGTACTTGGAGACAAAACCCGGCTTTATCCGGAGGCGGGATGCTGATGGACTCGGGTAGTCATATTATCGACGTGTTGTTATGGACGACAGGGCTGACGCCGGAATCGGTCGTTACCCAGTTGAGCTGTCAGGACTCGCCGGTCGAGATCGACACCTTCACAGCGATCCGGTTTGCCGAGGGCCCGGTGGCGGGCCTGAATATTATCGGCAAAGCGCCGAAACGGAGCTTCCTGGAAACGTATGGGTTTGTCGGCGAAGACGGAGGCATTTTCTACGACAACGGTAAAATCACGCTGCGCCGTAATGGAGAAGAGCCGGTAACACCGGAGCTGCCTGCGGAGACGACCGACCCGGACCGGAACTTCGTCGCCGCCATACTGGGACGCGAGGAGCTGCTCGTACCGGGGGAGTATGCGCTTAAGGTCATCCAATTGACCGAATCGATCTATCAGGCTGCCGGTTACGCACCGTTAGTAGCCGCAGAGTAAGAAACGCAATAAGGCTGGGGAACCCGCACCGTCGTGTGCGGGTTTTTGACGTGTTCCGAAGTTTGTCGGAATGATGAATTTTTTGTAGCGGATTGTAACCAAATGTCGATATCAACCGTCTATATTAAGTTCATACAAAATATCCCTGCAAACGGAGTCGTTACGTTCCTCATGGTACATTCAATCATCCCGTTCATCCAATGCCTGAGACCGAAGCAATGGACCAAAAATGTGCTGGTCATCGCCGCGTTCCTCTTCTCCCTAAACAAGATCAGCTTATCCGCCGGAGTGGACGCGTTCATCGGATTTCTTCTGTTTTGCGCGACATCCGGTGTGGTGTACATCGTGAACGACTGGTTCGATCTGGAGAAAGACCGGGCCCATCCTGTCAAAAAGTTCAGGCCGATGGCGGCCGGCCGAATAGCGCCAAACGCGGCTTTAACATTCGGTCTGATTTTGCTGGGAGCCAGCTTCGCCTTCGCTCTCTCCAAAAATCCGATGTTCGGGCTGCTGCTTATCGCGTATTTCTTGATGAATGTAGCGTATTCGGCCTGGCTCAAACATGTCGTCATTCTCGATATTATGATGATCGCGGCCGGGTTCGTGATGCGCTCTGTAGGGGGCGGCCTGATTATCGGCGTCCAGCTGACCCCGTGGTTTCTCGTATGCACGATGCTGCTGGCCTTGTTTCTGGCAGTCAGCAAGCGGAGACACGAATTCATCAGCATGCCGGATAAAGCTTCCCGACGTAAAGTGCTGAAGCTGTATTCGACGCAACTGCTTGATCAATTGATCAGCATCGTTACGACGTCGACGATCATCAGTTATTCGTTGTTTACCTTTACCTCGGGCAGCAATTACCATATGATGTGGACGATTCCGTTTGTCATGTACGGTATTTTCCGGTACCTGTATTTGATCTATATGAAGGATGAGGGCGGGAGCCCCGAAAAAATATTGCTCGAGGACAAGCCCATGCTGATCACGGTTCTGTTGTACGGGTTTTCCGTGTTTATCATTCTTCGCTATTTGCAGTAGTAACGCCGGTCTTTGGACGGGTTGTTGCTAATGATGCCATTGGAAGGTGCCTCTGTGTCTATCGGATTATTTATCGCGGCCACGCTGATCGTAGGCTTCGGCGCTTATTGGTTTATGAAAAGTCTCCATATCCAGGGAGCGATCGGTCAGTTTGCGGCTTGGTGGGTGCTTGGCTTCGCGCAAATTATCGTTTCCTTGCTCGCGGCCGGCGTTTTTCTGGAAATGCTGGTTCCTTCCGTCGTCCTGATGCTTAATGCGGGAATAACGACGGTTGCGGGCATCCTCTATTACCGGATCGGAGACCGGGGGAAAGCGGTGAACCGCCTGTGGTGGAGCGCCTTGATCCGGGAAATCCTGCATTCCCCGGCATGGCTGGCCCTGATCCTGATCACCGCTTGGGCGCTCGCATGGAGCGTTTATTTGATCTGCCTGCTGCCTGCGAATGACTGGGACGGCTTGTTTTATCATCTGGTGTCTCCGGCCTACTGGATGCAGGAGCGGCAGATCACGATCACCCCGTTCGCCATATGGACGAATGTATATCCGCAAAATGCGCATTTGATCTATACGTGGCTCGTTTTATTCTTGCGGGACGATATCATCGTGGATGCGGGACAGTTTCTGTTCGCCATAGCGGGAGCGGCCTCCATCGCCGGCATCACCCGCAGTTTTGGCGCGAGCCGGGCCGGGGCTGCCGGGGCCGCGTGTCTGTTCCTCACGACGCCGATCGTACTCGCCCAGTTAACGGCCGATTATGTCGATACGGCGATGGCTTCGATGTTTCTCGTGGCGTTCTGGTTCGTCCTCCGCTTCATCCGCAGCCGGCATAGGGGAGATCTGCTGCTGTCCGGCATTGCCGGGGGGATTGCGCTGGGGATCAAGTCGTCCGCGCTGGCCTGTGTCGGAGTGACGGGACTGATTTTGTTCGTCTGGTGCGTATGGGAAGTGTTCGGGAAACGAATGAGCGTCAGGCAGGCGGCTCATCTTCATCTGCTCATGGTAGTGCCGATCGTGCTGCTCGGGAGCTTCTGGTATATCCGCACTTGGCTGACCTACGGCAATCCGCTGCACCCGTTCCGCATCGACGTTCTCGGGCATCCGCTGTTCCCGGGACAAGGGACGGTTCATGATATGATCATGGTGCCGAATACGCCGCCGGAGCTGCTCGGGCTCCCGTGGTGGGAACAGATCTGGTTAGCCTGGATGCAGCCCGCCCAGCCGGTCGTCTACTCTCAGCATTTGGGCGGATTTGGCCTGCAGTGGCCGGTCTTTTTGTTCCCGGCTCTGGTGCTATTCACGGTACTGGCCGCCTGGAAGCGGCAGCGGGCGTTTCTGCTCCTCTGCCTCCCGCTGATCGTCATTTTTGTTACCCAGCCGGCCGCCTGGTGGTCGCGTTACACGATCTCGTTCGTCGCGCTGGGCGCAGCCTCGTTCGTCCTGTTGTCCGAAAAGCTGAAGCGGTGGGCGGCCGTCCTGCTGCAAGGAGCGCTCGTGGCGGTTGTAGCCGTATCGGTTTTTTATCAGCACCAGGTATACAGCCCCGAGCTGCTGCAACAGGCCGCCAGCCTGCCCCGGGAGGAGCGGACGTTCGGACGGTTGTTTAATCCGGATTACGCGTTCATCGACCAGGTTCCGGATGGGACCCGGTTTGCGATCAAGTTTGGCGATTTCGCTTATCCGTTCTTCGGCAACCGGCTCCAGCATACCGTGTACCAGCTAAGGATGCAGTCGGAGAATGAATTTTGGCAATTTCTCAAGGACAACCGGATTGACTATGTGTTTACGGTCAAGGACACGCCGTATGACGAGTGGGCGCGATCCCGTCCGCAGGAGTGCGTGCCGGAAGGAACGATGGAAAGGTACCGGTTATACCGGATCGACCGGGAACGCATGGACGGAATAGCTTCCGCATATTGAATAGAGTGGGTGGGAGAGGCTCCGGTGCGCAAAGAAAGGTCCGGAGCCTTTTCGGCGTTATAAAAAAGTAAGTTTCGCCGTTTAACTTCGCAAAAGTATTCAAGCAAAGAGCGGCTTTCCAGAACCGGGCAAAGTGTTCTTATTGAGGACCCGGTCCATTCAGTGGGTTCCATGGTTAACGAATCGTATCGTGCTTATGGGCGGAGAAGCGATGTTTTTCCAGGCTAACGAATCGGGGCATCGTTATCGAGCCGAAAGCGGAAAAAAAACGACCAGATCTGCGGGGATAACGATACAAGGGTTCGTTGCAAATTCAAACGTCCTCATGGGCTCCGATAACGATCGCCAAGTTCGTTAGCCATACCGCCGGATGATGACAACATGACTTCAACAGCGGCTGCTCTTGTGTAAACGCCGGGAAATCAGTACGATAGAACTACCATACGGATGGAGGAGCGCCAATGACGACAACCTTCAATGAATATGAACAGTTCGTGCTGCAAGAGATGGCGAGAAACGCGGTTTCGACCAATCCCGTTCAGGCAACGCTTGAGCTGATGGGAAAACCTGTGGCCAAGCTGATGGAGGCGGCTCATTCCTCTACGAACAAATATGTCGTAAAAGCGGTGTCCTCGATTGATGCGACGATAGAGAAGTCGCTGCGGGGAACGATTAAAATAGCTAAACGAATGACAAGCGACGATGCCGTTCGCAAAGAGTACCGCAAAAACCACCGGATCGAGATCGGCCGGATGGAAGAGATCCGGCAGCTGTCGCTCAAAGAGATGGATATTGTGGCGGATACGTTCGAGGTCAGCAACGGTTTTTTTGTAACGGCAGAGGGCGCCGTTATGGGGGCGGTGACGACTTTATCCGCAGGTGTGCTGATCCCGGCGACCGTGGCGGCCGATGTGACCGCGTCGATGACGCTGATGTCCCGGCATATATGCCAAATTGCGGCTTCGTACGGCTATACGCCCGTCGATTCGATGAATATCCCGCATGTGCTGGCAGCGATGGCCCCGGCGTCCGCATCGTCGGATGAAGGATTTTTGTCCGCCAAAGCGGCGGCGTTCGCCGAGGTTCGGGCGGCAACGGAGTTTGCCAAAGGCATGTCGGGTGAATTAACAGCCGAGCTTGCCGAGAAATCGTGCCCGAGTCTGATCAGACTCATTCAGAAGGTGGCCGAGCGGCTGGGCGTCGTGATTACCCAGAAGGAGCTTGGCATGATTGTGCCGGTGGCCGGTGCGGTCATTAACGGCGGACTGAACCTCGCGTTCCAGCAAATGAATCACATCCATGCGAAGGACTACTTTCGCAAACTGCATTTGGCCAACAAATACGGGGAAGACGCTGTGCATCTGGCTCTGGCCGATGAGATCCGCAGGCTGAAAAGTAAAGTCAGCTGATCGGAACGGAGCGTGCTTTGTTTGGCCCTGTGCACGCTTCTTGGCAGGGCGACGGTGCCGGATAACTTTTATTTTGTCCGAAACCGCTTATGGGGAAATAAGAGCGGTTTGAAGCTTCTAAAACTCGCGAAAAGGGTGCGGCGGCCCCCTTATAGAGCCCCGTACGTACCTATGACGTTTTCGGCGAGGCTTTAGGACTCCGCTGCAAGGAACCAAGAAAATAGACGTCAGGAGGCCGCGGCCGTGAAACAGAACAAATATGACGACTCCGATTTTTTTGCGAATTACAGCCGGATGCCCCGTTCGGTCGGGGGACTGAATGCGGCCGGAGAGTGGCAGGAGCTTCGCGCGATGCTCCCCGAGCTGCACGATAAAAGAGTACTGGATCTGGGCTGTGGCTTCGGCTGGCACTGCCGGTATGCGCGGGAGCAGCAGGCCCGTTCCGTGGTCGGCGTGGATCTGTCAGGGAATATGCTGGAGCGCGCCAGAGCGATGACCGACGATCCCGGAATCCGGTATATGCAGCTGGCGATCGAAGATATCGACTTTAGCGCGGGCGAATTCGATGTGGTGATCAGTTCGCTGGCGCTGCACTACATCGAGCGTCTGGATATCCTCTGCCGGCGCATTTATCATTGTCTTGCCCCCGGAGGCGCTTTCGTGCTGTCGGTCGAGCACCCGGTCTTCACCGCGCTATCCTCCCAAGACTGGCACTACGGACCGCAAGGCGAGAAATTGCACTGGCCCGTCGACGGCTATCATCAGGAAGACTCCCGGCAGGCGCGGTTTCTGGACCATGATGTGATCAAATACCATCGAACGGTAGCGACGTATATGAATACTTTAATCGCATCGGGATTTTCGATTCGAAGCGTGGCCGAACCGAAGCCGACCCAAGAAATGCTGGAGACAAACCCCGATATGCGGGATGAAATGCGCCGCCCGATTTTCCTTATGATCTCCGCGGTAAGGGAGTAATGGAATGGCTTCAGCGCGGGCATGGAGTTGTTCCCAAAAATCCGCTATCGGTGTATAATCATCTTATAAACCGAGTGGAAAAGAGGGGATTGGAATGAGCGATAAGCCCGAATTCATTCCGAGGCCGCTAGTCCGGACGAATCAGTGGGTGATCGTATTGTCGGTCCTGGCAACCTGGATCACCGGAGTGTACTGGATATTAGTCATTCCGCTTCTGGCCGGGTCGCTGGGCGTGCTGTTCGATTTCAACCCGATCATGAGGCTGGCCAGGCTATTTCTGCGAAAGTCTGCTTCCGCCTATATTCCGGAGGATAAGGCCGAGCAGCGGTTCAATCAGATTTTGGCGGCGAGCTTTCTGCTGATCGCCTTGGCTGCGTATTCGTTCCAATGGACGGCGATTGCCTATACCTTTACAGCCATGGTAGCATTGGCTGCGATTGTTGCGATTATGGGATTTTGCGTCGGATGTTTTGTGCGTTACCAGTGGATTCGGTACCGGAACAAGGCCGGTTTCTAAGAAGTGTTCGGTTGGAACTGCCGAGTGACTGTAAACCGGAAGCTGAACGGACCGGGGTGGCGATTCGCCTCCGGAAGACGGCCGAAGTCACACATAACCTAAAAAAGTCTGGAGCCCGTACGGCGCGATGCCGTGCGGGTTTATAACGTTTCCCGGCATTTTCCCCATATTCGTTTGGTAGATCGCCTTAACTGTTTGGCAGATGCTCCAAGTTTCGAAGCCGATCTTCGAGGTAAACTGAAAGCGGGAAGCCGGAAGGCTTTACAAACGTTACAAGGAGTACGCTTACTTCTATCGGGTGTTCAAAAAATTCGAAGGAACCTCACCCCGGAAGTTTCAAAACCGGACGTAAAAAACTAATAAAAGTGCGAAATCGCCCATACCTTCCGCCGTCCGGCTCATCTAAAGTAAGGGTGTCCGCCGGTTACGACCGTCTGATCTGCTGACGGTATTTGCCCGGAGAGATTCCTTCCAACTGCTTGAACAGTTTGTTGAAGAAGCTCAGGTCGTCGAACCCGACCTCCTGGGCGATCTGCAATATTTTGCCGTCCGTGCCGGCGAGCAGCTCCTTGGCGATGCGGATGCGGATCTCGTTGCGGTATTCGATAAACGTCTTGCCGTTATATTGCTTGAACTTGGAGATGAACGCGGACTGGCTCATACCGCACATCTGGCTCACCTGGGCGAGCGACAGAGGGCTGGAATGATGCAGCTCGATAAATTCGCACACCCGCTCCATCACCTTGCTTTCCGATGCCATAGCCGTCATCGGACGGTGCAACTGCAGCTCGTAGCAGCGGCTTAAGTAGACGAACAGCTCGATCAGCCGGGTTTTCACCAGAATCCGATAACCGAGCTTCTTGTCCTTATATTCGGCGGTCAGCCGGTCAAGCAGCAGCTTCATCTCGATCCGCTGATGCGTATCCAGCATCAGGTGGGACTGGAATTGAACCGATTGCCGCAGAAACGGCTCCACGTAAAAAAAATCGACGAACGGCGTCACGAGGGAAAGCGTTTGAAGCTCGTTTTCGAGAAAGGACGCATGGAACAGGATGTTGTACACGAGGAGACTGCCTCCGGAGGCGACCTGATAGGCGTGCTCCGCATCCGGCTCGATAATGAACACGTCGCCTTCGCGGAGCGGGTACCGGTCCCCGCGGTATTCGTGATAGCCGCTGCCTTCCGCAATGTAGACGAACTCGATAAATTCGTGGGAGTGTGGCTCCACGACCTGATTGGCCTTCAGCACATACGGCCCCGTATGAAACGGAAAGTCCGCGCTTTCCAAATAATCGGCGTTATGGAATCGAGTCATGCCAGCACCTCCCGGCCCGGTCGGGCCATTCTTTTTTTAAAATATATCACAGATTGGGAAGCTGTACAGACGTTCTTCCTTATCGAGTGGATCGAGCGCTACTCCGCGGTGACGTGCGGGTATGAGCCATCGCGGCCATGCCGACGAAAATGCGGTTCTAATGTCGACCGAGCTGCTGCATTTTCAGTCGTTCGGTGGAATCGTCTATGAGTTTCGTCACCGTGCTGACTCCTGTGGAGGCGTCCGGCAGGGGGACGGACCGGATCGGGACGGATGCGGACTTCGCCTTTGTGGAGGAGGAGGGGACGGGTCCGGCGTGCTACGGCTTTGTGAACGGGTGCGGCTTGAGGCTCGACGGTACGGACGTACACCGGACGCCGGTGTTGTCTTATTATCAGTTCCCGCTCGGGAAGTATACGACGGGGGATCACCGATGGCGGGCGTGGTCCGGCCATGCGGCAGGAACAACTTAAAGGGAATGCGGAGGGCTGTTGCAGATGAACTATCGCACATTCGGTTCGACAGGATGGAACGTTTCGGAGATCGGTTTCGGCGGATGGCAGATCGGGGGAGGAGGCGCATTCGGCGCAGTCGATGACGACGAATCCGTCCGTACGCTGCTTGAAGCGTGGGAGCAGGGAATCAATCTGGTGGATACCGCACAAATGTACGGCAAAGGCCATTCCGAGGAAGTGATCGGCAGGGCGCTGAAGGAGTGGAGCGGCGGCCCTATTTACATCGCAACGAAAGTACAGCCGGTGCAGTGGCCTCACCCGAGGGAAGACGATCCGGAGATGGCCGGCCGGTACCCGGCCGAATATGTGCGCGAGCAGTGCGAGGCCAGCTTGCGCAGGCTCGGGGTGGAAGCGATCGACTTGTACCAGCTCCACGGCTGGTTCCCGAAGGGGCTGGAGCAGACGGAGTGGCTGGAGGCGCTGCGGCAGTTGAAGCGTGAAGGGAAAATCCGCGAGTTCGGCGTATCGATCCGGGATTACCGGCCGGAGGACGGGATCGCTCTGGCCCGTTCCGGACTGGCCGCTTCGCAGCAGGTCGTCTACAACTTGTTCGAGCAGCGTCCGGCGGATGAGCTGTTTCCGGCGTGTATGGACAGCGGAACAGCCGTGCTGGCCCGCGTACCGTTCGACGAAGGGTCGCTGATCGGCAACTGGACGGCGGATACGTACGACACGTTTGCGCCGGGCGATGTCAGAAGGGTTTATTTCAAAGGCGAGCGGTTCCCCAAGACGCTGGAGAAGGTTGCACAATTAAAAGCGGCGCTGGCCGAGGCGCTTCAATTGCCAGAAATCAATATGGCGGAGATGGCGCTTCGCTTCTGCCTGTCGCATGAAGCGGTAAGCTGCGTCATACCGGGGATGAAAAACCGGAGCGAATTGTCGGCGAACCTGCGTGTATCGGGTATGGAGCCGCTAAATCCCGAATTGCTGGAGCTGCTGCGGTCGTTTAATTGGCCGAGAAACTTCCATAATCCCGATACGGTCGTGTAGAGGCTGATGCAAATAAACGGATGCTGGTGAGGAGACGGCTCCCGGAGAAGGGGGCCTCTTACTTGTGCCGATATTCAGCAAGTGTGCCAGTCGCTTTTCGGGGCCACTCAGCTTTCTGCCCTGCTTCAAGCGGGGTCAGCGAAGCTAACCATGAGCTGCTCGCAAGAAGGAGGGTAACGGGCTGGCTTCTATTGGAGTCGAGTGGATCCCATGAAATCTCGTCAGCGAGCGGCTGGAGCCCATGCACTCATTCCCTCCCACAACCAACATAGGGTTTCCGCTGCACGTCAAAGGACCGTCCGGGACGCTTTTTTACCGGGCGGTTTTTCATAAGAGCTAAGAAAGGTGAAGTTTCAGCGAAGCTGAATCCTTTCTGCTTGTAAGAAAAGCTACCGATCACGCCGAGTCATTTAACCGTGGGAAAGGTTTTGTTTAGTTGTGTAGAAGCTTTATAGCTCGAGCGAATATACGAGCGCAGAGTCCACCACCGCAACGATAACGAAGAGAAGCGCCAGTCGGGGATGGCCCGAGGCGTACAGGGCGGCGGCAGCCGAACCGAAGACGGCGGCTTCGAGCAGGATGCGGATCGGGATGGCTACGGGGAAGGAAGCCTTCGGTGCGATGAAGGCGCCCCAGAGTACCGCAGCGGCCAGAGGCGCGCCGAGCCCGAGCAGCAGCTTCATGAGCAGCCCGCCGCCCGCCCCGGCGCGAAATCCCCAATACCCGAGGGCGGCCAGAGCGGCTAGTTCGAGCAGAAAACGGACGGCTAATATAAGCATGGAGACGATGGACATGGCGGGACCTCATTCATGAGATTAGGTCCGGATCGTTTGGAGTCCGGCAATAAACGTATCCACCAGCAGACGAAAGGTGACGTCCAGATCAAGAGGCAAGCCGAAGGCCCCCTTCTGCTCCAGCGAGGCAAAACCGTGCAGCACGCTGCGCAGGCAACGAACCGCATGGAGCGCTGCGTCTTCCGTCATATTATAATCTTCGAAAAGAGCGACGAGCAGCCGGACGAGTTTGCCGCCGGCTTCGACAACCTCCGGGTGTCCGGGGTCCGGGGCGCGCAGCGTTAGCTCGTATACGCCGGGTCTCGCACGGGCGAAAGCCAGATAAGCGGCGCTCATCGCACGGATCGCGTCGTCGCCGGTCAAATCCGTCACCGCGCTATGGGTCGTGGCGTACAATTGTTCGAGTCCGTAGACGGACAGCTTCATGCGCAGTCCGGGCAAGCCATCGATGTGGTTATATAGCGACGGGGTGCGGATATTCAGCTTCTTGGCCAGCGCGGCCAGCGACAGCTCGTCGATGCCCTGCGTATCGGCGATATCCGCAGCGGCCAGCAGGAGTGTCGTCAGATCGAGTCCGATTCGGGGTGACATGGCGGTTACACCGTCCTTTCCGACGTGTTCGGGCGCAGCTTGGTTTCGGCTTCGGCGATAGCACGGTTGATGTCGGCCAGCGGCTCGTGTTGCATCCTGCCATGGCCGACGGCCAGCAGAGCGGGGGAGAGCGCCGCCAGCTTCCTCGCGCTATCCAGTGCCGCTTGCTTATTCCAGGTGGCGAGGGCCGGGAACGGAAACAGCGGCTTCACCTGTCCCGAGACGGCGACTCCGCCTCTAGTCTGCATGGCGTCGCCGGCGATCAGGGTGCGGCTGCGGGTATCGAGGAACGCCATCGAGCCGGGCGTGTGCCCCGGAACCGATACCGCCAGCAGCGAGCCGACCCGGTCGCCGTCCCGCAGCATGATGTCGGCGCGTGTCTTCAGTTTCTTGGGAACGCCGCCGCGTATCGGTGAATTCGGCTCGTCCGGCTCGAGCGAGACGTCTCCGGCCAGCAGCCGGGCGTCTCTGGATGAGATATGGACCGGCACGCCGGGCAGTGATCCCTTAAGCGCGTCCAGCGCGCCGACATGATCGTCGTGGGCGTGCGTCAGCACGATTCGCGTGATCGGCTTGCCGATCTTGGCGGCAGCTTGCAGGATAGCCGATGCGCTGTAAGGCAAAGCGGCGTCGATCAGCGTTAAGCCGTCTTCCTCCTCGACCAGATAACAGTTGACAGGGAACAAGTGCGGGATAAAGGTTAATTGATATAGGGTCCCAATATGTGTTGTTTTCATCGTCCGGATCTCCTTTTCGGATCAAAACTAATGTTGTTAGTTTTACTATAACTAATGATATTAGTTTTTGCAACTCTTTATTTTTTTATGAAAAAAACCGGATTTCAGACTGCTTGGAAGCAGCCCGAAATCCGGTCAGGCGAGTTGTTAAGGAGCGGATATAAATCCGGCGCAGACGAGCATGCGGTGGACGATCGCCGCCGCCTCCGCCCGGGTAATGGACTTGGAAGGCTGAAGCTCTCCGGGTGCGCTGCCTGCGAGAACTCCTTCCTTCATCGCACTTGCGAGTACCTCTCTTGCCGCGAGGAAGACTCCGGTGCGATGTGGTCCCGCTGCAAGCTGTAACCTCGTCCTCAAGCCGGGACCAGTAGCTCTTCAGCTCCTCGCGGATCGCTTCGAGCACTCCCACACCGAGCCGCAGATCGCAGGGGGGCCTGGACGAGAGCAGGCTGGCCGGCGCATCCCGGACAGACGGACGGGACGGAACTACCGATAATTGAAGGACTTCTCCACCGTTCCGTCTCTCCTGTGTACGATAACGCAGATGTTCTCGTCGGAGGCGATCTGCTTCGCTTTATTTTCCGCCGCCTCCTTGGTGGGGGCGACTGCCTCCGGCTGCCGGGAGCCTTGCCGCTTGATCGCCCAGCTTCCTTCATGCGGGACTACCCGGAGATTGATCGCAGCGCCGGAAGCGGCATCCTGCTCCGGATGGTTCTCGTTCCACTCCTTGGCCTGGGACGTTGCGATCGCGATCGCTCGTCCCTCCTCATAACCCTCCTCCAGCAAAGCGTTGGCAATTTCGACCGCTTTTCCGCGGACGCGGGGTTCGAAATTTTTCAGCGACGGCGGATAATTGCGTTTCGTCCATGGCATAGCTGTACGCCTCCTTCAGCTTATCAAGTCCGGAAGCCCGGTATCGTACATCACTTACCCGGTGCGGGAGTGGTCCAAACAACGGGACGATCTTCGCTTTGCCGCAGCAAGCCCGGCGAATCCCTGTCGAGGAGAAACCGAATGCCGGCAAGCGCTGCGCCCGGCGGGAGGGGAAAACACCTTCTTTTCGTGTCTAACGGGCCGGTCTTATGGCAACAATGGCTATCGTACGCCCCGGGCAGATTGGAACTTAAGGGAGGATGGGTGGGCCGTGCTTCGGACAGACAAGCTATCGCCATTGCAGATCTACTTCATGCTCATCCTGGTTGTCGGTCTAGTAAACCACGTAACGATTATACCGCTGCTGCTTCAAGCATCCGCCAAAGACGCCTGGATGGGCGTGCTTCTGTCGCTGGGGCCGCTGATGCTCTGGGTGCTGCTGATCGCCTATATCGCCAAAGCGACCCATCAGCGGAACTTCATGGGCTGGCTTCGCGATCGTACCGGCGTGTGGCTGTCCAGTCTCGTCGCCGCTCTGTTCTCCCTGTATCTGTTTGCCAACGCTTATATTACGTTCAAAGAAACCATTATGTGGATTCAAGTCACGTTTTTACCGCAGACACCGATCACCGTCACAGGCAGCGTTCTGCTTACTTTATGCTACTACTCTTCCAGAAAAGGCATCAAATCGCTGGCGATCGCATCCGGTTTCTTGCTGCCGGCCGTTCTCGTGTTCGGCTATTTCGTGATGGGGAGCAACTTTCAGTTCAAACGGTACGAGCTGCTGTTCCCCCCTTTTATGAATGGCGTCATGCCTACGGTGAAATCGGCGCAGTACGTCGCGGCAAGTATTATGGAGCTGATCGTCCTGCTGATTCTCCAGCATTATCTGATCTCTTCCTTGAAACGGACTCACTTGTTCGTCCTGGTGCTCGTCATGGGCGGTCTGACGATCGGTCCGCTGATGGGAGCGATTGCGACGTTTGGGCTGGAATCCGTGCAACTGCGCTATCCGTCTTATGAGCAGTGGAGACTGGTTACGATCGGAAGCTACATTGCCCATGTCGATTTTTTGTCTATCTACCAATGGTTGTCCGGAGCGTTCGTGCGTATTTCGCTTATGGTACTGCTCATCTCCGAAGTATGGCGGATCAAGGCGCCGCGCCAAAAAAACGGATTCCAATTCGGACTATGCGGGCTGCTTCTCGTGCTCGTTGTCGCGCCGCTAAGCGATACCGGATTTCTTAAGCTGTTGACGGGGTACTATACCACGGTATTCTGGTATTTGCTCGCGTTGTCCCTGCTTCTCTTCCTGATCGTATACATCCAAGCACGCAAGAAGGGGGAATCCCAATGAAACCGCAGTGGAAAAAATGGTTAACCCGGCACCGAAGGCCCGTACCGGATATTCTACGCGATGTGGAGGAGGAACCGGGACTTGGCCGCCTTTCCGACTGGGATGAAGCGAGCTTGCGCGACTACTTCAAGCTGTCGGCGGATATTGTGGTTCAGTCGTACGTTTACGGCGAACGGGGCGATAAAAAAATCGTGCTGGTGTTTTGCGAGGGACTGGCGAGCCGGACGCAAATCACCGATTTTGCACTGCCTGCTTTCGAAGAGGTGATGAACCGTGAGGAGGAGCCTGCACGGATTGCGGCCGAGCTGAGAAACAAGCTGCAGCTCAGCGAAGCGACCAGCGACCGCGAGTGGATGAGACGTCTGTTAAGCGGAGAACTGATCGTACGGCTGAGCGGATCGGATCTGATGTTCACGCTCCATATATGCGACGTACCGCAGCGCGCACCCGACGAATCGACAACGGAAATCTCGATCAAAGGTCCCCGCGACGGCTTCACGGAGGAACTTGCCACCAACGTCGCGCTAGTCCGCAAACGGCTGAGAACGACCAAGCTGCATAACGAGGTATTCGTGATCGGAACGGAGAGCCAGACGGCGGTATCGCTGCTGTATTTGCAAGGAGTTACCAAACCCGATCTGGTGGAGGAGGCGCGCAGACGGCTGAATCATTTCGAGATTGACGCCTTGCTCAGCAGCGCGCAGCTGGAGGAAGGGATTTCGGACTCCTCCTATTCGCTTTTCCCGCTTCTCGATTATATAGGCAGACCCGATTTTATCGCCCAGGTTCTGCTGAAGGGCAGGCTCGCCATCTTGGTGGACGGATCTCCGATGGCGCTGATCGCTCCTACTAATATGACGGCTCAGTTGAAATCGCCGGAGGATCTGCATTTTCCGTTTTATTTTGTTACGTTTGAGGTTTTCCTGCGCGTGACGGGACTGCTTGTATCGATACTGACGCCGGGATTTTTGATCGCCTTGATCTCCTTCAATATTGACCAGCTTCCGTTTCCGCTAATGGCGACGATCTCCAACTCGAGGTCCGGTCTGCCATTGTCCGCTCCCATGGAGATTATTCTCATGCTCATGCTGTTTGAGATTTTCCGGGAGGCCGGGCTGCGGCTCGCCAAAGGATTGGGACAAACAATCGCGGTTGTAGGCGGGCTGATCATCGGCGACGCCGCGATCCGCGCCGGACTGACATCGCCGACGATGCTGTTCGTGGCGGCCGCTACGGGAGTGTCCACGTTTATTCTGGTCAATCAATCGCTCAGCGGCACTGTCAGCCTGATGCGCCTGTTTACCTTGCTGTGCTCGTCCCTGCTGGGCATGTTCGGTTTTTTTATTAGCATGTTTACGATCGTTATTTATTTATCGGGCCTGAGGTCGTTCGGAGTCGGTTATCTGGAGCCGTTATCCCCGGTCTCTTTCCGCGATCTCATCCCGGCCCTGATGAAGCCGCCTCTGAAGAAAAAGCGGGAAATTCCGAATATGCTGAGCAAGGACCCTCATCCTGATCAGGAGGGGAGCAGATCGTGAAGAGAACTTTGGTGAGGCTGATGCTTGTGCCTCTTCTGCTGCTGGCCGGAGGCTGCTGGGATATGCATGAGATTCAGAATATCAGCTACGTGACCGCTCTAGGGGTCGATTACGAGAAGGGGGAGTTTACGGCATACGCCCAATTGATCGATTTCGCTTCGATCGCCAAGCAGGAAGGAGGGCGAAAGCCCGGGCCGACGCTAGTGTGGGTAGGGAAAGGGAAGGGCAAAACTTTAAACTTGGCGATGAACGATTTGTACAAAACGGCACAGGGGCGGATCATGTGGAGCCAGCTTACGCTGATCGTACTTGGAGAGAATGTACTGAAGCAGGGGATCTCCACGTTTAAAGATGCGATTAGCCGTTACCGGGAAATCCGTTTTACTCCCTGGATGTTCGGAACTAAGATGCCGATTGAGGAGTTGTTCGTCGTTCCGGCCTTTTTCGAGCTGACTCCGCTCTCCACGTTATCTCATAAACCTAAGGAGACGTACAGCCAGTTTTCCCGGGTCGTTCCCGTCCGGTATGTGACAATGCTGTCGGACCTTCGGGAGCCGAGTAAGACGATGATCCTGCCGAGTCTCGACATAATGCCCGACCAATGGGAAAAAAACGGAAAGCCCGAAACCAAAATGTATATAGACGGAGTATTTGCGATTCACCGGGAAAAATTGCTGGGCTGGCTCGATAACGACCGGTTGTCCGGGCTGCGCTGGATGACCTCCCAAACTTCGCGGACTCCTCTGCTCATCGAGGAAGAGGGGGAGCTGCTCGCCGTGCTGTCTATGGAGGACCCGCGCATTCATGTGAATGATTATAAAGAGAACGGGCGCTATTTCTACAAGATTAAACTGTCCATCGAAGCCAATCTGGTCGAACAAGTCGCGTCATCGGACGAGGAGAAGCTGAAAGAGATAGCAGAGAAGCTGATCCGGGAAGAGATTGAACGCACATTCCGCAGCGGAATCGCGATGAAGGCCGATTTGTACCAGCTCGAATACTACACTTACAAGAGCCACTACAAGGATTGGAAGAGGATGGGGGCAAAGGGATTTCCGCTGCGGAAGGACTCGATCACCGATGTTGAAGTGTCGGTCCGGATCCGCCATGCGGGAATGATCAGAGCAACTTAGGAAACACCGGTCTAAGCTGCATGACGATAAAGGCTGCAGCAGCAGCCTTGAGCGCGTCGAACGGCAAGTACGGATAGCAGCCGAGCAGCATCGCCTTGCTTAGCGGCACGTTCAGCTTGTACATCAGCCAGGGGACGCCCGTTACATACAGGAGCAGGGAGCCGAACAGTTCGATTACGAGGAACATCGCGACATAAGCGGCCCAGCCTGTTCCTTTAATCCGGTTGACGAACCAGCCGATCAGCATGGCGCTGACCGGAAACATCCAGATAAAGCCTCCGGTCGGACCGAGCAGCAGTCCCAGCCCCCCTTGTCCGTGAAGCAGCGGGAGTCCGAGCGCCAGCAGCAGGACGACGGTAAACATGCTGAAGAAGCCGTAATAAGCCCCAAGCAAAGCTCCGGCCAGCATGACGGCCATATTTTCCAGTGTGATCTGCACCGGAGAGAAAGAAAAACGGATCTGGATATAACTCATGGCGACCAGTAGGGCGCCGAACAGGGCGCTGAATACGATGCCTTTCACAGTTAGCGGCGTGCGGCCCGATTTCATCGTGGTTAACTCCTCTCTTTCTCGAAAGCGACCGGTTATGGTACCATATTCGAAGTTACAGGATAGGCATAAGCCTGTCAATGCGGATTCGGAAAGGGGCCTATGCCGGTGCGGCCATTGTGGAGGTTGGATAACGCGGAAGTGACGGTTCAGGCTGCAAGCGGACCGAGAAAGGTTCTGCAGGGGCTGAACCTAGCTGTCGGAGAGGGCGAATATATCGCGGTCGTCGGACGTAACGGAAGCGGGAAAAGCACGCTGCTGCGGGTGCTCGGAGGATTATGCCCGTTGTCCGGAGGCTCCTTGACGGCGAATGGGGAGGCGAGTCGGCAGCCCGGGTATGTCTTTCAAAATCCGGACGCTCAAATCGTAGGTGAAACGGTGTACGAGGAAGTATGCTTCGGCATGGAAAATCGGGGCGTTCCGCCGGAGAAGATGGCCGAAAGGTTCCGCCGGGCGATGGCAGCTGCGGGTATGGACGTTCATCCGGACACGCCGGTAGAACGTCTGTCGGGCGGCCAGAAGCAGTTGCTGTGCATCGCGGGGGCTATGGTCACCGGAGCGCAGTCGCTGCTGCTCGACGAGCCGGCGTCCATGCTCGACCTGGATACCAGATCGGCCGTGCTCCGGATTGCCCGCGAGCTGCATGAACGCGGCGCCACGATCGTATGGACGACGCAATCGATGGACGAACTCGTCCCTGCAAGCCGGGTCATTGCGCTCGTGAATGGGGGCATCGCGTACGACGGCACGCCTGAGCGGTTTTTCTACGGATCGGCTGGGAACGGCGGAACGTTCGATCCGGCGGAGACGCCCTGCCTGTCGCTCGGGTTCCGGCCGCCTTATGCGATCCAGGTGGCGCACCGGCTGCTTCAGAGCGGCATAGAGCTGGGCGAATGTCCGATGCTTGACGGGCAGCTGAGAAGAGCGGTGACGGAATTATGCCGATAAGGACGGAGAAGGCAACGGTCGTCGCCGAGGATGGCCGCCGGCTGCTGAGCGAGGTGAGCTGCACGTTCGGCAGCGGAGAGCTGACCCTGCTCGTCGGAGCGAATGGAGCCGGGAAATCGACGCTGCTCGATGTGTTGTCCGGACTAACCGCCTGCGAAGGAACGGTGGAGCTGGACGGGGTACCGATCCGGGACGGGCGCCGGCTAAACCGGGAGGCGGCTTACCGGATCGGCCGCCAGTTCCAGTATCCCGAGTCGCAGCTGTTCGCTGCGACGGTGCAGAAGGAATTCGATTATTCGCTCGGTTATATGAAGTTGCCGGACGACGAGAACCGAACCCGCACGGACCGTGCGATGAGCGAGATGGGGTTGGCGGATTCGCTCAAGGGGGAATCGCCGCTGGTGCTCAGCGGCGGAGAGAAACGGAGAGTCGCGATCGCCACCACGCTGGCGGCCGATCCGGACTGGCTGATGCTTGACGAGCCGACGGCCGGGCTGGACCCGGAAGCGGCTTCGAGGCTCGTAAGCGCGCTGCTCAGCCGGAAGGGAAGGCCGTCCGGCGGCATCATCGCCGCCACGCACGATCTCGACCTGCTGCTGCCGGCGGCTGACCGTGTCGTCGTGCTGCGCGAAGGCGGCGTGATCGCGGACATGCCTGCCTCCGAGCTGGCCTTGCGCCCGGACGTATGGGACCGCGCCGGCATCGGCAGACCGGCATCCGCCGAGCTGGCCGGGCAGCTCCGCTTGCTAGGGCTGCCGGTACCTGCGAAGTTTCTTGCGCCGGAGGAAGCGGCCGATCTGATTGCGTGCCGGCTGCGTGCCGCCGGGGGGCGTCCGTCCTCGGAGACGGACGCTTATGGGGAACCGCCCGGGGAAGGGGCGGCGGTGCAACCGGGAGCCGCGCTCGAGCGGGACCGGGAGCCGGAACAAGATCGGGAGCGGGGCAGCGGACGTATAGCAGGCTCGCCGAAACGATTTGTCGAATCGCTCGATCCGCGTGCCAAGTGGCTGTTTATGATGACCTTCTCGATCGGCGTGCTGATCCAGCGCGATTGGCTCGGGTTCGGACTGGGCGCTATAGCGGCTGCGGCGCTTCTGCTGCTGTGCCGGGTGCCGGCGCGGCATATCGTGCCGCTGATGCGGCCGTTTCTATGGTTTGCCGCGGCCTCTGTCGCCGTATCCGGCCTCGGAATCGGGGAGGCGGGTCCGGCTGCAAGCTCTTCCGGCGGCGCATGGGAGCCGGGGGCGGGAGGCGGCGCAACCGAAGCTCCGATCCGCTTTGGCGTATTTACGTTCTCGGCGGCTGCGGCCGGGGTTACGTCGTTCGAGCTGTTGAAGATCGGCTGCGTCATGGTCGCGGGCATCCTGCTGTCGGCTACGACGACACCTTTCGAGATGAAGCGGGCGATCGAGTATGTGCTGCTTCCGCTGCGCTATATCCGCTTTCCGGTCGAAGCGGTGGCGCTGACCGGCTCCTTGCTGCTCCGCTTCATCCCGGTGCTGCGGCGGGAAGCCGTCAAGTTCAACCGGATTGCACGCTCGCGGGGCAAACGGGTGAGGCGCAGCGGAGCGACCCGGCTTCGCGATCTGCCTGCGATGATCGTGCCGCTGCTGATGTCGCTGCTGCAGATGGCGACGGACCTGACCGTCTCGATGGAAGCGCGCGGCTATACCCGGACCGGGCAGCGACGCACCTCCGCCGTGCAGCTCGTTATGAGCCGCCGGGACTGGGCCGTGGTGGCGGTCGCGGCAGTTGTAGCCGCAATACTGGCAGCCGTCGCGATTGGATGAGGCGACGGCTGCATTTTACTTGGCGGCGGTATTCAGTTCGAACTCCCACGGACCGCGGACGACCGTGCGGATTTCCGTGACGTAGATCGTAAGCTCTTGCTGGTCCGGCTCCGCCTCCAGCGTCATATCCTCCATGGCTCGGGTGACTTCGTTCAGCCGGGAGGAGGCTCCTCCGCTTTGGCCTTTTACCGAAAAGTCGGGAAAGAAATGGAGCAGTGATTCCATCTCTGTATCGTCGTGCTGGAGATCGAATTCGATCCGGATCGATCCCGGTACGTAGGAATCGTAAGTGAGCCGCTCCACGCGTTTTACCTTAACCGGGAAACCTAGCAGGTCCCACTGCCGGTTCAGCTCGAGTACGCCCGACTGCGGAAGCGGGATCGTCAGCTTTACCGGCTTCTCCGCACGCCGGACGAGCGCAAGCTCCGGAATATATAGCTTGTAGCCGGCCTCTCCTTGCCCGTTATGCCCGAACATCAATTCATTCGGATTCGGGAAGTTCTCGTCCCGCATATAAGGGATCGGCTCTCCTGCCGGCCCGGTAAGCGTCGGCGCATCGATATTTTCGTAAGAACCGAGGCCGAACGATTCGATTCGGCTCGCGGACGGAAGCTGCGGCACGAGCGTGACTCTCATCTGCCCGTTGCGTTGAGCGGTCGCCACCGCCGTCAAGGTAATCCCGCTTCGTACGTCCGTTACGCCCAGATCCTCGACGCGGTCTACTTTTTCCGGAGGGGTTAGGCGGATCTTCATATCGGAAGGCGTGCCGTCAAACGATACGGACATCTCCTCTGTCACCTTAATAGGCCCTGTGTAATAGAAGCCCCCGGTCCAATCTCCGGCGCTGGCGATCATGCTGGCTTTGAACTCGTACCGGTTGCCGTCCGCGTTAATCAATTCCATCGTTTTGATAGGGGCGGCTGTCCCCGTTAAAGCTGCGGAAGAATGAGTGCTGCCGATCGAGACTCCGCGAATATCGATCCGGCCCGTTCCGTCGAGATGCGCAACCGGTGCGGGCAAAATGTAGAGGATCTCATTGTCCTCGCTGGACTGGACGGTCCCGTAGCCGGGGATGAATTGCAGCATCTTGCGGACCTGTGCGCGGACATCCGGCGACGCATACAAGGCCAGTGCGCCTGCCAGGAGGCATAATCCCGCTACGGCGGCGGCCAGCAGCCGTCTGCGGAGCGGCGATCGGCGCTTTACCGCTTCCGAGGACAACGGGGCTTCTGCGGCTGCGGGCGTATCGGGGGCGGCTGCCGTGTCGCTTCCGGGAGAGAGGGCCGGGTTCGCTGCCAGGCCGAGCTTGGCGAACGTTCTGGACCGGATGCGGTCAAGCGCCTGCGCATCCAGCCGGGCTTCCTCCCGGGAGGGCTCTACGTCGCCGAAGCGGTCCGCTGCGGCTTCCGGCTCCATGGAATCGGCCAGGCGGAACAACGTTTTTTCCTCGTTAGCGTTCATAAGCTCTCCTCCTCCATCCGGTCCGGCATCCGCTGCCGGAACAGGCTGCGAATCCTCGCCAGTCTGCGCTCCACCGCTTTGGGCGTCAATCCCGTACTTCCCGCAATCGTGTCGACCGGTTCGTAGTACAGATACCGTTTGACAAAAATGGTTCGGTTCAGTGGTTCGAACGAGTCAGCGATCCGCATCACCTCTTCCCACGTTTCCTTAGCCAGCACCCGTTCCTCCGTCCCTTGTCCGCGATCGGCCGGCTCCTCCGCTCCCGTTTCCGCTTCTGTCCGGTCCCGCCATGAGGCGAGCTTCCGGCGGTAGTCCAGCGACTTGTACTTGGTCAGCATGAACAGCCATACTTGCAGCGTTCCTTTTGCCGGATCGAATTGCCCGATTTTGTCCCATGCGGTCAGGAACACGTCGCTGACGCATTCCTCGACGTCTTCCTTTCTATAGTCAGAGGCCAGAATCCGTTCGGCCAGCCGGTACAGGCTGTCGGCATACGCCTCGATGAGCTGTGCCAGAGCTTCGGTATCCTTCCGCTTGAGCCGCTCGGCCAGCCGGTCGTCGTTTCTAGGTTCCATAGGCGCTCGAAGCTCCCCTTTGTGAGATGAAAATGATGACCTTTATAGAGTACTACGCAAGCTCCGAAGAAAATCCCCCGTCGCAATATCACATTTGATGCGCTGCTGAAGAGAAGCGGCTGACGAACGGACAGCTGAGCAGCAGGGCAGCGATCAGCGGCGATCCGACCGAATGCTCGACGGCGAAAGCGAAGGGCAGGGGAATGCCAAAAAGCGTCCCGCCCCGCCAATCGGCGGAGGAAGGACGCTGGAGCAGGCACGGAAGATTAGTCCGGTTAAATATAAGTAGAACGAACTTTTGCAGCAACAGACGCTCCGTATCAAGAAATCACTTTGAGCCAAGCGCGGTCGTACCGCCACTCCACCTCTACCGGAGCCTGGAAAAAGTCGGTTAAATAATGCGAGGTCAGTACGTCTCGCGTAGGGCCGGCCTGATAAACCTCGCCCGAGCGGATCAGCAGCGCCTTCGTGAACGCCGGTACGATTTCCTCGATATGATGCGTGACGTAGATGAGCGTCGGCGCGTCGGGGCTGGAGACGAGCTCCTGTATGCTCGACAGCAGCTGTTCCCGCGAGAACACGTCGAGGCCGTTGCACGGCTCGTCCAGAATAAGCAGGCGCGGAGAGGCCATCAGCGCTCTGGCGATGAGCACCTTCTGCTTCTCGCCTTGCGAGCAGGAATGATAGTGCCGGTCGTACAGATGCCACACGCCGAGCTGCTTCATCAGCTGTTCGGCCCGCTGGGCGTCTTCTTCGGACGGTTTGTCGTACAGGCCGATAGTTGCGTACTTTCCGCTCAGCACGACATGCTGGGTCCGGTCGTTCATGTGCAGCTTCTCCTGGAGCGAGGAGCTGACCCAGCCGATCGATTTGCGCAGCTCTCGCAAGTCTACAGTTCCGTACAGATGTCCCAACACCGAGACTTGACCCTCCGTCGGCCAAATATAACCGGTAATCATATTAAGCAGCGTCGTTTTGCCTGAGCCGTTTAATCCCAGAACTGCCCAATTCTCGCCGTTCGCTACCTGCCAATCGATATGGTTCAGTACGGTTTTATTATCGCGGTTCCACGTGATGTTGCGTACGTCTATAACCAGACTCATGCGGCTTCACTCCCCGAATGATTTTTAATAAGCTTGATTGTACCACAAAGGCAGAAAGCCGGAATACAAAGCAAGGGAAAAGTTGACAGGGTAACGGGCGTTAGTTAGCATTATAAATAATATAGGTCGTTGCATAACGCGTGAGTGCGTGCCCGCCCTTACTGTTTGTGTCCTCCGCAGCGTATGAACACTTCTAAATCGACTTGCAAAGGAGTGCAGCCTAGTGGCGATGACAACCGATTCGATCTTCTACCAGGATATGGACGGGAAACCGATTGAAAGTCCGAATAAGATCAAAATTATGGATATTTCCATCGAGCTTTTTTCCCGCAAAGGGTTCACCGGCGTATCGATCCGCGATATTACGAAGGAAGTCGGCATTAAGGAGAGCTCGCTGTACAACCATTTCCGCAGCAAGGAGGAACTGCTCTCCACGATTTTCTTTAATTTCCGGCGTTCCATCTTGCGGATTTTACCGCAGGAGGACCATCTTGGCGGTATGCTGCAGTCCGTGAGTCCGGAGCTTTTCCTGAAGCAAAGCTTGGCGGGCTTGATGAAACATATCGACGACCCGGTCATGGCCAAAGTGTGGCGGATGATGTATCTCGAACAATACCGGGACCCGATGGTTCGGGATATTTATTTAAACGACATAGTCGGGAACATGTTGAAGTCGCTGGAAAAGGTGTTTTCGATCTGGATCGCTGCGGGGCGCATCCAGCCAGCCGACGCGCGCATCTTGGCGGCGGAGTATCAATACCCGTTGTTTGCGATGATCGGCGTTTATGTTTTGCTCAGGGTGGACGGAAGCAGCACGTGGGATATCGAGACGGGGATGCGCGAACACGTCGATTATTTCGTCAGCAAAATCATCGTCTAAGGCGGACGCGGCAAGAGGGCACCGCAACTAATGAACCGCGCACTCGTCTAAACGGATATATCCAAGAATGTTGGGAGGGACAGGCGGTATGACAAGAAAACGCAGGCTCGCTATCCTTGTTTCTGCGGCTATTCTGCTGGGATCGGTCTGGGCGTCTGAGAAGGCGGAGGCCGGATCGACTCTTTCGACGTCGGTTACGATCTCGGAACAGACGGAACTGTTCGATCGTCCGGAAGAAGGCGGGACACCGGTCGGGGCGCTTGCGGCTTTTCAGTCTTTGGAGGTCGATTGGACCGGTCGCGAAGATCCGGCTCAGCTCGGCAACTGGATTCGGGTAAAGACATGGCTTGGCGCGAAATGGATTCGGGACGACGCCTCGGTGTTGTATGGGGGATATGCAGAAGAGCGGAAGGAAGTGACTTTACTGAACACCGTGGCGCTGTATGACGGGCCGGACCCGGCCAGGGAAACCGGAGCTTCCATCGGGCCGCAGCAGCTTCACGTGACGGGAACCGTCGCATACAGTCCCAAATATGCCGATACCGCCCGTCAGTTCAGTGCGGGCAGCGGCACGTGGTACCGGGTGAAGACGTGGCTCGGAGAGAAGTGGATCAAGGACCCGGCGATTTTGGAACATGTGCCGGTATGGAAGAAGTCGTATGCGATGAAGCTGACCGGTGACGAGACCGCCTATCCGGTTCCTTACGAAACGGAAGGAAAAGGCGAGAAGGTTGCCGCCGGAGTCGTCCAAGTGGTCGCCTTCGGATGGGAAGGCAAAGGACCATGGTCGCCGTACTGGTATCAGATCGAATGGAAGGGCGGCACACGTTGGATCACGCCCAAGCACGAGGCGCTCAAATATTACCGGACGATGGATAAGGCGCTCGAGATCGGAACGGAAGTGTACTACTCCGACAAACCTTACTCGTATGCTACCGGGGAGGACCATCTGCTGGCTCCCGGCACTTACCAGACCGTGGAAGCGACCGGAGAATGGGTGCGGCTCCAATCGGACGACGGCCCAAGATGGATCAGTCTGAGAGCGCTGCTGGACGATCCGCAGCAGATCGTGTCTACGGAGGAAGAAGTAGAGGTCGATGCGAATACGGAAAGCTACTACTTCCCGGTCGGAGGAGAACGCCTCCATGGCAAAGGGCACTATAGCGGGGAGAAGGTACGTGCTTACGAGACTTGGACGGCCTCCTACGGAACGGTCTGGTACAACCTGGCTTCGGGAGAAACCGAATGGGTCCAGGCGAAGCCCGCCGAGTAAGCGGAGCATGGTAGCTCCTGGTGCCCGCGGATCATGAGCGGGCATGGGCGTATTTGGCTTTGCGCGCCGAATAAGCGCAAATCGGGTCCCATGCGCCGGAATAAGAGCAAAACCAAAAGCCGACGCTCACAATCAGCGTCGGCTTTTCCACATCAGCCCGGACCAATCGTCCGGTTATTTATACTTCCGCCAGTCCATCCCGCTTTGCTCGAGCAGGTGACCAAAGTCGTTCTCGAGCCGTTTCTGCTCCGCTTTGCGCGCATACTCCGCTTGCTTGCGCAGATCTTCCCTGCGTTTCTCTTCCGCGGCTTTCAGTTCATCGCCTGCGGCCTTGAGCTTCTGGACGACGTCGGGATTCAGCAAATCTTTCAGGGTAGCCGGCTGGTCGCCTGCCGTAGGGGATGGAGCGGGAGCCGGTCTTTTTTTCTTGGCCATCACGTTCACCTCGATTTCTTCCTTGTATCCGCCAGTTTGTCTTCATTATAGCAGGATCGGCCGCCTCACTCTACCGGCTGCAGCGGCTTCATGAAGTAGTAATGCCGACTGCCTCGCGGCGCGTTGTTGATCTCGAACAGAAGCTGAAAGCCGTGCTTTTTGTAAAATTCGGGAGCCTGGAAGCCGAATGTATTCAGCTTCAGGAAGTCGGCGCCTTTGGAGCGGGCCGTGTCCTCGATCGCTTGCAGCAGCCGGGTGCCGTATCCTTGATGGCGATACTGCTCGTCTACCCACAAGATGTCGACTTCCACCCAATTCCAGCATAGGCAGCTAAGCAGTCCTGCGACGATGTCCCCTTGCTCGTTTTTGATGATCAGATGGATCGGCTCGTATGCGGATTTTAGTTCATCGGCGACATGGCGGGCATTATACTCGATCAGCTTTTGTCTGACATACTCGCTTTGGCCTTGATCGGCGCGGACCAAGGAAAGATTATCGGTCATCAGGGGCCTCCATATGGCTTTTTGGTATTAACCATACTTGCATCATTAGCCAAAAGGCAAGGGAAAGATTGGATATAGCGGAAAGGGTGGCTCATTCCGCCACGAAACGCGCCGCTTCGCGGTCCACGAGTTTCTTTTTCCCCCCCGGAATGATAAAATATTTCTTGAAAGGAAGCTGAAAGCGGTTCCGTTTTCAGGGGGTATCGCGTAAGTTCGCATCCGCTAGCAAGCGGTCGGAAAGGAAGACGCGAATGGGAAATACGACAAAGAGACAAAGAGTGCTTCTGGCGGCGGCGGGAACGGCTGCGATAGCGGCGGGGTTGTCCGTATGGGCGGTATTGTCGTCCGCAGGCGAAAAGACGGGGATCGAAAAAAGCCAAAAGAAGGAAATTTCCATCGTAGTCACTTCTCTTGGAACATCTTTTCCTCCGGGTATGGATGAAAACCATAATCCGTATCTGGACTATATCGAGCGGAATACGAAGCTCAACATCAACGTGATCTTGCCGCCGAACGAAAGCTATCATGAGAAATTAAACATCGTCTTATCGTCCACCGCTTTGCCTGATATGATGTATGCGGTCGACGATGTATGGCTGTCCAACAAAGTGCAGGAGCACAAGCTGCAGCCGCTCGACGAGCTGATCGACCAGTACGGTCCTGATCTGAAGAGGAAAATTCCGAAGGAAGCCTGGGATCAGGTGACATTTAACGGGATGATCTACGCGGTGCCGAGCATGAATGAGGTGAAGGGCGTCGAGCTGATGTACGCTCGTAAAGATTGGCTCGACCGGCTCGGGCTGAAGCCGCCGCGAACGCTGGACGAATATTATGAAGTAATCCGTGCGTTCACCTTCGGCGATCCGGACGGCAACGGGGTTCACGACACGATCGGATTGCTGCTGACGGAGAAGCTTGGGAGAAGCGCTCCGTTCTTCGGCGCGTTCGGCACCCAGCTCGATAGCTGGCTGGAGCGGGACGGGAAGCTGGTCTATTCCAATACGCTGCCTGAGACGAAGGAAGCGCTGGCTTTTTTGCGCCGATTGTATGAGGAGAGGTTGATCGATCCGGAATTTCCGCTGAACCGGACGAAAACGCTCGAAGAAAAAGTGGCGTCAGGCAAAGTCGGGATTTTCTCCGCCGCCTGGTACGATACCCGGGGGCCGATCGATCAGAACAAGCAGCGCGATCCGAAAGCGGAGTGGATTCCGCTCGAATATCCGACAGGGCCGCGAGGCGAGAAGGGGACCTACTCCACATCGCTTGTTCGGGGATTCAGCATCGTGCCCGCCGGCAGCCCGAACGGGGCGGACGTCATCCGGCTGCTCAATTTTATAGCGGGCGAAGGCCACAGCAACCTGAAGCTCGGTTTCGAGAACGAGATCTGGTCGATGAGGGACGGCAAGATGGTGACCAACTTCCCGGAGCACGACAAGCACAAGTACCGGGGCATCTATTCCGCGCTTGTGGAAGTCATCGAGCCTGAGCTGGATAAACAGCGTCTGGATTCGCTCGGGGAGCATTTCCGGTTATACGAAAACCAGAAAAGAGTCGAAAACAACCTGATCGTGAACCGGTTCACCGGGCTTCCAACTCCGGCCATGGGCAAATATATGTTGAAGCTCTCTTCGATGGAGGAGCAGTTTATTAAGATCGTGCTGGGCGTAGCTTCTCTGGACGATTTCGATCAATACGTTAGCCGGTGGAGGCTGGAGGGCGGAGACGAAATTACGCGCGAGGTCAATGAATGGTACCGGGCCTCTCTGGACTAATCCGCAACGCCCTTGTTTACTCTAACAGAAACGGAGGTTTTCCACATATATCCGCTCCGTTGGTTTAACCGGCTGTATCATCAAAATATTCAGATGAGGCTGACCGTATATTTTTTGTTTATTTTGCTGCCGCTTGTGGCAGTCAGCTTGTTCTCGAACTTTCAGTCGAGGCAGATGCTGCTCGACCAGACGACCGAGCGTACGAGGGCGGCGCTTACGTCCTCAATGGACTATATCGACGTAACACTGCAGAACGTCGAGGAGATCTCGACCTTAATCGCAACCGATACGAATATGCTGCGGCTGCTCGATCAGTCCGGGGCGGATCTGTCGCCGCAGGACGTCGCCAACTTCACCGAGGTGCTGAAGCAGCTGTCCAATATTACGTCGATCAATCATATGATCTCGCAAATATCGGTGTACCATTCCTTGTCCAATGTAGCCGTGTCGACGACGACCGGCAGCCGGCATATTTCCAGCCAGACGCAGCAATCGTGGCTCCAGCTGCTGGCCCGTTTCGGGGGAAGCGGGATTATGTACACGCTGCCTGACGAGCCTACGCCCGACGGCAAGACGTTCGGCCAAATTATCGGAGCGGACGGAATCTCGCTGGTGCGCGCGATGGATCTGAACAATCCGGGCCGGCAGCCCAATCTGCTCGTCGTCACGCTGAACCAGACGAAGCTGCTTGACCTGATCCGCTCGTTGCTCCCGTCCGAGAATGCGCAAATCGTTCTGCTGACGGACGAGCGCAAGCCGATTACGGGGACGGGCGACATTACCGAGGCGAGCCTGGAGAAGCGGATGGCCGACAAAGATACGTTTCAAGTCGAGATCGGCTCCAAATATTACAAATGGTCGCTGCTGCTCATGCAGCCGCAAAGCGAAGTGTTCGCCAAGACGAAGCAGATTCAGGCGTATACGTATATCATTATCGCGATCAGCGTCCTGCTCGCGCTCTGGATCTCCTGGGCCGTCTACAGCAGCATCGCTTCTCCGATTCAGAAGCTGATGCAGGGCATGAAGCGGGCCGGCAGCGGCAACTTCAACGTCAAGCTGGACAATCACCGGCAGGACGAGCTCGGTTATTTGACCCAGGCGTTTAACCAGATGATCTACGACCAGAAACATCTGATCCAGCACGGCTACGAACAGCAATTGCGCCTGGCGCTTACCGAGCTGAAATTTTTGCAGACCCAGATCAATCCGCACTTTTTGTACAATACGCTGGATTCGATCTATTGGGCGGCCAAAAACTATGAAGCGGACGAAATCAGCGAGATGGTGCTGAACTTGTCGCGGTTTTTCCGGCTCAGCCTGAGCAAAGGAACGGACACGTTCACGGTGGAGGAGACGATTTCTCATCTGCACTACTACGTCCGGGTGCAGCAGCTGCGTTTCTTGGACAAGTTCTCGGTCGCCTACGACGTCGACGAAGCGAGCAAGCCGGTTCCGGTGATGAAGCTGCTGCTGCAGCCGCTTGTGGAAAATGCGATTCTTCACGGTCTGGAACAACGGGAGCGCGGAGGACAGCTGACGGTACGAACGTATACGGAGGGCGGCTTCCTGTATATGATCGTTGCGGACAACGGGGTAGGGATGATGCCGGAGAGGCTCGATTATATCCGCGGGGAACTGGAGCACATCTTCGGTCCGGACAAGTCCGGATTGTCGCTGCCGCCGTGGGAATCGAACAAAGATTTGTATGGGCTCCGCAACGTGGCTTCCCGAATCCGTATGGTATACGGCAAACAGGCGGCGATGGAAGTGGAGAGCCGGCAAGGGGAGGGGACGGCGGTGACGGTTCGTCTGCCGCTTGACCGATGCAAAGAGACGTTCCAGCTTTCTCCCGAACAGACGGAACCAGATTAAGCGAAAGGAGCGAACATCGGGATGAATTTGCTGATCGTGGAAGACGAGATTCGACTATGCAACAGTTTGGCTAACAACATTCCTTGGGAGCAGCACGGGATCGATATCGTCGGGATGGCTCATAACGGAATGGATGCCCTTGAACTGATCGAGAGGAAGAAACCGGACCTGATGCTGCTCGACATTCAGATTCCCGGCGTGGACGGGCTGACGGTGGCGCGCAAAGTGGCGGAGCAGGGGCTGATGACGAAAACGATCATCCTGAGCGGACACGACAATTTCACCTATGCCCAGAAGGCGCTGGAGTTCGGGGTGTCCAAATATTTGCTGAAGCCGGCAGGTGATTCGGAAATCCTCGATGCCGTGCTCGGGGCCGCCCAGCAGCTTCGCAGGGAGCTGGAGCTGAAGCATAGCCAGGATGCGCTGCAGGAAAAATGGCGTCATAACTTGCCGCATCTGCAGAACAATTTCTTCGTGAACTGGCTGAACGGCAAATTTGTGGAGTGGGAAATTACGAGGCGCAGCCAGGATGTGCAGCTGGAGCTGGAGCATGATGCCAGGTACGTGGTCGCTGCGCTGGATATGGACCCTGTGTCGGAGGAGGAAACCCGGTTTACGCAGCAGGACATGCCGGTTCTGCAGTTTGCTTTAAGCGGGATTGCCAAGGAACTGCTGCCGGAGTATTGGGTATGCTCCGACCCGGGAGGGGCAACGGCGCTTATATGGAAAGCGCCGGCGGACAAAGACGACGGCGTCGTGATGCTGCAGGTCAATACCGATATTACCCGGCTGCTGTCCACCGTAAAAGAATGTCTGAAGCTGACCGCAAGCGCGGGCATATGCCGGACGACCGGGGGACGGGACGAGGTGCCGGAGCTGTACCGGCAGTCGATGCGGGCGCTGCAGAACCGGATCATCTACGGGGGCAATATCGCCATCCCGTTCCGCGAGGAGTCGGGTGATAAACCGGTGCTTCCGTCGGACCCGAATCTGGAGAAGGCGCTGGAGATCGCTCTTCAGACGGGGGACGAGGAGAAGGCGGCGGATACGCTCGACAGGCTCTGGTCGGTGAGCGGCATCGTAACGGCCGAATCGATGGACGACGTACAGGAGAACGTGATGTTTTTCGGCGCGCTGCTGATCCGGATTATGCAGAAGCAGGGATGGCCGTTCAAAGATTTTGCCGGGGACGACTACGTCCACTTCTTTAATCCGCAGGCGCTGGGCCATAAGGAGCAAATCCATGCGATGCTGCTGCGGATCGTGCGCCGCGCGGCGGTATATGTGCAGAAGCAGCGGATGTCGGTCAGTCATCAGATCGTGAAGCAGCTGCTCGGTATCGTCGAGGAGGAGATGGACCAGGAAATATCGCTCCATCAGGTGGCGGACCGGCTGTTCGTCAACTCCTCGTACTTGAGCCGTCTGTTCAAGCAGGAGACGGGCAAATCGTTCTCCGCTTATGTGATCGAGCGCAAGATGGAGCGCGCCAAGGCGGCGCTTCTCGACGGGGCCAAAATCAGCGAAGCGGCCAGTCTCGTCGGCTATCACGACGGCAGCTACTTTACCCGCGTATTCCGCAAGTATTGGGGAGTAACGCCGGGAGAAGTACGGCCCTGAGCAGCGCTTCCCGATCCCAACCCCAACCCTTCCCTGTCGTCGAGAATAGGGATGGAGGGGGCGCCGCCTGACGTACAGCTATAGATGGTAACTACTAGCCGGGGGCGTTCCGCGGCTAGTTTGGCATGCCCCCAAACTCCTTGTGGAGCCGTTTGGCTTCCTCTAGCAGCTGCATGTGGACCTCCGTAATAGACAGCAAGAGGCGGGCTCTTTCCTCCTGCGCTTCCCGCTCGGCGCCTTCCGAACCGCGGCTGGCGGCCAGCAGCTCGATCATCTTGGGCACTTCCCAGATACTGCGGGCGGCGACCGCCGTGCAGAAGCCGTAACGCGCCAGACGGACGTCCCCGCCCCATCCGGAGCCGCTCAGTCCGTCCGTATACCGGCCGAACAGCAGTCGATCGTACTCTGCATACCGCTCGGGCCGGATATACCGCTTGCTCATCGTCAAGCCGTAAAACCGTCCCAGTTCCTCGCCTACGCCGGATACGCTGGCAAACTGCCAATCGATAAGCACCAGACGCATATCCCGGTTCGGCTCCTGACGGATATACATATTCTTGCGCCATATATCCTGGTGGGCGAGCACGCGAGGCAGCCGCTCCACCCCATCGATCAGCTGCGGCATATGGAGGAGCAAGTCCTCGTACCGGTCCAGAACGGACCGAATCCGCCGCTCGTCCGCGGACCCATGGTGCCAGTCCGCTTCCCGTACGTTGACCGTATACTTGCTGCACTCGGCTACCCACGAGCGGAGCCAGGACCGGCATAACCAGTCTTCTTCCGGAATAGGCAGCCCGTTCAAATAAGCCGCATGGAATCGTCCGATCTGCCACGCGGCGTATCCGTACTCGTCATCGGACCATACGCTGTCCGTATTCCCCGGAATTTCCTCCAGCCACAGCCACAGCCGCCCGTCCGGCTTCTCCTCCACGGCATAACAGTCCGGAACGGCTATACCTTCCGGCAAGATTCCCCGAAGATCCGAACGATAGGCGAACGCTTCGCGTTTCCAGTAGTTGTAATGCGTCCCCGCCGCTCTATCGGCATCGGGCCTAGTAATTTTGACGATCAAGGACCACGGGACGAAGCTTCGGTCAACCGTGGCCGTGCCATGCAGACGAAACAGTCCGCCGTTTACGAAATTCGGAGTCCGGTAGTCAATCGTCGCGCACGTCCAAGACTCGATCGCTGCATCGGACCTGCCGAGCAGCTTGTGTACGCATCCAAGCATCACCTGCTCGTCGAACTCCTCGTGTACGCTTCTTACGGCAATCGGCTGCGGCATCGGCTGTTTCCTCTCTTCTTCGGGCATAAAGATATCCGTTCTCCAAACCATGCTGTACCGCGATTATAACGCACATACGTTCGCCGGACAAGGGAAGACGACGCGCCTGTCGAGAAGTATTTTCAGACAAATTACGACATTCGGCTTCTCTTTTTGGAATCGCTTTCATTGATTGTGCTTTTTGTGTGAGGCGCTCGGTTAAGGCAACTTGGAGCTAGCATCCCGGGAGTTGTCACGAAAGTACCAAAAGACGTAAAAGTAGTCCGGTACAAACGGCCCCCCGGTTTGCTACACTTGGAACAACAACGGATTCGCCGGGCGAAAAAGAGCTCTCAGGCGCCGTTTCTCGACAGAATCAAGAAGGGGGACGACAACAAGATGGAGCCTGCAACAAATGGAGCAACTGCTTCCTCACCCCGGAAATCGTATGCTAAGACGTTATGGACCGACATTCGCAAAGATTGGGACTTATACGTAGCGCTTATTCCGGGACTCGCATTCATTTTGCTATTCAAGTACACGCCCATGTACGGGATCGTTATTGCGTTTAAGGATTTCAACATCTTCGAAGGCATGGCGGCCAGCCCGTGGGTAGGCCTGAGGCATTTCGAGAAACTGCTCGTCAACGAAAATTTCTGGCAGGTGTTTCAGAATACGCTTATTATTTCCGTCTATAAGATCGTATTCCTGTTCCCGCTTCCGATTATCGTCGCAATATTGCTGAACGAGCTGAGACACATGGTGTTCAAGCGGAGCATTCAGACGATCATTTA